>CANHSE010000048.1 GCA_947463025.1 Comamonadaceae bacterium
GCAGCGAAAAAGCCTGCTGCTGCCGCCCCTGCGGCGGCTGCGCCTGCGGCTCAGACCACTCTGAACCCGCAAGCCGCTTGGCCGTTCCCCACGGCCAGCAAGCCTTAAGCAGCAAGCGGTTCTTCCGCAAACTAAAAACCCGGCGTCTCACGATGCCGGGTTTTTTTATGGGCCTGCGCCCAGGGCGCGCGGGCTCAGTTCATGGTCCGACCGTACACCCGCGCATAGGCCGACGACTTGTCTTCCTCCGGTGGCAGGTAGATGGTGGTCCGGTCGATCTTCGAATCGAAGGCAGCCAGCTCCGCGCTGGCACTACGAATCACGGCACGATCCAGGGGATGGCATCGGCGCTGGCTCAGTTTGCTCAATTGATCCGACTGCGCCACCACCTGGCGGACGGTGTCGGGGTCGGTCATCAGGGCAAAAGGATTCTGGACCGGGATGTCGGTTCTCATTCGCGGGCACTCCTTGAAGTCGTTCTGTGAGGGACTCTTCGCATCGTCGGCACACGCCTTCTTGGGGCGGGGCCGCTGGACGCGAGGCTCACTGTCGCAGAGCGCTCGCCGGCGGCTCGGTCAGGGGGAGTCGGAACGCCCTGTAGGACTTGCACTGATCGCCCGGATGGCATCTGCACGCGCACGCGTTGCACAATGGGCCATGCCCCATCCGCCGACCTTCATCGCCCCCACACGTCACGCCAGCCCCGAGGCCGCCCTGGCCCAGATCCGTCTGATCTACGACCAGCAGGTGCTGCATTTGCGTGAATCGGTGCAACGCTTTGCGGCGGGCGATCCGCTTGCGCAGCGCGTGCGTGGGTGCTACCCCTATGTGCGCATTCAGGTGGATTCGACCGCGCGCAAGCAGACCCCTGAGAACCTGGGCCTGTCCTACGGCTTCGTGGCCGACCCGGGGCGCTACGAAACCACCCTCACCCGCCCCGACCTGTTTGCCGACTACTACCTCACCCAGCTGGGGCTGCTGCAGCAAAACCACGGCGTCGAATTCGAGGTCGGCACCAGCACGCAGCCCATTCCGATTCACTTCTCCCTGGCCCAGGACGACCCCATCGAGGGGAGCCTGCCGCCCGATCGGCGCGCACTGATGCAGGACCTGTTTGACCTGCCCGATCTGGAATCCATGGACGATGGCATCGCCAACGGCACGCACCGCCTGCGCCCTGGCGATCCGCAGCCGCTGTCGCTGTTCCCGGCGGCGCGAGTCGACTACTCGCTGCAACGGCTTCGCCACTACACCGGTACCGCGCCCGAGTGGTTCCAGAACTTCGTGCTCTTTACCAACTACCAGTTCTACATCGACGAATTCGTGCGCCTGGGCCATGAAGCCATGGCCGATCCCGCCAGCGGCTATGCGGCCTTCATCGAACCGGGCAACGTCGTCACGCAGCGCGCGGGCCAGACCGAGGCCGTCGTGGGCCCCACCGCGCCCGGCGTCGCACCGGCGCGCCTGCCGCAAATGCCCGCCTACCACCTGGTGCGCCCGGGCCGCGGCGGCATCACCATGGTCAACATCGGCGTGGGCCCGGCCAATGCCAAGACCATCACCGACCACATCGCGGTGCTACGCCCGCACGCCTGGATGATGCTGGGACATTGCGCGGGCCTGCGAAACAGCCAGCAACTGGGTGACTACGTGCTGGCCCACGCCTATGTGCGCGAAGACCATGTGCTCGATGAAGACCTGCCGCCCTGGGTGCCGATCCCGGCCCTGGCTGAAATCCAACTCGCACTCGAAAAGGCGGTGGCCGATGTCACCCGCTGCGAAGGCGCCGACCTCAAACGCATCATGCGCACCGGTACCGTGGCCAGCACCGACAACCGCAACTGGGAACTGCTCCCCGGCAAGCAAGCCCAGCGCCGTTTCAGCCAGAGCCGCGCCGTTGCCCTGGACATGGAAAGCGCCACCATCGCGGCCAACGGCTTTCGCTTTCGCGTGCCCTATGGCACCTTGCTGTGCGTGAGCGACAAGCCCCTGCACGGCGAGATCAAGCTACCGGGCATGGCCAATCAGTTCTACCGCGAGCGGGTCGACCAGCACCTGCGTATCGGCATGCGGGCCATTGAGATCCTCAGCGAAGGCGGCAGCAGCCGCTTGCACAGTCGCAAGCTACGCAGCTTCGACGAGGTAGCGTTTCAGTAGGCTCCCCCCCGATGCGGCCTGCGGCCGCCTCCCCCCCAGGGGGGTGCCACCGGCGGCCCGGCGGAGCCAGTTCCGCGCTGGCCTTGGGATTTGGGGGTGGGTGCGCCGTCGTTCACTCGGCGACGCGGGATGTTGAGTCTGGCCTTCAGGCCTTTGCCGCCGTGGCCATCGCCTCGCCCAGGCGCACGGGGCGCGTGGGCGCCCAGTCGGCGTTGAAGTTCACGACATCTTTCGGGAACAACATCACCACGGTGGATCCGAGCAGGAAGCGGCCCATCTCCTGGCCTTTGCCTAGCACGGTGTTCTGGCTGTCGTAACGCCACTCGCGTACCTCGCGCGTGCGGGGCGGATTGACCACCCCATGCCACACCGTCGCCATGCTGCCCACGATGGTCGCCCCCACCAGCACATTGACGAAGGTGCCGTGCGCCGTGTCAAACACGCACACCACGCGCTCATTGCGCGCGAACAGGCCTGGTACATGTTGCGCGGTGAGCGGGTTGACCGAGTACAGATCGCCCGGCACATAGATCATGCGCGTGAGCCGACCCTCACAGGGCATGTGAATGCGGTGGTAATCGCGCGGCGAGAGGTAGATCGTGGCGAAATGGCCGTCGTCAAACTGGCGGGCCAGCGCCGCATCGCCGCCCACCAGCGCCGTCGTCGAATAGTGGTGGCCCTTGGCCTGGAAGATCTGATCGTGCGCGATCGGGCCGCACTGGCTGATCGCCCCATCGACCGGGCAGATGAAGTCCGCGTCAGCCAGGGGTCGCGCACCCGGGCGCAAGGCACGGGTGAAAAACGCATTGAACGTGGCATAGGCCTGGGGCTGCGGGTCGGCCGCTTCGTTCATGTCCACGCCATAGCGGGCAATGAAGCGGCGGATCGCGGCGTGCGTGACCGCACCGCCCTCCCACCCGGCGAACGCGCCCATGGCGCGTGTCAGCAGCTGCTTGGGCAGCAGATGCTGCATCAGGATGGACAGGGGAGGACGCACGTACAACCGATCGAAAAGGCAGCCCGCGATTCTACGGGGGGGCATACGGGCTCGTCCGGTGGGCGACAATAGCCGACTGCATGGATGCCCCCACCCCGCTTTTCGCCGTTCGCCACCTGACCAAGCGCTATGGCGCGGCCACCGTGGTCCATGACCTGTCGTTTGAAATCGCCCCCGGCGAATGTCTGGGCGTGATCGGCCCCAACGGCGCGGGCAAGACCACCACCGTGCGCATGTGCCTGGGACAGACCGAGCCCGATAGCGGCGACGTCACTGCCATGGGCCTGTCCCTGCCCCAGGACGCCATGGCCATCAAGGCCCGACTCGGGGTGGTGACCCAGTTCGACACGCTCGACCCTGACTTCACCTGCGAAGAAAACCTGCTGGTGTATGGCCGCTACTTCGGCCTGTCCGCGCGCGCGATGCGCGAACGCATTCCGCACCTGCTCGAATTCGCTGCCCTCACGCACAAAGCCCAGGCGCGCCCCGCCGAGCTCTCTGGCGGCATGCGCCGGCGTCTGAGCCTGGCGCGTGCCTTGGTCAACGACCCGGCCTTGCTGGTACTCGATGAGCCCACCACCGGCCTGGACCCGCAGGCCCGTCACCTGATGTGGGAGCGCCTGCAGCTGCTGCTGCAACAGGGCAAGTCCATCCTCTTGACCACTCACTTCATGGACGAGGCCGAGCGCCTGTGCCACCGCCTGCTGGTGATGGACCATGGCCGCAAGATCACCGAAGGACGACCGCGCGATCTGATCGCCACCCACCTGGAGCCCGACGTGGTCGAGGCCTATGGCCAGGGCGCACTGGCCTTGGTGGACTCGCCCCTGCGCGAGCACGCGGCGCGTGTGGAGGTCAGTGGCGAGACGGTCTTTTTCTACACGCAGGATGCGCGTGCACTGCTTGAGGCACTGTCCACCCGACCGGGCCTGCGCACCCTGCATCGCCCCGCCAATCTCGAGGACTTGTTCCTCAAACTCACCGGACGCCAGATCCGCGAGGAGGCCTGACCATGAGCCTGTGGCACGCGCCCGATCTGTCCCTGCGCTGGTGGCCGGTGTTCCTGCGCAATCTGCTGGTGTGGCGCAAGCTGGCCATCCCCAGCGTGCTGGCCAATATCGCCGAGCCCCTGATCTGGCTGATCGCCTTCGGCTATGGCCTGGGCGCGCTGGTCGGCCAGGTGCAGCTAGGCGACACGCAGGTGCCTTACCTCGTCTTTCTGGCCAGTGGTTCGATCTGCATGAGCGCCATGAACGCCGCGTCCTTCGAGGCCCTGTATTCGGCCTTCTCGCGCATGCACGTGCAAAAAACCTGGAGCGGCATCCTCAACGCACCGGTGTCTCTGGACAACGTGGTCGTCGCGGAAATGCTGTGGGCCGCCTACAAGGCCGTCTTCACCGTCACTGCCATCCTGATCGTGATGGTGGCTCTGGGCATCAGCACCAGCCCCAAGCTCGCCTTGGCCTGGCTGGTGCTGGCGGGCGCGGGCATCACCTTCGCCAGCATGGCGCTGATCTTCAACGCGCTGGCCAAGGGTTACGATTTTTTCAACTACTACTTCACCCTGTTCCTCACGCCCATGATGTTCCTCTCGGGCGTGTTTTTTCCGCGTGATCAACTGCCGCCGCTGCTGCGGATCCTGTCTGACTGGCTGCCCCTGACCAACGCCGTCGAATTGGTCCGACCTCTTTTCATGGACCGCTGGCCCGACACGCCGCTGCGTCATGTGCTGGTGCTGGCGGCCTATGCCGTGGTGGCTTTCGGGCTGACCCTGGTCCTGACGCGCCGGCGCTTTCGAAGCTGAAGCGGGCGCAGGGGAGACAATCCCTGCATGGCCGATCCCTCGCACCCCTACGACACCCTCACACCCGATGCGGTGCTCGGCGCCCTGGCGTCCATCGGCCTGTGGGGCGACGGCCGCCTGACCGCGTTGAGCTCCTACGAAAACCGCGTCTACCAGATCCCGCTAGACGAGCCTGTGCAGGGCCATGCGCAGGTGGTGGCCAAGTTCTACCGACCCGGCCGCTGGAGCGACGCCGCGATCCGCGAGGAACACGCCTTTGCCGCGGAACTGGCAGCCGCCGAAGTGCCCGCCGTGCCGCCCCTGGTGATCCAGGGGCACAGCCTGCATCACCATGACGGCTTCGCCTTCAGCGTGAGCCCCCGCCGTGGCGGGCGCGCACCCGAACTGGACGACCCCGAGGTCCTCGAGTGGATCGGGCGCTTTCTCGCACGCATCCACGCTGTGGGTCAGACGCGCCCCTTCACCCACCGCCCCACCCTGGACATCGCCAGCTTCGCCGTCGAGCCGCGCGACTGGCTGCTGACGCACCACACCCTTCCACTGGATGTCGCCTCACGCTGGGAACGTCTGTGCAATGACGCCATCGCCGCCATCGCGCAACGTCTGAACGCCTTCAAGCCGCAGCACCTGCGCCTTCACGGCGATTGCCATCCCGGCAACATCCTGTGGACACCCGACGAGGGCCCGCACTTCGTCGACCTGGACGATGCCCGCATGGGCCCGGCGGTTCAGGACCTGTGGATGCTGCTTTCGGGCGACCGCGTGCAGCGCCAACGCCAACTGGGCGCGCTGGTCGATGGCTACGAGCAGTTTCGCGAATTCGATCGGCGCGAGCTGGCCCTGATCGAACCTTTGCGCACGCTGCGCCTGATCCACTACAGCGCCTGGCTGGCGCGGCGCTGGGACGACCCGGCCTTTCCGCGGGCCTTTCCGTGGTTTGGCAGCAGCGACTACTGGAAGGAGCAGATCCTCATGCTCGAGGAGCAGCTCGAGGCGATGGACGAGGCGCCCTTGGTGGCCTGAGCCCCAGGCGTACACCCCGCCAACCGCTCACACCAGCAGCGCGTTCACCCGCTTCACATACGCCGCCGGATCCTCCGGCAGGCCGCCTTCGGCCAGCAGCGCCTGATCGAACAGGATGTGGGCCAGGTCATGGAAATGCACCGAGCCGTCCAGCTTCTTGACCAACGCGTGCTCCGGGTTCACCTCCAGCACCGGCTTGCTCTCGGGCGCGGGCTGACCGGCCTGTTTGAGCATGCGCGCCAGTTGCAGGCTCATGCCACCGTCGCTCACCACCAGGCAGGCGGGTGAATCGACCAAGCGGGTGGTCGCGCGCACATCTTGGGCGCGGTCCTTGAGGGCTTCCTTCAAACGCGCGAGCACGGGCTTGAAGGTCTCGGCCGCTTCCTCGGCGGCTTTTTTCTCGGCTTCGTCCTGCAGCTTGCCCAAGTCGAAGGCACCCTTGGCCACCGACTGCATCGGCGTGCCCTCAAACTCAGGCAGGAAATTCAGGGCCCATTCGTCGACCCGGTCTGCCATCAGCAGCACCTCGATGCCTTTTTTGCGAAACACCTCCAGCTGCGGGCTGTTCTTGGCGGCGGCCAGCGTGTCGGCGGTGATGTAGTAGATCGCCTCCTGGCCCTCCTTCATGCGGGCCTTGTAGTCGGCCAGGGACACGCTGGTCGTGTCGTGTGTGGTGGACGCAAAGCGCAGGAGCTTGGCCAGCCGCTCGCGGTTGGCGTGGTCCTCGCCCAGACCTTCCTTGAGCACCGCGCCGAACTCGGCGTAAAACTTGGCGTACTTGCCCTTGTCTTCTTCCGACGCGGCGTCGTCTTTCTCCAGCTTGGCCAAATCTTCCAGCATGGACAGCACGCGCTTGGTACTGCCCTCACGGATCGCGCGCACATCACGGCTTTCCTGCAGCAGCTCGCGGCTCACATTCAGAGGCAAATCAGCCGAGTCGATCACGCCCTTGACGAAGCGCAGGTACACCGGCATGAGCGCCTCGGCGTCGTCCATGATGAACACGCGCTTGACATACAGCTTCACGCCCGCTTTCTTGTCGCGGTTCCAGAGGTCAAAGGGCGCCTGCGTCGGGAGGTACAGAAGCTGCACGTACTCGGTGCTGCCTTCCACCCGGTTGTGGGCCCAGGCCAACGGCGCTTCGTGGTCGTGGCTGATCTGCTTGTAAAACTCCTGGTATTGCTCGGTCGTGATGTCTTTCTTGGAGCGACTCCAAAGCGCGCTGGCCTGGTTTACGGTCTCCCACTCGTCCGTCCCCACCATCTCGCCGGGCTGGTTGTCGGCGCCCTCTTTCCATTCCTCCTTGCGCATGCGTATGGGCAGCGCGATGTGGTCGGAGTATTTGGCGATGATGGACTTGAGCTTCCAGGTAGACAGGTAGTCCTCGGCGTCATCACGCAAATGCAGGATGACGCTGGTGCCCCGCTCCGCGCGGGTGAGCGCTTCCACCTCGAAATCGCCGCTACCGCCGCTGGCCCAACGCACACCCTGCTCGGGCGGCAGGCCAGCGCGGCGCGATTCCACCGTGATGCGGTCGGCCACGATGAAGCCCGAATAAAAGCCCACGCCAAACTGCCCGATCAACTGGCCTTGTTCAGTGGCGTTCGCCTTCTGCTCGCCCGAAAGCCGGCTCATGAAATCGCGCGTACCGCTCTTGGCGATGGTGCCCAGGTTGTCCACCGCGTCCTGCAGCGACAAGCCGATGCCGTTGTCAGTGATGGTGACCGTGCGGGCCGCCTTGTCGAAGGCCACCTTCACCTCCAGGGTGGGCTGGTCTTCGTAAAGGGCGCTGTTGTCCAGAGCCTCGAAGCGCAGCTTGTCGCAGGCGTCCGAGGCGTTGGACACCAGCTCGCGTAGGAAGATTTCTTTGTTGGAGTAGAGGGAGTGGGTGACGAGGTGCAGCAGCTGCGCGACCTCGGCCTGGAAGGAAAGCGTCTGTTTGGAAGACATGGCGATGAAGAAGTAAGTGAACCGTGGAACTGCGCCCAAGCTGAGGGCGTTGCTCGCGCTTTCAAGCGCCGCGCCCCTCAGGGACTCGTCAGTTACCACGATTCTTGCCACCGATACTTCTTTGGGTTTACAGCGGCGGGGCCTGTGCCCGCCCATCCCACTCACACCCTGAGGAGCTTCGACCATGACTCTCACCCGCATGCTGCCCGCCCTCGTCGCTTGCCTGTGCGGCGTCGCCCAGGCCCAGACCGCCTTCGACACCAAAACCGCCCTTGTCAGCGCCCAGGTGCAAGACACCTGCAAGTTCACCAACCCCACAACGAGCATTCAACTCCTCCTGGGCAACTTAGACCCCTCTTTACTCGGCGCGCGCAGTGCCGTGGGCGTCTACAGCTTCAGCTGCACCCAGGGCTTCGCCTTTCAGATCGGTGTGGCCGGGCAAATCACCCCGCTGAGCGCGACCTCGACCCACAGCCGGCAGCTCACACACAAGACCGATGCCACCCAAACCCTGGGCTACACGCTCAGCGCAGCGCTCCCCAACGGCGCCATCGGCAAGGGATTCAGCCCGGGCAACGAACTCGCCCTGCAACTGACCGCGAACGTGGCGCCCGCCAGCTATCGCGACTTGAAGGGAGGCGACTACGAAGACACGCTGGTGGTCGAACTGCGTCCCTGAACCGCCCAGGCCCGCGCACCCGCTCCGCGGCATGACAGGACGGCACACCCTCGCAGGCCTGGCCCTTCTCGCCGCGCTGACCGCCACCCCGCCCACCGAGGCCCGGGGCAACAACTGCGTGTTTCGTTCGCCCAGTCAGCTCCTGATCAGCTTTGGCCCCCTCGATCCCAGTCGTGGTTTTGCCGTGCAGCAACGCGCCACCCCCGTACGCAATGAAGACCTAGACGTGGGCGATTGCGCGCCAGGCCTGACGATGACGCTGCGCATAGAGGGAGGCCAGCATGACGCCGCCGGCCGACAGCGTATGCAGCATGCCCTGCGCCCGAACACCTACCTGCGCTACGCCGTGCGGATCGCACCCACGGTCCAACGCGCACCCGGCAACGGCCGCTACATCAGCTTGCAGCTCGCCGCAAGCATCGAGCCTGCCGATCTCGCGGACGCGCCAGCGGGCGTTTACAGCGACGTGCTGCGTCTGAGCGTTATCCCTTGAGCGTCGTCCTGCGCCATGCTGTCTGCCCTCTCTGTCCTGCGTTCGCGGCTGCACCTAACCGCTTGCAGGCACGGCATCGCGCTCGTCCTGCTCATGGCGCTGGCGCCTATCGCCGCGCACGCAGGCCAGTTCACTGTCCAGCCCACCCGACTTGAGCTGGGCGCCGCCCAACGCAGCGGTGCGCTCACCTTGCGCAACGAATCGCCTGCCCCCCTGTCGTTTCGCGTCCAGGGTCTGCGCTGGACACAAAGCGACGACGGCCAGGAACGCTATGGCGAAGCGCCCGAACTCGTGTACTTTCCGCGTCTGCTGACGCTGCCCCCCGGCGAGGCTGCGGTGATTCGTGTGGGCGTGCGTCAGCCCGCCGAAGACATCGAGCGAACCTATCGGCTTTTCATCGAGGAGCTAACGGCGCCGTCGGTAGCAGCCCGAGAAGGCGCCCGCATTCGGATCCTCATGCGCTTTGGTGCGCCCGTGTTCGTGCGGGCTGCTGCAGTGCGACGCCAGCTCGAGCTGACCGACTTCGATCTGCAAGGTCCGCAGGCGCTCTGGTCTGTGCGCAATCAAGGCACAGGCCATGAATTGTTCAAGGCCGTGACCCTGCGGGGCATCGCTGCATCGGGCGCCGAGGTCTTCCGTCAAGAGCTGCTCGCCGAGCGCTACCTCCTGGCTGGCGCCCTGCGCCGGTTCGAGGCCACCGTCCCCGCCGATCTGTGTGGGCAGATCGCGCGTCTTGCCCTCGTGATCACGACCGAGCAGTCCGAGGTCCGCCGCGAGCTCGATGTCGGTGCACGGCCGTGCCCCTGAGGGCAGGGCCTTGGGTACTCGCCTGTCTCGCCTGGGGCCAGGCCCTGAGCGTCTGCAGCGCGCACGCGGCGGACGCACGCGCAGATCCCACCGTCTTCGAACCTGCCATCGTGACGATCACCGTCAACGGCACGCCGCGGGGGGATCTTTTTGTCCAGCGCACAGCCTCGGGCCGCCTCTGGGTGCGTCGCCAGGACCTGCCCTCCCTCGGACTGCAGATCCCCGCGCCCGCAGTCGCTCAGATCGATGGCATCGAGCATGTCGCTTTGGAGCGCACCAGCGACCTCGCACTCGACCTGGATGAACCCACCCAGACGCTGGTGATCACCGCGGCACCCACCTTGCTGGCTCGCACCGTGATCGCCGCCAACGCGCCGCCACGCAGCATGCCCCGGGTCAGGGGTGAGGGCGCTTTTCTCAATTGGGCGATCGAGCAATTGCACTCAGCGGGCGTCGCGCGCCCGCCCGCCTCACTGGCCCTGGAGGCTGGCGCGCGTCTGGGGCCCACGCTGCTGCTGTCGCGGGGACAGACCGTGAGCGATGGCAGCCACACGCGCTTTGTGCGGCTCATGACCTCGGTCACGCGGGACATGCCCGAGCAGCAAGCGCGCTGGACACTGGGCGACCTGGTCACCGCCTCGGACGACTTGAACCCGGGGGTGGTACTGGGCGGCTTGTCCTACGCCACGCTCGCGCGCCTGAATCCGTATCAGATCCGTTATCCCCTGGGCGCGGTGCAAGGACAGGCCCTACTCCCCAGCGAGGTCGAGGTCTATGTTGACGGCCAGCGGGTACGGACCGAGCGCGTGCCCGCCGGCGTGTTCGAAATCCGCGACTTGCGCACGCCGCTGGGCGCGCGCTCCGTGCAGTTGCTGGTACGCGATGCCTATGGCCGGGTGCAAAGGTTTGACCAGTCGGTCTATGCCACCCCGCGCCTGCTGGCACCGGGCCTGCACGATTTCCAATACGCCCTGGGCGCTGTGCGGCGACGCCTGGGCCAGGAGAGCGCCGACTACGGCGCACCGCTGGTCACTGCACGCCACGCCTGGGGCGCCACGCCGTCGCTCACGCTGGCCTTGAGCGCCCAGGCGCGCGAGGGCTTCGTCACAGCTGGCGCGTCTGCCGTGTGGCAAGTGGCTTCACGGGGGCTGATCACCGTCGCCCTTGCAAGCAGCCGCGCGCCACAGGCGCGAGGGCAGACGGGGCTGTGGCGGTACGAATACCAATCGGCCCGCTGGGGTCTGGGCCTCACGCACCGCGCCGACAGTGCCGGCTACGCCACGCTCGGCGAATCCGCGGTACAGGGCAATCGCCTGCGCGAGACGCAGCTGCAAGTGAGCCGGCGCGTGGGCGAAGGGCGCTCGGTCTGGCTCAGTCACAGCCGCCGCGCGATCCGCCCCGCAACGCAAACAGACGCGGGGTCCGACTGGCAGTTCGCGGCACTCACACCCGCGCGCATCACCTCGGTGGGCTTTGCGGCCTTCCTGCGGTCATGGGGCGGCAGTCTGCGGATCGCGGCCACCCGCGTGGACGACGAAAGGGGGCCGGGGCGCACGCTACTCACCGCGAGCCTGGTCTTCCTGCTCGATGGCGGTGGCCTGCTGGCCACCCAGCTTCAGCGCGACGCCGACGGCAGCACCGCCTCCGTCCAATGGAACCGCCCACCGCCGATACGCGAGGGCTGGGGCTTTGACATCGGCGCGACGCAAGCCAGTGGAGCGACCGACACGACCCAGTGGCGCACCGCTGTCCAACGCGAGTCCAGCGCGCTGCGTCTGCGCGCAGATCTCCGCGGCGACATACATAGCGATCAGCACGCGCTGCGTGTGTCAGCCGCCGGCGCGCTCACCTTCATCGCAGGCCAGACCTACCTCAGTCGCCCGGTGGAGGACAGCTACGCGCTGGTTCAGGTGGGCGAGCTCGCCCAGGTCCCGGTCACGGTCAACGGCATGCTCGCGGGCATGACCGACCGTCGCGGCCTGCTCTTTGTCCCTCGCATCAGCGCGCATTACGACACGGTGATCGCCATCGACGCGCAAGCGCTCCCCATCGACCAGACGGTCGCCGAGGTGCAGCGACGGGTCGTACTGCCCGAGCGCAGTGGCACCGTGATCCGCTTTGAGACCCGACGCCTGCGGGCATTGGCGGCGCAACTGGTGTGGGGGGAGCAGCCTCTGGCGGGGGCCCGGGTCTGGATCGGCAGCGCCAGCCAGGCCATCGAGACCTTCACCGGCCCGCAGGGTGAGCTGTACCTGGAAAATCTTGCGCCTGGCGCCCACCACGGCGAGGTCGAGAGCGAGCGAGGCCGCTGCCGCTTTGACCTGCAGATGCCGCACAACGACGAGGTGCTGGTCGAACTTGGGACGCTGGCCTGCCTGCCGAGCCCCGACGATCAAAAGCGCTCGGAGGGCCCGAGGTAACGCCACTGCCCCAGCGGCAGTTGCCCCAGCAACACGCGGCCGATACGCACGCGCTTGAGGCCCACCACCTTCAGGCCCACCAGCTCGCACATGCGCCGGATCTGTCGTTTCTTGCCTTCGGTCAACACGAAGCGAAGCTGCTCGGGGTTTTGCCAATCGACACGGGCTGGCTTGAGGGCCTGGCCGTCCAGGCTCAGGCCATGGCGCAGGCGCGCCAGTGCGGCGGCCGGGAACACGCGCTGCACATCGCCGGTCACATCACCGAAGGTCACCCGCACCAGGTATTCCTTCTCGACAAGCGAGTCCTCGCCGATCAACTGGCGCGCAACACGTCCGTCCTGCGTGAGGATCAACAAGCCGGTGGAATCAATGTCCAGACGTCCGGCGGGCGCCAGCCCGCGCAGTTGCGAGGGCGCAAAGCGCAGACGCGACGCATCACCGCGCCAATGCGTACGGCCTTGCACCAAGACGACTGCCGGCTCATGGCCGTCCTCGGCTTGACCACTGACATAACCGATCGGCTTATTGAGCAACACCGTGACCTGCTGCGCCTGCTGCCCACGCGCCGCAGGATCGACATCAATGCGCGCCTGAGGTCCGACCTGCAAGCCCATCGTGGCCACCTGACCATCGACCCGCACCCAGCCACGTCCGATCCAGTCGTCCGCCTCGCGGCGCGAGCACAGGCCCAGGTCGGCCATGCGCTTGTTCAGGCGTACCGTGGAAGGAACGGGTGCGTCGTTCATGAGATGGCGGGATTATCGTTTTCCCGAGGTCAAGGCGTCCTGCAAGCCTAAATCCCACCCGCTCCCTAGCATCAGCCTCCCGTTCACTCAAGGAGAGCATCGATGGACCGAGCCACACGCAGTCCGCACCGGGCCGACACGGCATATCCGCAGTCCCCGGTCAACCACCGCGCCTCCGACGAACCCCCGCCGCGACCGGACCGCCCCCTCCCGCAAGCCGGCCCCACAACAGACCTGGTGAAAGTCGGCAAGAACGCCGTGGCCAGCGCCATCGCACTGGGCGGTTGCTTCGGCACCATGACCGCCCTGAACAACGCTGTGCGGACCATGCCGGGCATGCCCCTTCCCGCGCGGATCGTCACCGGTCTGCTGCCCACGGCAGGTGTGTTTCCCACGCCTTGGGTAGAAGACACCGTGCGCCAAACGGTGGGCACTACCGCCACGCTGCCAGTGCGGCCCTCACTCGCACATGACGCCGTCGCCAGCGCCAGCCTCTTTCTGTTCAACGTCGTTTGCGCGCGCAGCGCCTCTATCCCGAAGTTTCGGCCCGCCACACCGGCTGGCATGGCCGCTGGCGTTCTGCAGTGCACCGCCGCCTCCCTCCTCGCCGGCGGCGCCTCCGAGATCACGGCGCAGTGGATGAACTCGGCAGAACGCACGCGCAGGCAGGCCGCTGCAGCCCCGCCGCAGATGAACACCACCGACAAAGCCACGGGTCGCCTCCTCAGCCAGGTGCCGGCGGCGGCCTTGCAAACGGGCATCGCCCTCTCAGGAAAACCCTTAGTCTCAAGCCGCGCCCTGCTGCCACTGGGCGCGGTCACAGGGGGGTGGGCATTTCGGCGACAGCTCGCGCCCCCACTGAATCTGACCTTGCCGCTGCCGCCATCGGGCTGGACCCCGGGCTGAATTTGCCCTGATGTCCCTTGGGCCTATCCGGGTGTGATCTGCGATTCCGCCCGGTTGCCCTACCATACGCGTCTTATTTTCAGGAGCTACTCGATGCGTTCGTTCAAACAAATCATCACCTTGGCCGCCTTGGGCGTGGCGTCGATTGGCGCCGTCCATGCCAGCGACTTCCCGGCCAAGGACAAGTCCATCACCTTCGTCGTGCCCTTCACCGCCGGCGGCCCCACCGACCGCGTGGCGCGCGACCTCGCTGAAGCCATGCGCAAGCAACTGGGTGGCGCGAATATCGTGGTCGATAACGCAGCGGGCGCTGGCGGCTCCATCGGTGCCAACAAAGTCGCCAAGGCCAACGCCGACGGCTACACCCTGTTGGTTCACCACATCGGCATGGCCACCATGCCCACCCTGGTGCGCAACATTCCCTTCAAGGTCGAGAGCGACTTCGAGTACCTGGGCATGATCAACGACGTGCCCATGACCGTGATCTCCCGCCCCACTCTGCCGGCCAACAACTACAAAGAGCTGGTGGGCTGGGTCAACCAGAACAAGGGCAAGATCAACCTGGGTAACGCTGGCATTGGTTCGGCCTCGCACCTGTGCGGTCTGCTGTTTCAGTCGGCCCTGCAAGTGGACATGACGGCCGTTCCGTACAAGGGCACCGCCCCGGCGCTGGCCGACCTGATCGGCGGCCAGATCGACCTGCTGTGCGACCAGACCACCAACACCACCGCGCAGATCGAAGGCAAGAAGGTCAAGGCCTTTGCCGTGACCACGCCCAAGCGCCTGACCACCCCGGCGCTCAAGGACCTGCCCACGCTGGAAGAATCCGGCCTGAAGAACTTCCAGGTCACCATCTTCCACGGCCTGTACGCCCCCAAGGGTACGCCGGCCGACGTGCAAAAGAAGCTGAACGATGCGCTCAAGGCCGCCCTGAAGGACGCCGAATTCGTCAAGAAGCAAGAAGGCCTGGGCGCTGTGGTCGTGAGCGATCGCCGCACCGAGCCCGCCGAACACAGGAAGTTCGTCGCCGCTGAAATCGCCAAGTGGAGCCCGATCATCAAGGCCGCTGGCGTGTACGCCGACTGAAGTTGTCGTCCTGTCGACAAAAGGCCGCCTGCGGGCGGCCTTTTTCATGCGCGCCGCCGCGGGGGTCGCCCCGAGGCCACCTGCCGTTACCCCTCATAGGCAGTCGGCGCGGACGGTGGCAGCATCGTGCAGTTACAGCCTGCCACAGGAGTCTCGCATGACCCCCGCTTTTCAGACACGCCGCCGCCAGGTGCTGGCCGCGGCCCTCGGCGCCAGCGTCGCCCCCTTTGCCTTCGCTCAAGGCGCCTGGCCTAACCGACCGGTGCGCATCATCGTGCCCTTCCCGCCGGGTGGCACCACCGACATCCTGGCACGCGCCCTCGCGCCCGAACTCGCGCGTGCCTTCGGCCAGTCCTTCGTCGTCGAGAACCGCGCCGGCGCTGGCGGCAACATCGGTGCCGAGATGGTGGCCAAATCACCGAACGACGGTTACACGCTGCTGATGGGCACCGTCGGCACACACGGCATCAACCGCGCCCTCTACGACAAGCTGCCCTACGACCCGATCAAGGACTTCGCACCCGTCTCCTTGATGGCCGGCGTGCCCAATGTGATGGTGGTCAACGCCGACAAGGCGCGCGCCTTGGGCATCCAGAACGTCAAGGATTTCATCCGCTATGCCAAGGCCAACCCGGGCCGTCTGAACATGGCCTCCAGCGGCAACGGCACCTCGATCCACCTGGCCGGCGAGTTGTTCAAAAGCATGACCGGGACCTTCATGGTGCACTTCCCCTATCGCGGCTCGGGGCCGGCCTTGCTGGACATGCTCTCGGGCAATATGGACGTGATGTTCGACAACCTGCCCTCTTCGATGCCGCACATCCGATCGGGCAAGCTCAAGGCGCTGGCGGTGACCAGTCTGGAGCGCTCGGTGGCCCTGCCCGATGTGCCCACCGTCGAAGAAGCGGCGGGCCTCAAGGGCTTTGATGCGAGTTCGTGGTTCGGCCTGCTCGCGCCGGCCGGTACCCCCGCCGACATCGTCAACCGCACCCAGCAGGAAGTTGCCAAGGCCTTGGCCACACCGGCCCTGAAGGAAAAGCTGGCGGCGCAAGGCGCCATTCCCAGTGGCAATACGCCTGCGGACTTCGCCCGCCTGATCGACGCCGAACACCGCAAGTGGGCGCAGGTGGTCAAGACCTCCGGCGCGAAAGTGGACTGAACCTGGGCGGCGCGGCGCCGGCAGGCGCGGGGCCTCAAACGCCCCAGACGATGTCGGCGCTGGCCTGCTGGCAGCGTCGCAGCATCTCGATCAGGGGCGTGGCGCGGTGGCGCAGGGTAATGGCCTCCTGCGTCTGCAACTCATGGCCGTGCCGCCTCGCTTCGTCGGCCTCGGCCTGGCGCTGCGCCTCGTCCTGGGCGATCGCACCCTCGAGCGCTGCGATGGCAGCTGCCATCTGGTGCGCCTGGATGATCCCCTGCGCCCCGGGCGTCTTGCCGATGATCTCCAGCATGCGACGGCCATTGGGCTCGAGCAGGATCAGATCGCCACTGGCCTTGGATTTGAACTTGTAAAGCATGGGTGCCTCGGTGTGCAGATGGTCGCGGCTGAAAGGGTAGTCCGATTGTGCGCCGCGCAATAGACCGGTGTCGATATCGCCGGTCGGGCGCGTCGCCACCATTTGGTGCAAGGACACCCAACCGCGCTCAAAGGCCATGGCGCAACCGGCCAAGTACAGGCGGTAGGCCCGCAAGATCCGCGGGGCGGAGGCCGCACCGGCGCTGACCTCTAGCGCCTGGCTCGCCTCCTGCAGCCTCGCCTCCAGTCGGTCTGACCACGCCCACAAGGTGCGTGCGTAGTGCGGACGCAGGTTCTCGACATCCACCACCTCCAGGCCCGCATCCGCCTGATGCTGCATCACCTCCCACGCCGGCAGCAGCTCGCCCCCCGGAAAGATATAGCGCTCGATGAACGCGCTCAGACCCGGATCGACCTGACCGGGGCCGATGCGACCCGCCGTGATGCCGTGGTTCATCACCAGACCTCCTGGGCGCAGCAGACGTTGAGTCTTTGAGAAATAGGCGGCCATACGGGCACAGCCCACATGCTCGAACATACCCACCGAGGCAATCTTGTCGTAGGGCACGGATTCATCCAGATCCCGGTAGTCCATCAGATCGATCCGCACGCGCCCTGTCAGACCCTGCGCCTCGATCAGGCGCGTCACATGC
>CANHSE010000049.1 GCA_947463025.1 Comamonadaceae bacterium
GGCCCCAATGTCTGGCACGCCAGCCCCGCGCAGGCCATGGCCACGCTCGAAGAACTCGAGGAGACCGCGCGCCTGTGGTGCGTGTGCACGCCACGGCCGACCCCCCTCACGCCCGCGCAACTCGACGAACTGCGCCTGCATTTCAACGCCCCCTGGTGACCATGCCCCGATTCGCTGCCAACCTGTCCATGCTTTACAACGAGGTGCCTTTCCTCGAGCGCTTTGCCGCGGCCGCGGCCGACGGCTTCAAGGCGGTGGAATACCTCTTTCCGTACGAGTACCCGCCGCAAGAGATCGCGGCGCGCCTGCAGGCCCACGGCCTGGTGCAGGCCCTGTTCAACCTGCCACCGGGCGACTGGGCGGCCGGCGAGCGCGGCATGGCCTGCCACCCGGGGCGCGAGGCGCAGTTTGCACAGAGCGTACAAGACGCCTTGCCCTACGCGCAGGCCACCGGCTGCCGCCACCTGCATGCCATGGCCGGCCTGCTGCCCGCGGGCGTGACGCCGCAGCAGGCGCGCGCGACGTACGTGAGCAATCTGCGCGCCGCCGCCCGCGTGTTGGCGCCGCACGGGATCACCCTGCTGATTGAACCGATCAACACCCGCAACATGCCGGGGTATTTCCTCAATTTCCAGCAGCAGGCACACGACGTGCTGGCCGATGTGGGCGAGCCGAACCTGAAGGTGCAAATGGACTTCTATCACTGCCAGGTGATGGAGGGCGATCTGGCCAAGCGCCTGGAGCGACACTTCGCCGGCGTGGGCCATGTCCAGATCGCGGGGGTTCCGGACCGCCACGAGCCGGATACGGGCGAAGTCGCCTATGGCTACCTGTTTGACCGGCTCGATGCCCTGGGCTACGAGGGGTGGATCGGTTGCGAGTACATTCCAGCCGGGCCAACCTCAGCGGGCTTGGGTTGGCTGCGTGATGACCAAAGCGCCCGCAAGGCGTGACAAGAGTTTGACAACCCGGGGCCGCAGTCGGCCCCATTTGAAAACCTGAAGGAGACAGACCATGAAAATTTCCCGTCGTTTGACCAGCCTCGCGCTGGCGTGCAGCGTGGCCGCTGGCCTCGCCGGTTTTGGCGCCACCGCCTCGGCCCAAACCGCCATGCGGATCAACATCTCGGTGGCCAAAGACTCGCACCAGGGTGTGGCCATCGACACCTTCGCCGCTGAAGTGGACAAGCGCACCAGCGGCCGCATCAAGGTGCAGACCTTCTACTCGGGCTCTCTGGGCGCCGAGCGCGAGTCCATCGAGGCGGTGCAACTGGGCACCCACGAACTGACCTTCTCCTCCACCGGCCCGGTGCCCAACTTCGTGCCGGAAGCTCGCATTCTGGACATCCCCTTCCTGTTCCGCGACAAGGCGCACGCCCGCACGGTGCTGGATGGCGCCATCGGCCAGGAGATGCTCGCCAAGTTTGAATCCAAGGGCTTCAAGGCCCTCGCCTGGGGCGAGAACGGCGTGCGCCACATGACCAACAACAAGCGCTCGGTCAATGCCCCTGACGACCTCAAGGGTCTGAAAATGCGCACCATGGAAAACCCGGTGCACGTGGCCGCCTACAAGGGCCTGGGCATCGTCACCACCCCCATGGCCTTCACCGAAGTGTTCACCGCCTTGCAACAGGGCACCGTGGACGGCCAGGAAAACCCGCTGTCGGTGATCATGGCCGCCAAGTTCGAGCAGGTGCAAAAGCACCTGACGCTGACCGGCCACGTCTACTCGCCCGCCATCTTCCTGATGAACAAGGCCGCCTTCGACAAGCTCAGCGCCGATGACAAGCGCCACTTCCTGGAAGCCGCCAAGGTGGCTGTGAAGGCCAACCGCGATCGCGTGGACGCCGACGACGCCCGCGGCGTGCAGGAGCTGCGTTCCAAGGGCATGCAAGTGGTCGAGAACGTCGACAAGGCCCGCTTCATCAAGCAGCTTGAGCCGGTGAACGCCGAATTCGAGAAGCAGTTCGGCAAGGCCAACATCGACCGTATCCGCAACGTCCGCTGATACGCCTTGCAAAGGCCGCCGGCGCTGCTGGCGGCCTTTGATTTCTTTCTCGTGTGGATGCCCGCAAGGGCCGCAGCCCCATGAAAAAAACCTTCCTCCGATTCGAACAGACTGCGACGCAGGTGGCCATGGCGATCGCCTGCGCGATGATGGCCCTGGCCAGTGCCTTGGGCATGTTCCAGATCATCACCCGCTTCATTCTGGAATCGCCCGCGGAGTGGACCGAGGTCCTGATCCGCTTCAGTCTGATCTGGATGGTTTTTCTGGGCATCCCCGCCGCCTTCCGCGAAGGCGCCATGGTCAGCGTCGATGTGTTGTATCGCTGGGGGTCGGTCGGCACCAAGCGGGTCCTCGATTGGGTGGTGAGCCTGGCCTCGCTCACCTTGGTCGGCGTGATCATCTGGTGGGGCTGGGCCTATGCCCAACGCGGCAAGGTGCAGTCCATGATCGGCTTGGAGGATGTCTCCATGTTCTGGGCTTACCTGGCCATGCCGGTGGGCGGTGTGTTTTGCGTGTTCGCGATCCTGGGCTTCCTGATCGATCCCCGACGCAATGAACTGGAGACCCAGCAATGAGCCTGACCATGCTTGTGACCATGATGGTGTGCTTTGCGCTCACCGTCTCGGTGGCCGTCTCGATCGGCCTGTCGGCTGTCCTGGGCATTCATCTGGGCAACGTGAACATGCTGATCTCCGTCAAGGAGATCTTCAGTTCCATCAACAAATTTCCGCTCGCGGCGATTCCTTTCTTCATCCTCGCGGGCAACCTCATGGAAACCGGCGGCATCTCGCGCCGCCTGGTCGAATTCGGTCGCAGCATTGTGGGCGGCGTGCAGGGTGGCTTGCCCATGACCGTGGTGCTGACCTGCATGATCTTTGCCGCAGTCTCGGGCTCCTCGGTGGCCACCACCTTTGCCATCGGCGCCATCCTGATCCCGGCCTTGATCCGCTATGGCTATCCCACGCCCTACGCGGCGGCCTTGCAGGCCACCAGCGCGGAGCTGGGCGTCATCATCCCGCCCTCGATCCCCATGATCCTGTACGGCGTCAGCGCCGAGGTCTCGATCGGCGAGCTGTTCATCGCCGGCTTTGGCCCAGGCCTGTTCATCGGCGGATCGCTGATGCTGTTCGTCTGGGTCTATTGCAAGTGGAAAGGCTGGGGCAAGAACGACGGCGAAGGCCGACTGCCCGTGGGCAAGGCCACCTGGCAGGCCGGCTGGGCGCTGATGATGCCGGTGGTGATTCTGGGCGGCATCTATGGCGGCATCTTCACCCCCACCGAAGCAGCGGCGGTGTCGGTGTTCTATGCCCTGTTGGTCGGCACCGTGATCTATCGCGAGATCGGCCTGAAGGATCTCTACACCATCTTGCGCAAGTCGGTGATCTCCAGCGCGGTGATCATGTTCATCATCGCCAACGCGGGCCTCTTTGCCTTCCTGCTCACGCGGGCCGGTGTGCCAGAGACCATCGGCGTGTGGCTGCAGGAGGTGCTGAAGTCGCCCGCGATGTTCCTGCTCGGGGTCAACGTAGCCCTGTTCATCATCGGCATGTTCATCGAGACCAGCGCCGCCATCCTGGTGCTGGCCCCGATCCTGGCGCCGGTGGCGATCCGCTTTGGCATCGACCCGGTGCACTTTGGCCTGGTCATGGTGGTGAATCTGGCCCTGGGCATGATCACGCCGCCCTTTGGCGTGAACCTGTTCGCGGCGTGTACGGTGGCCCGAATATCGGTGGACCGCATCATCAAAGACCTGGTCCCCTTCGTCTTGGTGATCCTGGCCTGCCTGATGGTGATCACCTACGTGCCCGGGATTTCGCTGGGGCTACGTGATCTGGTCTATGGGCGCTAGGCGCGCCCGCACTTATGCCGCAATGAGCTTGACCATCCAGCCCGAGCCATCGTCCTCGCAGACGAAGTAGACATCGTCATCGACAACGAGGGAGCGTACATCGTCCTCCCCGCCAAAGTTCTGGAACAGATCGCGTCCGGGCAGGTGGCGGTAGTCGATGCGATGGCGCAGGATGCGGCAGGCATGCAGCCCATACCAACGCGCCTCCTGGCCATCGGGCCCGGCAAAGCACAGATGGTCGCGCGCCTGCCCCTTGAAGGCGCCGTCCCACACGGTCCACTCCTCTGCGGGATCGCCCACCACGAACAGCCGTGAGCCGCGCAGCGGCCCAAGCGCCATATCGCGAAACGGCCGCACATTCACCAGCGGGATCTCGCCGCTTTGGAAGATGTCTTCACGCGGCATCGACGTGAGCGGCCCGAAACGGCCGTCCACCAGTGAAGCCGCATGCATCACCGAATCGTCTTCTGCGTCCGGGACATAGAGCGTGTCTCCACGAACCCAGAAGGTCTCGGCCTCGAAGGGGCCCTTGAGCGTATCCCACAGCACCAGGTGTCCGGCCTCGCCCACGCCAAACGCATACACCGATCCGGACTGGCCGATCACAAACACCTCGCCCAGACGCGTCGCCGCGTAGGAACTCATCATGTCGAAGTCCGGCGCCTCGGCGCACAGAAACTCCATGAAGGTCGCTGGATCCGGCGCCCAGCGCCCCTGGCCATCGCGCCGCCACAAGACGAACTGACCGGGCATGCCGATCTCCGACATCGCGTTGTCGTCTTCCCAGAGAAACAGCAAATCGCCCGCCAGCTCGCACGCGGCGCCCCACTCGAAATCGTGGGCCAGGGCCTGGACCGCAGGCGACGGGCCGCTCAGGTCGATATGCAGGCAGCGTCGGTTGCCCATGATCATGAAGCGAGACGGATGCGTCACGTCCTCGGTGACGGTCAGCATCGACCCCAGCGAGGTCTCGACACGGTCCTGCCACAGCACCCCCTGGTCGGTGCGCAGGCACACCAGGTTGTCGCCATCGAGAACGACCAACTCGCCGCTGGCCCGCCACGCATGCCGAAACATCGACGTGTAGCCCACCACCCGGTTCATGTCATGAATGACGCGCGACGTGCCCGTCGCCAGGTCATGGGCGATCAAGGGCTCGGACTGCGCGTAATCGCCCTGGTTGGTGTCATAGCGGTAATCACGACTGAGGATCAGGACATCCCCGCGTGAGGCCAGGATGATGGGGCGCTCGATCCCGGGCACCGCCAGCACCGCGTGCGTATCGTCGTCCAGATGCCATACGAAGTTATGTTCCGGGTCGACCGCGCGGCTACGTTCATGTCCGAGTACGACCAACCTGTTCGGACCGCCCCAGCGTATGGCCTGCGACTCCCGATGCAGCAAGGGGTCGATCGCGCGGTAGATCACACGGCCGCTATGCATCTGCCAGGCCACCAGCAGGTGCGCAAACTTGAACACCTGGTAGGTGTCGTTGGACTGCAAGGGGATGAAATCGTCCCAGTCGCTGAAGCTGACACCTTGCGGCTGCACCGCCGCCGGCGGCACCTTGGCGCGCAGGGTGGCTTCCAGGTCACGCAGCCCCATCATGGGCGCCCCCAGGTCCAGTACACGCCACTGCCCGACCCACAGCATCAGCTGATCCCCCAGCAGGCGCAGACCCAGGGGGTTGTGCTCCGACAAGAAGGACCTGTGATGGTCCAAGGGCCGCTCGATGCCCTCGATCTCATCGACATACACCCGGCAGCTGTCTTGCAGGTCATACACCGTCAGATGCGAGGCACTGGGTACCTCCTGCCGCTGCGGCTTGTTGCGGAGCGCGTGCTGGTAGATCAACCAACGTCCACCCCAGACCTGGACGGCCATGTCCTTCCAGCGCGCATGCGGCCACTGGCTCTCGGTGTGCGCAATCTCTTGGCGCAGGCTGCCGTCATGCAGGTCCAGGATCCGCGTGTGCGCGCCGTCGATGACGGCGACGGCATCGTCACCCACCGCCTGCGCCCATCGCACCGGCGTGGGAAATCGCTTGCGCCACAGACACTGACCCGTCATGGCGTGGTAGACGGCGCAGGCCCGCTTGTCCGACTCCACCACCAGCGCCAGCTTGCCCACCGGCGTCAGACGTTCGGTGGGGGGCAGCGCCTCAATGTGCAAGGCCTGACCGGTCGCAGGATCCCAGTGACAGACATGCCCGGTGTCCCAGGTCCACAGATCGTCGGCGTCGACGGTCACGCCCGACGACCCGCGCGCATAGGCATGCCGGTGCGAATGATCTGAAGTCACCCACATCACACCCGTCTGCGGCGCCTCTGGCTGGAAGACGACCTTCTCCAGTCGCGACC
The DNA here is from genome assembly GCA_947463025.1 of Comamonadaceae bacterium. GTDB lineage: Bacteria > Pseudomonadota > Gammaproteobacteria > Burkholderiales > Burkholderiaceae_C > Ramlibacter. Next base: position 6,217 of record CANHSE010000049.1, read on the forward strand.
AATCGATCGGGGCATTGGCCATCCACTGGCGCGCCGCCCGCGTGATGGGGTTATCCTGGCCGTAATCAGTGGCCAGTTGCAGCAGGATACGGTGGGCCGGCCACTCGGGCTCGCCACGCTCCAACACGTGCAAGCGGGTTCGCAAGAATCGCTCGAGCGCCTGCAGCGACGCCGCTTCCGATGCGGCCACGCCCAAGACATCCAGGAACAGATCGCGCGCGCGGTTGGCCGCACATTTGCCCATGCAAAAACCGAAGTCCATCAGCAAGCGGCGGGCCGCCGCGTGTTCGCCCGCGCGGATCAACTGCCAAGGCTGCTCCATGACCCGGCGCAGCGCAGGCGTCTGCTGCTGGCGGCTGGCGTCGGTGTGCACGAACAGATCGTCGCCTTGCGGTGCCAACTGCGCGAAGGTGTGGGCCAGATGACCGTGGATCTCGCGGCGTTGGGCGTCGGTCCCGAGCAACTGCCGCTCGATCTCCTCCTTGAACTCACGGTGAAACCACCGACACAGGCGCGCGCCGTCGATACTGGCCCAGGTCAGATAAGGCTGCAGGTCAAAGTACAGGCGCGACCACAAAATCGGCGGCAGCTTGTCGGCGTCTTGCCAATGCTGGCCGGTGCGTGCGGCCTGGGCCTCGAACTCGTGGCGCACCGGTGCACTGGTGGCCAGCGCACACGCCAATTCCTCTTCGGACACCCCCATACGGCCGGCGGTGATGTAGGCCAGGGCGTGACCGGTGAAGACGGCGGGATGGTCGTCGGCCTCCAGCAGGCGCGCGCCGATCACTCGGCGCACCATGGCCTCGACCGTGCCGGGCAGCATCAAGCGGGCGGGATCGTCTTCGCCGAACCAGCTGGGCCAGGTCCGGGCCTCTTCATAGGCGAGTTTGAGCCACAGGGGCTTACCCGATTCGGCAAAGGCCGTGAGCAAGGCCGTGCGCTGTGCGGGCGTGAGCCGGCGCTCGCGCGAGGGCGCGATGCCCGCGTTGTAGTGGGCTTCGCGCGCATCTTGCAGCCAGGCATGCAGCATCTGCCGAGCCTCGGCCGGCTTCATCGAAGGCACCTGCAGCAGGCTCTTGGGGTAGCGGCGCCGCGCCGAGGTCAGTACCGGCCCGCCCCGGGTGCTGGCGACCACGCGGGTGTGCGGCCCCAGTGCAGTCGGCAACCAATCAAGCAACCAGGCGCCGTCCTGGCGCTCGAGTTGGTCGAGTGCATCCAGAAACAGCACCAGCGGGCGCTGCGCCGTCGGCCAGGTCAGCGCCACCGCAAAGGCCTCGCGCGCCGCGCGCACGGTCTGCGCTGGTGCGGGCTCGGCCTCGTCGCAGGCGCGGGCGAGGTCCGCGGTGAGCCAGGTCAAGAGGTTGTAGAGGTTTTCAGTGCCCGGCACGCCGCCGATGAAGCGCGCCATCACCACGGCGGTGCCGGCTTGGGCCGATGCATCGTGAAAGGCCTGCGCCATCAGGGCCGATTTGCCGGTACCGCCGTCGCCGCATACGATCAAGGGCGCCTGACTGGCACCCTGCACATAACGTGCGATGCGTGCGCGCAGGGCCACGCGGCCGCGGAAGTTGCGTGCCCGATCGCGCGCGAAATCTGCATGGGCTCGGGCCCGCACCTCCCCTGCCTCCTCGGTCACCGCCTGCTGCAGCTCGCGCTCGATCACCGCCTGCTGGTCCTGCAGGAACTGCTCGCAGAAATCATCCAGATAGGCGGTATCGACACCCTTCCCCGTCCAGCGGGTGGTGAAGGTGCGGGTGCGATCGGGCACGCGGTCGGCCAATTGCACCTCCAGCGCGCGCAAACGCTCGCGCGCGCCCGCCACCGGCGCTGCGGAGGCCTCGTCCCAATCGAGGTAGGCCCGCGCCACCGGTGCTTGCGGCAAGTCCTCGATGCGGCGCAGGTACACGCTGACATGCTCGCCCGCCTGCAGCGCGCGGCCCTGGGCGTCGTGCGTGGCCAGCGCGCCCAGGGCGATTTCCTGGTGGGTGGCCGAGGCGAAGTACGGCAGACGCTCATCACCAGCAAAACCCGCCGACTGGGCAGCGGCCCGCAGGGCGTCGCGCAGGATGGTTTCGCGGGCCTGGCTCTCGGCCCAGTCGCCCGCGCGCGGACGCAGGTGATACACCGCAGGCACTGCATTGCGATCGGGGCCCCGATAGCCTGCGCGCAGCGTCTTGCGCTGGGCGGGCGTGGCCGCCGCCATCAGCCGCGTCCAGTGGTCGACCGGAATGCGGGCGGGTACCGGCTCCCAGCCATAGCGGTCCCCCAGCAGCACCGCGAAATTGGGGCGCGGCGTCAGCGTTTGGCAGCGGCGCACTTCCTCCAGGCAGATCCGCATGGTGTCGTGATCGCGCTGCGCCTCCTCGGTGATGCCCCAGCGCAGGTCCACTGCCTGAAAGGCCGCCCCGCGCTCACGGCAATAGGCCTCCAGCTGCGGAAAGACCTTCTTTTGCAGCGCCTCGCGTTCGGCCACGAAATCGCTGAACGTCGAGCTGATGAAAAGACGAAAGACGCGGGCCGTGTTCATGGGCGTGGCCCTCAAGCCGACTGAAAGCTCAAGACAATGGCCACGATGACCACGCCGAAGTAAATCGCAATCGCCAGCGCGGTCGAGACAAATTCGATGCGCGCGCGGATCGGCGTTTTATCGGGCTGCAGCGCCGCCAGCCGGCCGATCGTGATCGAGAAGATCGAGATCAGCGCACCGATCCACATGTAATCGCCGAAGGTCAGGTAGTCGGTCTCGGGAATGCGGTCATTCAGGTAGATGCTGTAGGCGAAGATCGACAGCAGCAAGCCACTGAGCACCGACATCTGCGCCTCGCGCGAATGCTGCAAGGCCTTGCGTGTGACCAGAGCCACGATCAGGATCAAGGTCAGCGGCAAGCCCGCGCGCACCAGAAAGGGAATCGGCGTCCGGCGGATCTCGATCTGAAAGTCCAGGCCATCGGCGAAGCGTCCATAGCTCCATGGGTTCTTGACCTGAACGTATTCGGCGCGGGCCAGCGTCCAGCCCGGTACCCGCAGGTTGGACATCTCCCGAGATAAGTCCGGGTAATCGGGTAGATACCACTTGGAGGGCCGCAGCAGCAAGGTGCGGTCGTCGTCCTCGCCTTGCATCCGGATCGGCGCGATCACCCGGTCAAACGGGAACCACCGAAAGTCGCCTGAGAGCACGACCGAGCCCTTCAGGCGTGTCATGAACACAAAGCGGTTCTTCTCGACCAGCCAGTGAAATCCTTGCGGGGTCTGCGGCTCCGGAATCGAGAGGAACTCGATATCGGGGTTGTAGAAGATCTTCCAGATCTCCTTGGCGTCGTCCCCCACGCATTTGGCATCCGGATGCGGCTTGGCCAGCTCGTATTCGACGGTGAAGTAGAAGTCGATATCGGCCGTGGCGTCCTTGGTGTTGAACTTGGTCAGGCTGTGCGGCGAAATCCCCACTCCGACTTCATAGGCCCCGGTGGGACCCTTCTTGGGCAGCAGCAACGCCGCACCCGGCTTGGGTTTGCACGGGTCCGCGGCGTGGGTTGGGCTGATGAAGGCCAGGAGAAAGAGCCACAGGAGGAAGGTCTTTGGCATGAGGTGGCCCCGAGCGTTCTAAACACCCTCAGTCCGGAAAGACATCAGTCCCTGCACATCGTTGATGTGTACCGCACCGTAGCTGACACGAACCAGATTTCTTTCCTGCATCAGCTTGAGTGCGCCATTGACCCGTTGGCGCGGTACGCCGCTGAGATAGCCAATTTCCTGCTGCGTGAGTTCGAGTTGAAGATCGACCCCGGGGTACAGCACCGGGTTGTAGAGCCACGCCAAACAGCGCGCCACCCGGGTCTCGGCGCTTTCCAGGCGCTCGGCCTCGATCACTGAAGCAAACTGCGCCAGTCGTTCATTGAGCTGTCCGATGACATAGCGGCTGAAGGCCGGATTGACATCGAGCAGCCACAGAAAGGTGGCCTTGGGGATGAGCGCGATCCGGGTGTCGCGCAGGGCCACGCCGTCAAACTCCCAAGCCTGCGATCGCAAGACTGGGCCCTCGCCGAACCAGGCGCCCGCGGCCAATCCGGTGAGCGTCGCGTGACGTCCTTCAACGGAGACGACGCTCATCTTGATGAGACCGTCCATCACGCCCTTCCAGAACTGAACTTCCGAGCCGACGTGACAGATCGCGCTGCCCTTCGGTATGCGCCGCTCTCGCGCCTCTGCGCGTATCCGCTGCGCTTGTTCCGCTGTCAAAACGCGCCCCCATGCAGAGGTCAAAGCAAATTCCGCACTAGCCGATGGGGAATTAAGGTCATTCATCCGGAGTTTCCCGACTTTGTCCTTCTTAAGACAAAGAGTTTCTTGTTCTGCTCAAAACAATCTCTGCATCCAATTTTCAGAGCTCACTGAGCTTCTGATTGGTTTTACCAGCAAAACACTCAGTTATCTATTTTGGACTGCGAATGACCGCCGATACCTTCCCGAGGCTGCTGCGCCAGCATGCGAAAGACCGCCCCAACAGCCCGGCGATCCGAGAGAAAAGCCGCGGTATCTGGCAAACCATCACCTGGAGCGAGTTCGCTCAAGAGGCGGCTCACCTGGCCTGCGCGCTCAAGGCCAGCGGATTCCGTCGTGGAGCGCATGCTGCGCTGATCGGGGACAACCGGCCCCGCCTGTACGTGGCGATGTGCGCCATCCAATGGCTCGGCGGCGTCGCGGTGCCCCTGTACCAAGATGCAGTGGCGGGTGAGCTGGTGTTTCCGATCAACAGCGCCGAGGTGACGCACATCTTTGCCGAGGACCAGGAGCAGGTCGACAAGCTGCTGGAAATCCGCGACCAAACCCCGACCGTGAAGCACATCATTTTTGATGATGACAAGGGCATGCGCCACTACGACCGCCCGGGCCTGGTCAGTTACGCGACGTTCCGGGAGTCAGGCATCAAGGCGACCGATCAGCGAAAAAGCATCGACACCGAGCTGCAGATCGGCCAAGCGAGCGACGCAGCGGCCATGTTCTTCACCTCCGGCACCACGGGGCAAGCCAAAGGGGTCGTGCTGACTCACCATGCCCTGATCAACCGGGCTCGGGCTGCTGCCCAGCTGGAAGGCCTGACCCCGCAAGACGTTGCCGTGGCCTACCTGCCGCCAGCTTGGATCGGGCAAAACATGTTCAGCTACGCCCAGCCCCTGGCAGTGGGCTACTGCATCTGCTGCCCCGAGTCCTCGGAAACCATGCTCGCCGACATGCGCGAGATTGGCCCGACGTATTTCTTTGCGCCGCCTCGGGTGCTCGAAGCCATGCTCACCGAGGTGTCCATCCGCATGGACGACTCGGGCAAGCTCGTCCAGAACATGTACGCCTGGGCGATGAACGTCGCCCAGCGGGTGGGGCCCAAGAAGCTGTCGGGCGAGTCGGTTTCTGCCGGTGATTCGCTGGCCTATGCCGTCGCCCGTGCCACGATCTGCGATCCGCTGCGCGACGTGCTGGGCATGAGCCGCCTGCGGGTGGCCTACACCGCCGGCGAAGCCATTGGCGCGGACCTGCTGATGTTCTTCCGGGCGCTGGGCGTGAACCTCAAGCAGCTGTACGGATCGACGGAGACCTCTGTCTTCGTGTGCGTGCAGCCCAATGGCCAGGTCAAGCCCGACACGGTCGGTCCCGCGGTCGAGGGCGTAGAACTTCGATTCACGCCCCAACGTGAGCTGCTGATTCGCTCGCCGGGTCTGTTCCGCGAGTACCACCGCAACCCCGAGGCCACGCAGGCGGCGCTCGACGACGACGGCTGGTTTCACACGGGGGATGCCGGCTATGTGGGCGATGACGGCCACCTGCGCATCATCGACCGCGTCAAGGATGTGGGTCAGCTGTCAGATGGCACGCTGTTTGCCCCCAAGTACCTCGAGAACAAGCTCAAGTTTTTCCCCTACATCAAGGAGGCCGTGGCCTTCGGTGCCGGCCGCGGACAAGTCTGCGCCTTCATCAACATCGACTTGGCTGCGGTGGGCAACTGGGCCGATCGCCAGAACCTGTCCTACACCGGCTATGCCGACCTGGCCACCCGCGATGAAGTCGTCGACCTGATCGCGCAGTGCGTGCGCAAGGTGAATGCGGAGCTTTCCGCCGACAGCACCTTGGCCAATGCCCAGATCCGACGCTTTCTCGTGCTGCACAAGGAGCTTGACGCCGACGACGGCGAGCTCACCCGCACGCGCAAGGTGCGTCGCGGCTTCATCGGGGAACGGTATCAAAGCCTGCTGGACGCGCTGTTCGGAGATGCCGCCCGGGTCGCCGTGCAGTCTGAGGTTCGCTACGAAGACGGACGCACCGGCGTCGTCAGCGCGGACCTGCGTATCTGCAACGCTGTGACGTATTCCAAAGCCAACGAATCGACGACCCGCTCCGCCGCGAAGCTCGCCTGAACATGCTCAACACCGCCTCTCATTCTCCCGCCGGCTCCAACGACTCGATCGACGGCGCGTCTCACCAGCGCGGCTTTCCGATCGGTGGCACCCTGATCGAGGTCAAGGAGATTTCCTTGCGATTCGGCGGAGTCAAGGCCCTGACCCGCATCTCCTTTGATGTCCGCGAACACGAGGTACGCGCCATCATCGGTCCCAACGGTGCCGGCAAGAGCTCCATGCTCAACGTGATCAATGGCGTGTACCAGCCGCAAGAGGGGCATCTACTCTGGCGCGGCGAAGAGATCGTCGGAATCACGCCGCGCCGCGCCGCTCAGATGGGCATTTCACGCACCTTCCAGAACATCGCCCTCTTCAAGGGCATGACCGTTCTGGACAACATCATGGCGGGATGCTGCCTGCGGACAAAGTCGACCTTCATGGAAGTGGCGCTACGGACTCCGCGCGCCCTGCGCGAGGAAAAGGCCAACCGCGAGACGGTCGAGGAGATCATCGAGTTCCTCGAAATCGAGCACATCCGAAAGACACCCGTGGGTCGTCTTCCGTACGGCCTGCAGAAAAGGGTCGAACTCGGACGGGCCTTGGCCGCCCAGCCCCGGGTGCTGCTGCTTGACGAACCGATGGCCGGCATGAACCTGGAAGAAAAGCAGGACATGTGTCGCTTCATTCTGGATGTCAATGACCACTACGGCACGACCATGGTGCTGATCGAACACGACATGGGCGTGGTGATGGACATCTCGGACCGCGTGGTCGTACTGGACTACGGCAAGAAGATTGGGGATGGCACGCCCGATGAAGTGCGCAACAACCAAGACGTGATTGACGCCTATCTGGGCGTGGCGCACTGAGCTGCGCGATTAAAGAACAACGGACACAAGGTCATGGCAGCTTTTCAATTCTTTCTCGAGGTCCTCGTCGGCGGTCTGCTGTCGGGTGTCATGTACGCGCTGGTCGCTCTGGGTTTCGTGCTGATTTACAAGGCTTCGGGTGTCTTCAATTTCGCGCAAGGGGCGATGGTGTTCTTTGCCGCCCTGTCGCTGGTGGGCTTTATGGAGCTGGGCTTACCGCTTTGGGCCGCCCTGCCGGTGACCATCGGCATGATGGTGCTGGTGGGCATGGGAACCGAACGGTTTGTGCTGCGGCCTTTGGTCAACCAGCATGAAATCACCTTGCTGATGGCCACGATTGGCCTGACCTTCGTGATCGAGGGCGTCGCCCAGCTGGTGTGGGGCGTGCAAGTTCGACGTCTGGACCTGGGTATCAAAGACGAGCCCATGCCGCTGCTGGCCGATACCACCGGGCTGCTGATCAGCCAGATCGATCTCTTTGCAGCACTTGTCGCCGGCATCTTGGTGACCACCCTGGCCATCGTTTTCAACCGCACCAAGATCGGTCGTGCCCTGCGTGCGGTGGCCGACGACCATGCGGCGGCCCTGTCCATCGGCATCCCCCTCAAGAGCATCTGGGCCCTGGTCTGGGCCATCGCCGGCATCGTCGCGCTGGTAGCGGGAATGCTTTGGGGCGCTCGCAGCGGGGTGCAGTTTGCGCTGGTCTTCGTGGCGCTCAAGGCCCTGCCCGTGCTGATCATCGGCGGCTTCACCTCCGTGCCCGGCGTGATCGTCGCCGGCTTGATCGTGGGCGCCGCTGAAAAGCTGGCCGAGGTTTACATCGGGCCGAAGTTCGGCGGCGGCATCGAAGGCTGGTTCCCTTATGTCCTGGCCATCTTTTTCTTGCTGGTGAGGCCCGAAGGCCTGTTCGGCGAAAAGATCATCCGCCGTGTGTGACCCTGTTACTGCCCTCTAGCCCGAAAGCTCATCATGTTCTACCGCGAAGCCGGTCAATTTAAAACCACGTACGGCCAGGACTCCCAGATCTTCCCTCTGCGCCAGGACCGCATCGGCATGCTGCTCCTGCTGGCCCTGACCGTCGGCGTGATCCCGATGGTGGCCTCTGACTACTGGTTAAGTGCGCTGCTGATTCCCTGGCTGATTTTCAGCTTGGTGGCGCTCGGCCAAAACATCTTGACCGGGTACGCGGGTCAGCTGTCCTTGGGTTCAGCCGGCTTCATGGCCGTGGGTGCATTCGCCTGCTACAACTTCATCCTGCGGGTCGACGGCATGCCCTTTTTGGTGGCGCTGATCCTCTCCGGCGTCTGCGCGGCGCTCGTGGGGGTGGTGTTCGGACTCCCCAGCCTGCGGATACGGGGCTTGTACCTGGCCGTGGCGACCTTGGCTGCGCAGTTCTTCATCGTTTGGGCCCTGGACAAGTTCGGCTGGTTCAAGAACTTTGACCCCTCGGGCGTGATCACCGCGCAAAAGATGGTGATCGCCGGCATGGAGTTCAACACGGCCCAGGAGAAGTACCTGCTGGTCCTGGCGATCGTGGCGGTCATGGCGCTCCTGGCCAAGAACATGGCCCGCGGCAGCACAGGCCGCGCCTGGATGGCCGTGCGAGACATGGACGTCGCAGCCGAGGTGATGGGCCTGCCGCTCATGCGCACCAAGCTGCAGGCCTTTGCGATCAGCTCTTTTTATTGCGGCGTAGGCGGGGCGCTGTTTGCGTTTGCCTACCTGGGCACGGTGGAACCTTCTGCCTTCACCATCGACCTGTCCTTCCGCATCCTCTTCATGATCATCATCGGCGGTGTCGGCACGATTCTGGGCTCCTTCCTGGGCGCGGGCTTCATCTTGCTGCTGCCAGTTTTTCTGAGCGTCTTGCTGCACGGCATTTTTGGTGCAGGCGTCGATGCCAGCGTGACCTCTGCCGTCGAGCTCATCGTCTTTGGCACGCTGATCATTGCCTTCCTGATCCTCGAGCCCCATGGTCTGGCCCGACTCTGGCAGTTGATCAAGGAACGGCTGCGGCTCTGGCCCTTCCCCCACTGATTTCTCTCCCCTGCGACTCCCCTCTCAACCTAACCATCCCCACAAGGAGACTTACGTGAACGTCATGCAACTTTTCCGGCGCGCTGCGGTGACTCTGACGGCGACCGCCGCAGTCGCCAGCACGGTGCTCTTGCCTGCGACTGCACAGGCCCAAGCCCGCGAGCAATACTTCGGCATCCCCAGCTACCGGGTGGGACCTTTCGCCGCTGGCGGCACGGGTTTCTTTGGCGGCATCATCGACTACCTCCAGTACGTCAACATGAAAGACGGCGGCGTCAACGGCGTCCAGATGACGTGGGCCGAATGCGAGACCGAGTACACCGCCGCCCGTGGCGTCGAGTGCTACCAGCGCTTGCTCAAGAACGCCAAGGGCCAGCAGATGCACATCTTCGAGCCCCTGGCCACGCCCATTGCGTACGGTGTTCTTAACCGAGTCGACGACGACAAGGTCGTGCTGACCCAGTACGGCTATGGCCGCTCCGACGCCGCCGACGGCCGCGTCTTCCCCTGGGTCTTCTCCACCATGACCAGCTACTGGTCGCAGATGTCGGCCAAGATGAACTGGATCGCCGAGAAGGAAGGCGGTGTGGCCCGCATGAAGGGCAAGAAGATCGCCCACCTGCACCTGGACTCCGCCTTCGGCCGCGAGCCGTTGCCGGTTCTGCGTCGACTCGCCAAAGAATGGGGCTTCGATCTGGTCGAGATTCCGGTGGCAGCCCCCGGCATCGAGCAGCAGTCGCAATGGCTGCGGATCCGCCAGGAGCGTCCGGACTACGTGATGCTGTGGGGCTTCGGCGCCGGCATGAACTCCACCGCCATCACCAGCGCTGCCCGCATCAACTTCCCGCGTGACAAGGTAGTCGGCGTGTGGTGGGCGGGCTCGGAAGAGGATGTGATCCCTGCCGGTGAAGCCGCCAAGGGCTATATCGCTGCGGCGAACGTGCCCTCGGGCAAGAACTTCCCGCTGGTGCAGGACATCGAGCGCGTGGTCTACGGTGGCGGCAAGGGCAACCTGGCCGATCCCAAGCGCATCGGTAACATCTACTGGAACCGTGGGGTGACGGCGGCCATCTTCTGGGTGGAAGCGGTCCGCAACGGCCAGCGCATCGCCAACAAGTCTGGCCAGACCCTGAACGGCGACGAAATGCGCGCCGGCTTCGAGGCCCTGAACCTGACCCCGGAGCGTCTGCGTCAGCTGGGCATCGAAGGCATGCTGCCCTCTTTCCGCCTGTCCTGCTCCGACCATGAGGGCGCCGGCGTCGTGAAGATGATCCAGTGGGACGGTGCCAAGTGGAACACTATCACCCCGAACTGGGTGTCGTCTGACCGCAAGATGATCCGCGAGATGGTCGAGGAATCGGCGGCCAAGTACGCCCAAGAGCAGAAGATCACGCCGCGTCGCTGCCCGTCCTGACCTGTCGCGTGACACCCCCTGCGAGCGGCGGCTGCGGCCGCCGCTCGCCCGTAACGATCTGAGAGAACCCATGACCGCCTCCGCTGCCCACGTCACGCCCTCGCCGACTCGCAACCCGCAGGATCCTGCGGCGAAAAGCGAACCGGCCTTGCTGTCCGTCAAGAACATCGAGGTCATCTACGACCATGTGATCCTGGTGCTCAAGGGCGTTTCGCTCGACGTGCCA
>CANHSE010000050.1 GCA_947463025.1 Comamonadaceae bacterium
CGGGCATACACACGCACCTGCCGCACGGCCTGCGCCAGCGCCGCATCGTCCATGGCCTGCAGCTGTGCGCCTGTGAGCACACCGGCCTGGATGTGAAGGCCCGCCTGGGTCGCGATGGCCAGGGCGGTGGCGGGATGGTCGCCGGTGATCATCACCACCGCAATACCCGCTCGGTGCGCCTGTGCCACCGCCCCAGGCACGCTGGCGCGCAAGGGGTCTTCAAAGGCCACCAGCCCGAGCAGGGTGAAGTCGTTGTCATGGGGATGCGGCGCGGGCTCGGTACGCTCACGCCCGCGGGCTACCGCCAGCACGCGCAAGCCGCGCGCTGCCAAAGACTGCGCCTGCACGTGCAGCGCCTCGCGGGCCTGCGGCGCCAGGTGACACAGGTCGGCGATGGCCTCGGGTGCGCCCTTGGCGGCCACCCGATGCAGGCCGTCTTCGCCCGCCCAGACCTGGGTCACCGCCATCAGATCAGGCGCAATGCCATGGGCCTGGGCGACGCGCCAGCGCGGATGCAGGCGGTCGGTGCCAGCCAGGCACGCGTCGCCCTGTGCGTAGAGGGCCGCGTCCATGGGCTCGACGCCGCCGCGCTGCGACGCCAGCATCGCGTACTCCAGCAAGTCGTGCGCAGCATCGGGCACGTCCGGACCCAGCGCGTGGCCCGCATCGGCATCCAACACCACCAGGCTGTGCACGCGCATGCGGTTCTCGGTCAGGGTGCCGGTCTTGTCCACACACAAGACCGTGGCAGCACCCAAGGCCTCGACCACCGCCGGCCGTCGCGCCAGCACCTGCACACGGGCCAGGCGCCAGGCGCCCAGAGCCAGGAAGACCGCCAAGGCCATGGGAAACTCCTCGGGCAGCATGGCCATGGCCAGGGCAATACCCGCCAGCAGGCCCTGCACCCAGTCGCCAACGCGCAGGCCGTACCACAACACCAGCAGGCTGCTCACGCCCAGCGCGCCCAGCGCCAGCCAGCGCACCAACGCGCGCAGTTGCCGCTGCAAGGGCGTGGGCGCCAGGTCGATGTCGGCCAGCGATGCACCGATGCGGCCCATCGCGGTGTCAGCGCCAATGGCGATGACCTCGGCCACCCCCTGGCCCGCCACCACCAGCGTGCCCGCGTGCAAGCGCGACGCTGCATCAGCCGCGTCGGCGGCTCCTGATGCAGGCCGCTTGTACACCGGCGCCGATTCGCCTGTCAGTAGGGATTCGTCGACGGACAGCGTCGCGGCTTCGCGCAGGACCGCGTCGGCGGTGACGCGCTCGCCCTCGGCGACGGCGATCACATCACCCGGTACCAGATCGCGCGCCGCGATCACGCAAGGGACGCCATCACGCCAGACCCGCACCTGGGGCGCGGCGAGATCGCGCAGGGCATCGAGTGCGCGGGCGCTGCGGTGCTCCTGCCAGATCACCAGGACCACACTGAGCATCGCGAAGGCCGAGAGCAGCAAGCCCTCGCCCAGATCGCCCAGGACCAGATACAGGCCCGCTGCGGCGAGCAACAGCAGGAACATGGGCTCGGACAACACGGCCCCCACCGCCTGCAGCCAACCGCGCCGTTCCTGCTGCGTGAGGAGGTTGGGGCCCACACGGGCCTGGCGGGCACGGGCTTCCTCGGTGCTCAGGCCCCGAGCGAGTAAGGGCGAGTCGGGCGCAGGGTCCATCGACCCATGATAGGGACGTCCTACGGGGCAGTGAGACAATCGCGTGCATGAATGTGCCCTGGGTCGAATCTGACGTCATCCAGTCCCCCGTCCGCGGCGGGACAGACGCCGCCACGCGCGTCGCCAAGATCGAGCGCGAAACCCACAAGCTGGAAAAACGCCTGTGCCGTCAGGTCGGTCAGGCCATCACTGACTACGACATGATCGGCGAGGGTGACAAGGTCATGGTGTGTCTGTCTGGCGGAAAAGACAGCTACACGCTGCTGGACATCTTGCTCAAGATGCAGCAGCGCGCGCCCGTGCGCTTTGAGATCGTCGCGGTCAACCTGGACCAGAAGCAGCCGGGCTTTCCGGCCGAGGTGCTGCCCGCCTACCTCTCGAAGTTGGGCATCCCCTTTCACATCGAGAACCAGGACACCTACTCCATCGTCAAGGACAAGATCCCCGAGGGCAAGACCATGTGCAGCCTGTGCTCGCGCCTGCGCCGCGGCATCTTGTACCGGGTGGCTGATGAACTCGGCGCCACGCGGATCGCGCTGGGCCACCACCGCGACGACATCCTGCAGACGCTGTTCCTGAACATGTTCTTTGGCGGCAAGCTCAAGGCCATGCCACCCAAACTCGTGAGCGACGACGGCCGCCATATCGTGATCCGTCCGCTGGCCTATGTAGCCGAGAAAGACATCGTGCGTTGGGCCACGCACCGCGCCTTTCCCATCATTCCCTGCACCCTGTGCGGCAGCCAGGAGAACCTGCAGCGCAAGCAGGTGTCGGCCATGCTGCAGGAGTGGGAGAAGAAGCATCCCGGTCGGCTGGAGAACATGTTCTCGGCTTTACAAAATGTGGTGCCCTCGCACCTGGCCGATGGGGCACACTACGATTTCAAGGGCCTGCGGGTGACGGGCGTGCCCAGCGAAGACGGCGACAAGGCCTTCGACACCGAATCCTTCGACACGCCCGCCGCCGCCTTGCCAGGCCTGCAGATCGTTCGTTTTTAAGAGGCGCGTGCCGCGGGTGCGTCCGCGACCTCCAACGGGAATGGCCTCATGCGCGTGTATGCAATGTCCCCCCTGAAGGTGCTTTTGCCACGCGGTGTCATGGCCGTCGCGCTGATCGCCAGCGCACTGCTGGCAGGCTGCGCCAGCAGCTTGCGGATGGACAACACCGTCCAGTCCTTCTCCGCACTGTCCGAGGTGCCCGCCGCAGTGGGCTATCGCTACGAGCGCCTACCCTCACAACGCCAGGATCCGGCCCAGCCTCGACTCGAAGCCATCGCCGACGCAGCCCTCGCGCGCACGGGCCTGCGACGTGACGATGCCTCGCCCACCTTCACCGTGCAGGTCTGGAGCCGCATGCAATACGCGGTGTCGCCCTGGGCGCAGCCCCGCTGGGGCGGCTGGACAGGCTGGGGCGGCGTGGGTCTGGGCTCGCACTACGGCATCGGCATGGGCATCGGCTTTCCCCTGGGCGGCATCGACAGCCCCTGGTACCAGCGCGAGGTGGGGCTGATCCTGCGCGAGGTGGCCAGTGGCCGCGTGGTCTACGAGACCCACGCTTTCCATGAGGGCTACTGGATCGACCCCGCGCGCGCCTGGCCCGCGATGTTCGAGGCTGCCTTGCAAGGCTTTCCGCAACCGCCTACCGGTGTGCGCCGGGTCGATATCACGCTCACGCGCTGAGTGTGCGAGGGGGCCACACAGCGCCGCCTAGAATCCATCGGCATGAAGATCACCCGCCTCGTGGCCGTGCGTCACGGCGAAACCGCCTGGAATGTCGACACCCGCATCCAGGGCCAACTGGACATCGGGCTCAACGACAACGGCCGCTGGCAAGCCCGCCGCGTCGCTCAGGCCCTGGCCCAGGAGCAGGTACATGCGATCTACGCCAGCGACCTGCAGCGCGCCTTTCACACCGCCCAGTCCATCAGCGAATCGACCGGCACTCCGGTGCGCCCGGATCCCGGGCTGCGCGAACGTCGTTTTGGCATCTTCGAAGGCAAGACGTTCCAAGAGATCGAGGCCACCTGGCCCGAGCACGCACACCACTGGCGCAAGCGCGTGCCCGAATGGGCGCCCCCTGAAGGCGGCGAGTCGCTGCTGGCGCTGCGTGAGCGCGTACGCGACACCGTGCACCAGATCGCCGCGCAGCATCCGGGTGAGTGCGTGGTAATCGTGGCCCATGGCGGCGTGCTCGATGCGCTGTATCGCCTGGCGACCGGCCAGGACGTCGACGCCCCGCGGACCTGGGAATTGCCCAATGCCGCCATCAACCGCCTGCTGTGGACACCCGACAGCCTCACGGTGGTGGGCTGGTCCGACACCCAACACCTGGCCGAGGGCGCGGCCGAAGACCTGAGCGTCTGAGCCTCCGGCCGCGGGTCAAGCGGCCACGCTGCGCTCGTCGCGCGCCACCTGTCCGTCCACCAGCACGATGCGGCGATCGCACCGATCCGACAAGCGCGCATCGTGCGTCACGATCAAGAAGGCGGTACCCTGCTGCGCGTGGACGCGCCGCATCAGCGCGAACACCTCGTCTGCCGAGGCGGTATCCAGATTGCCCGTGGGCTCGTCGGCCAGCACCAGGACCGGTTGCGGCAACAGCGCGCGCGCAATCGCGACACGCTGCAGCATCCCCCCCGACAGCTGCGAGGGCCGTCGGTCCATGGCCTGGGCCAGGCCCACGGCCGTGAGTAACTCGCGCGCCCGGGCCTCTTGCGCGTCACTGACCCGCCCCTCTGCCAGCAGCGCCGGCAAGGTCACGTTCTCCAGCGCGGTAAAGGACGGCAGCAGGTGATGGAACTGGAAAACAAAACCCAGCGCGTGACGCCGACGCAGCGTAAGCGCCTCGTCATCGAGCCCGGCCACCTCCTGACCTTGCAGCTGGTAGCTGCCCGCGGTCAGGCGCTCGAGCAGACCCAGGATATTGAGCAAGGTGCTCTTGCCCGAACCCGAAGGTCCGACCAGGGCTGCAAACTCACCTGCCTCCAGGTGCAAGTCGATGCCATGCAAGACCTCGATCTCGCTGGGCTCGCCGATGTTGTAGCTTTTGCGTGCGCCACTCAGCGTGATTAGGGGCAGGGACACGGCAGCGGCCTCACAGACGTATGGCTTGCGCCGGATCCAGTGCCGCGGCGCGGCGCGCTGGCATGACAGCGGCCAACACCCCGCAGGCCGTGGCGATACCAGCCACCTGCAAGGCCAGGAGGGGCGGAAGATCAATCGCAAACAGGGGCAGCCCGTCGAGCCCGCGCACGAAATGCATGAACGCGCGGATCATGCCGACCGCCAGCACCAGGCCGACCACCGAGCCGAGCGCTCCCACCAGCGCGCCTTGCAACAAGAACACCCACAGCACCTGACCGCGCGTGGCCCCCATGGCACGCAGGATGCCGATCTCTCGACGCTTTTGCACCACCGACACCACCAGCACGCTGGCGATGCCCAGCACCACCACGGCCAACACCACCACGCGTATCAGCAAGGTGCTGATGGACTGCGCATGCAAGGCGGACACGAGCTGAGAATTGGCGTCTTGCCAGCCCTCGATCTGATACGGATAGCGGTGTCGCATCGCCCGCGCCAGGGTCTGCGCCTGCCAGGGATCGTGCAGCGACAAGTCCAGGCCCGAGACGCCGCCCGGCAAGGCCAGCAGGCTTTGCGCCCCGCGCAGCGTCACCAGCACGGTACGTCGGTTCACATCACGCATGCCGAGATCGACCAGGGCCGTGATGCGCACTGCATCGCTGGCGGTGGCGGTCTGCAGGGTCAGGCGATCGCCGACCTGCAGGCCCAGGTCCTGAGCGAGCTCACGGCCCACGATGGCCTCGCCCGGCTCGAGTCGTGCCTGGCCTGCCACCACCTTGGCGCGGATGCCCACCACGCGGTCATGTCGATCGAGATCGACCCCCGTGAGGGACACCGCCTGCGAGGCTTCGCCGCGCAGAGCCAGGGCGCTGCCCGACACCTGCGGCGAGACCGCTGCCACGGCGGGATCCTGCTCGAGCACCGCCATCAGCGCCTGCCAGTTCGCCAGCGAACGCAGATCGCGCGCGCGGGCCTGGGTCTGCGTCATGGGCGTCTGGCCCGATGCGGCAGGGGCCGCAGGCAGGACCACGTTGTCAGGCGTGCGCACCGTGACGTGGGGCTGCGCGCCCAGGGTCTTGGTGAACGTGTTGCCCTGCAGGCCCGAGACCAGCGCCGAGATGTAGGCGTAGACGGCGACACCCGCAGCCACGCCCACGATGATCAGGAGCGTCTGCTGGCGGCCCTCCCGCAAAAAGCGCAGGGAGACGCGTGATTCGAAGCCCAGGTTCCAGGCCATTGCGGGGTCCTAGCGCCGCATGGCCTCGCCGATGGTGTCGCCCAAATTGGCAGACGACATCGATCCGCTCGCAGGCGGTGACACAGCGGCCTGCGGCCGCACCCGTTGACCCGGTTGCGCCCCATCCCCCAGGGCCACTTGCTCGCCCGCCGCCAGCCCCTGCAGCACTTCGACGGCCTGCAAGGTGCGCAGGCCCAGGCGCACCGGGCGAGACTGCAGGCGTCCATCATCGACCACCCAGACCGCATCCCCCTCGCGCAAGGCCGTCAGCGGCAACACCAGCGCCTGTTCGCGCCGCCCGGTCTCGACCTCGACTGACACGGTCAGATCCTCCCGCAGAAAAGGCGGGGCGGGCCCGTCGAGATCCAGCCGCACTTCCACGGCACCACGCTGCGGATCGATGGCCGGCGCCAGCGCCGAGACGCGCGCCGCAAAGCGTTGCTGCGGGAATGCATCGGCGATCACGTCGGCGCGCTGACCCCGCTGCAGCTGCGCCAGAAAGCGCTCATCGACCGCCGCCACCAATTGCGTAGGACCTGCGAGCGCCAGCGACAAGAGGGCCTTGCCAGCCTGCACGATCTGCCCTGGCTCGACATGACGCGCCAGCACGCGTGCTGCCGTGGGCGCGACGATGCGGGCCTGTGCGAGCCGGGCGCGGGCCAGTTCCACTGCGGCCAGCGCCGCACCTTCCTGGGCTTGGGCCACATCCACTGCGCGGCGCGCATCATCGGCGCGCGAGGCGGTGACAAAGCCCTGAGCCACCAGGGCTTGTATCCGCGCGAGTTCTTCGCGCGCATTGCGCCGCGTGGCGGCAGCCTGCGCCTGGGTCGCCTGGGCCTGGCGCAGCGCGGCGCGCCATTCATCTTCTTCGAGTTCGATCAGCACCTGACCGGCCTGCACGCGCGCGCCTTCCTCGACCCGCACCTGACGCACGCGGCCCGTGACCGTGGCGCCCACATCCACACGCGAGACGGTGGCCACGCGGGCCGAGAACTGCAAGGTGCGCACCAGGGTGGAGGGCTGAACCACCACCACCGTCATGCGAGATGGTCGCAGGGCGAACGCTGCAGCGAGGGCCGCGGCGATGACAAACAGCGTGATGACGATCCAGCGTGCGCGCCCGCGCCGTGGCGCGGGGGGTGGCGCAGCAGGGTCAGGCGGCATCGCCGAACAGGCCGCCCGCCGCTTGGGGCGGCGCCACGCCCAGATGCCGGAATGCCGCCAGCGTCGCGATGCGCCCACGTGGCGTGCGTTGCAGATAGCCCTGCTGGATCAGATACGGCTCGATCACGTCCTCGATCGTGCCGGACTCTTCGCCAATGCTGGCGGCGATATTGTCCAGGCCCACCGGCCCGCCATCGAAGCGGTGGATCACCGCTTCGAGCAGCTTGCGGTCCATGACGTCAAAACCCTGCGGATCGACATCGAGCATGGCCAGGGCTTTTTGCGCGATCGCCTGCGTGATGCGGCCATCGGCCCTGACCTCGGCGTAATCGCGCACGCGCCGCAGCAGGCGGTTGGCGATACGGGGGGTGCCGCGCGAGCGGCGTGCGATCTCGGCGCCACCGGCCTCGTCCAGCGGCGCGCCCATGAGGCCCGCGCTACGGGTGACGATGCGGGCGAGCTCCTCGGCCGAATAAAACTCCAGACGCGCCACGATGCCGAAGCGATCGCGCAGCGGGTTGGTCAGCATGCCGGCGCGGGTGGTAGCGCCCACCAGGGTGAAGGGCTGCAGGTCCAGCTTGATGGAGCGCGCGGCGGGGCCTTCGCCAATCATGATGTCGATCTGGTAGTCCTCTAATGCGGGGTAGAGGATCTCTTCGACCACCGGCGAGAGGCGATGGATCTCGTCGATAAACAAGACGTCGTTCTTCTCCAGGTTGGTCAGAAGCGCCGCCAGGTCCTTGGGTTTCTCGAGCACGGGGCCCGAGGTCTGACGCAGGTTCACGCCCAGTTCGTGGGCGATGATGTGCGAGAGCGTGGTCTTGCCCAGGCCCGGCGGGCCAAACAGCAGCACATGGTCCAGGGCCTCACCCCGGCGCGCCGCCGCGCCGATGAAGATCTCCAGCTGCTCGCGGGTCTTGGCCTGACCCACGTACTCCTGCAACAGCTTGGGGCGCAGGGCGCGCTCGATGGCCTCCTCGGCGGGGGAAACCGGTGCGGCGGAGACCACCCGCGAAGGCGGGGGCGGGGCGAAATCGTCGGTGTGAATGGTCATGGGCGCTGGCTATGTTACGCCGGCCGGGTACTCAGTCGGTGGGCGGACTCCCCAGCCAGGTGCGCAAGGCCGCATAAGCCCGGTCAAAGCGCCCGTAAAAATCGTTGCCATCGGGTCGGGTGCAGCTGGCAGCCCCCGCGAAGAGCTGTCCCACCACGTAACGCCGGCTGCCCAAGCTGGCAAACACGGGAGACCCGCTGCTGCCGCTTTCGGTGGTGCCGCTGGACCAGCGCAGGGTCAGGAAGTTGCTGCTATCGACCCCATCGCTCGTGCAGCGCGTGTCTTCGCAGCGGGCGTAAGAAGGGGTGCTGCCCAGGCTCAGTTTGAGCAGATCCCCCAAGGGATGGTGCAAGCCGGTCAGGGCGGTACCGACAGCCACCGGCTGGAGCAGAGAGCCCGCATGGACCGTACCGGCCGGCGGCGAGCCGCGCAAGACCATGAAGGCGGTGTCAGTGACCGAAGAGGCGTACAGCAAGGTGGCGCCGCCGTTGACCCGGGTCGCCGCGGGGTCCAGCGTGTTGCTGTTGCAGGTGGCTGCGCGATAGAACCAGTAGGTCGACAGTGTGGAGGCGATGGTCTGGTCACCTACGCAGTGGTTCGCCCCCAGGAAATACGGGGTGCCGCTCGCCGCGACATCGGCCATCAGGGTGCCGGTGCACAAATACGCGCCGCCATCGCGCACGTATTCCATACGGGCGATCGAGCGCGCCTCGAAGTCGTACGCGGGCGAGCAGGTCGCATCCGCGTTGCAGGCGCCGGCTCCGCCGAGTTTGAGTGCGGGGGCCGCGGCAACCGCGGCATGCGTCCACCACAGGTGCGACAGCTGCGGTACGGCCACTTCGACCTGCGCCGCGTCGACGCCGGGGGGCAGCTCGATCTCCAAGGTGATCGAATCGCCCGCCACAGCGGGCATCCAATAGGTGTACGCGGCGCGGCGCGTGTCGCCCGCGGCGCGGTTGCGAGCCAGGGCGTCCAGGATCTCCTGGCCCGATACCGTGTCGGCGTCGACCGTCACCGAACCCGAGGGCCGCACCCGCACCTGTGCCGAGGACGGCAGACGGCGCACCTCCAGCCCCAGTCGCAGACCCACCGCACCGTCGGAGCGCAAACGGGCTGCTGTCGCCAGGCCCCCTGCAGCCGTGACCTGCCAGACCAGCGCGCGCGCCGTATCTTCCGGGGTGGCCAAGGCGCTCACGGCGCGCGGCGCGCCGATCTGGCGGGCGATACCGCCGTCGGCGGGGGTCGGCGAGGCCTTGGTCGGTGTGAATTCGCCAGGGGGTGAGCCCAGCTCAATCGCCAATGAGGGCATCAAGCCCCCCTGAGCCGGCGCCGCCGCCGACTTGCGTACGGCCAGCGTGATCACGCGCTCGTAGGGTTCGATCCGCGCAGGCCCATGGGAGGCCTGCAAGGACTGCGAAGGGGGCGCCGCGGCATCACCGCCACCGCCTCCACAAGAGGCCAGGGTGATCGCCGCCCACACGGCGAGCACGCAGCGCATGGACTGACTGGCATGAATGCACTCTCGCATGGCCTGCTTGGATTTGAAGATCGCAAGCTGCGCATTCTCCCGGCAGAACGGCACGCCAAGCTGTGCCGGAATGCAACCGTCAGCCTATTTGGCGAGCGACTTGAGAGCGGCCTTGATGCCTTCGCTGACCCCAATATCGGCCGGCAGCGCCTTGAGGGCGGCGCTGGCTTCGCGGTCGCTGTAACCGAGTGCGAGCAGGGCTTGCAGGATGTCACCCTGGCTGTCGCTGCGCGCGCCCAGCGCTTGCGGTCCGAGGTCGGCGCCCAGCTTGCCTTTGAGTTCGAGCAGCAGGCGTTCAGCCGTCTTCTTGCCGATGCCTGGCACCTTGACCAGACGGCCCGCGTCCTGCGCGGTGACCGCCTGCGCGATCTCGGCCACGCTCATCCCCGAAAGCACCGAGAGTGCGGTACGCGGGCCCACACCCGAGATCCGAATCAACTGGCGAAAGGCCTCGCGCTCACCGGCGGTCGCAAAGCCATACAGAATCTGGGCGTCCTCGCGCACCACGAAGTGTGTGAGCAGCGAGACCGGCTCGCCCACCCCAGGCAGGTGGTAGAAGGTGCTCATAGGCACATCGACCTCATACCCCACGCCGTGGCAGTCCACCAGCACCTGAGGCGGGTTCTTGTCGGCGAGCGTTCCTGTGAGTTTGCCTATCATGCGAGTCCTTATGCCCCTTCGTCCGGAATTATCAGCTTGATCCTGCGCCATACCTTTTCCCCGCCGAGCAATAACCGCTTGGCCAATCTGTGCGGACCGACCGACGAACACCTGCGCACCGTCGAAGCAGCCCTGCAGGTCTCGATCGCGCACCGGCACGAGCAGTTCAAGATCGACGGCCCCAAGGCGAAAGCACAGCGCGCCCTGGAGGTGCTGCAGGCGCTGTACGAGATGGCCGCCCGCCCCATCGCCGCCGACAAGCTGCAACTGATGCTGGCCAGCGACACGGGCCTGGACGAAGACGCCGAGGGCGCCCAGTTGCTGCACACCCGCCGCGCCGACTTGCGCGCGCGCACGCCGAATCAAAGTGTGTACCTGGAGAACATCGCCGGCCACGACATCACCTTCGGCATCGGCCCGGCTGGCACGGGCAAGACCTACCTGGCCGTGGCCTGCGCGGTCGACGCCCTGGAGCGAAGCAGCGTGCAGCGCATCGTGCTCACGCGGCCGGCGGTCGAGGCGGGCGAGAAACTGGGTTTCTTGCCGGGTGATCTGTCGCAAAAGGTCGATCCTTACCTGCGCCCGCTTTATGACGCGCTCTATGACCTCATGGGATTTGATCGCGTGACCAAGGCCTTCGAGCGCAACGCGCTGGAGATCGCGCCGCTGGCCTTCATGCGCGGACGCACCCTGAACAACGCCTTCGTGATCCTGGACGAAGCGCAAAACACCACCCCCGAGCAGATGAAGATGTTCCTCACGCGCATCGGCTTTGGCAGCAAGTGTGTGGTGACGGGCGACGTGAGCCAGATCGACCTGCCGCGGGGTCAGCCCTCGGGCCTGGTCGAAGCCGAGCACATCCTGCGTCGCGTCAAGGGCATCGCGCATACCCGCTTTACCAGCGCCGACGTGGTGCGGCACCCCCTCGTCGCCCGCATCGTCGACGCGTACGACGCGGCGAAGAAATCATGAGCCCCCCCGACGCGCCTTCGGCGCCTCCCCCCCGAGGGGGGCGCCGCCAGCGGACCGGCGAAGCCGGATCCGCGGCGGCCACTGGCCTGCCTTCGCTCGAACTGGATTTGCAATTTGGTGAGTTTGCGGATCT
Source organism: Comamonadaceae bacterium (assembly GCA_947463025.1). Lineage (GTDB taxonomy): Bacteria > Pseudomonadota > Gammaproteobacteria > Burkholderiales > Burkholderiaceae_C > Ramlibacter. The sequence goes on from CANHSE010000050.1 coordinate 11,502, forward strand.
CGCTGCACATCGCGCTGTCCTGCGCAAACCGCGCGTGCGGCACTGGATGCAGATGGCGCTGCGCCGACCCGCCGAGATCACGGTGCGCATCGTCGGCAAGGAAGAAGCGCAGGCCCTGAACCTGCAATACCGCGGCAAGGACTACGCCACCAACGTCTTGACGTTTGACTACCAACGCGCGCCCCTCGTGCAGGCCGACCTCGTGCTATGTGGCCCGGTGGTGGCGCGCGAGGCCTGGATGATGGACCGCACGCTGGAAGCCTATTACGCCCACTTGCTGGTGCACGGCACCCTACACGCGCAAGGCTACGACCACGAAACGAACGAGCGCGACGCGCTGGAGATGGAAGCCCTGGAGGTGCTGCTGGTGCAGGCGCTGGGCTATCCCAACCCCTACTGAGCGCGCTCAGATCAAGTCGCGCGGGTCGTCGAAGTGCGCTTCGACATCGCTGGGCAGCAGTTGGATGGTGGCGCGCAGCCCGGGCACCGCGCTCATGAGGGCCTGTTCCACCGAGGTGCGTAAGGCGGCGGCGCGCCCGAGCGTCCAGCCTGCGGGCATGTGCATGTGCAGGTCCACGAAACGGCGCTGACCCGCCTGGCGCGTGGTCACATGGTCAAAGCGGATGGTGTGATGTTCGAAGCCCGCGAGCACCTTGTGAATCTCGGCCAGCGCCTGAGGCTCCAGTGCCTCGTCCATCAGCCCCTGCGAAGAGCGCCGGATCAAGGATACGCCTTCGCGCAAGATGTTCAGCGCGACGCCGATGGCCACCACCGCATCGAGCCAGAGCCATCCTGTGGCCCAAGCCAAGCCCAGGCCCACCACCACACCAGCCGAGGTCCAGACATCGGTGACCAGATGACGCGCGTCGGCCTCCAGCGCGATGGAGCGGTGTGCGACCGCGGCGCGGTGCATCACCCAGGCCAGCAAACCATTGAGCGCCGAGCTGACCAGCGACAGGCCTAGGCCCCAATCGAGCTGCGTGAGCGGCTGCGGATCGAAGATACGCCCGCTGGCCGCCCAGATGATGCCGGCGGCCGCGCCGATGATCAGAACGCCCTCGAAGCCTGAGGAAAAGTATTCGGCCTTGTGATGGCCATAGGGGTGTTCAGCGTCGGGCGGCTGCGCGGCGACAGTGACCATCACCAACGCGAAGATGGCGCTGGCCAGGTTCACGAAGGACTCCATCGCGTCCGAGAGCAAACCGACCGAGCCGGTGATCCACCAGGCCATCGTCTTGAGCGCGATGGTCAGCACCGCAACGACCACCGACGCCATCAAGAGGCGCCGGGGCGTGAGGGAGGCGAGCACGTCGCGCATGGGCGCGTCGGTCAAATCAGCCCAGGGTCACGCGCGCAAACTTGCGCTTGCCCACCTGAATCACGTAGGTGCCGGCGTCAAGCTTGAGACCCTTGTCGGACACCACCGACGAATCCACACGCACCCCACCGCCGTCGATGAGGCGGTTGGCCTCGGAGGTCGATGGTGCGAGCCCCGCTTGTTTGAGCAACGCGCCGATGCCCAGGGGCGCACCCGCGAGCGTCACCTCGGGAATCTCGTCGGGCACGCCGCCCTTGCTGCGATTGACGAAGTCCTGCAGCGCCGTGTCGGCGGCCTGCGCACTGTGAAAGCGCGCGGTGATCTCCTGGGCCAGGGCCACCTTGGCATCGCGCGGGTTGGCGCCGGCCTCGACCTCGCGACGCAGGGCGGCGATGTCGGCCTCGCTGCGGAAACTCAAAAGCGTGTACCAGCGCCACATCAGCGTGTCAGAGATGGACATCACCTTGGCGAACATGGTGTTGGGGTCTTCGCTGATGCCGATGTAGTTGTTCTTGCTCTTGGACATCTTCTCGACGCCGTCGAGCCCTTCGAGCAGGGGCATGGTCAGGATGCACTGGGGCTCCTGCCCGTATTCCTGCTGCAGGTGACGCCCCATCAACAGGTTGAACTTCTGGTCGGTGCCGCCCAGTTCGAGGTCGGACTTCAGGGCCACCGAGTCATAGCCCTGCATCAGCGGGTAGAGAAACTCGTGCACCGAGATGCTTTGGCCTTGCGTGAAGCGCTTGTGAAAGTCGTCGCGCTCCATCATGCGGGCCACCGTGTAGCGGGCGGCCAGCTGGATCATGCCGCGCGCACCCAGCGGGTCGGACCATTCGCTGTTGTAGCGAATCTCGGTCTTGGCCGGATCGAGCACCAGGCTGGCCTGGCGGTAGTAAGTCTCGGCATTGAGCTTGATCTGCTCGGGGGTCAGCGGAGGCCGGGTGGCGTTGCGCCCGGACGGGTCGCCGATCAGGGAGGTGAAGTCGCCGATCAGGAAGATGACGGTGTGCCCCAGATCCTGCAGCTGGCGCATCTTGTTCAACACCACGGTGTGGCCCACATGGATGTCCGGCGCCGTCGGATCCAGACCCAGCTTGATCCGTAGCGGCACCCCCGAGGCCTCGGACTTGACCAGCTTGCGCTCCCACTCGGCCCGGGGCAGCAGCTCCTCGCAGCCACGCAGGGAGACGGCCATGGCTGCCCGCACCCCGTCCGAAACGGTAGTGCTTTGGACTTCATTGGCTTGATTCATAAGGCTTTTTTAACGTTGGCTCAGCGGGCGGGCGGGTATACTGCCCCATCTTTACGGAAGCGACGATTCTAGTTCGGGCCCCTTCATGCGCCCGTGCGGGGCTCGTCTTTCCTGATCTCTGGAACCGCTTTTGAACCACCGACTCCTGGCTGTCTGTGCGCCCCTGGCGACGCAGGCACTCCAAATGATCAAGCGCCACCCCAAGCGCCTGACCGCCCTGCTGGCCGCTGTGCTGCTGGGGGGTGGCGGGGGTGCGTTCGCCGTGGCGTCGTTGGCCCCTGACATTTCTGACGTGGCGGTGCGCGATGTGGTCGAAGTGGTCGAGCCCACCGCCCTGGCGCAGCAGATCGAAGCCCTCGATGCCCGGGCACTGCGTCTGTTTCGCTCTGACACCATTCGCGCCACCGACACGGTCGAAGCCCTGTTCGCCCGCTTGGGCCTGAGCGACGCCGCCGCCGCCGCCTTTGTGCGCAACGACCGCGATTTCCGCACCCAGGTGATGGGCCGAGCCGGCCGCCTGGTGAGCGCGGAAGCCAATGCCCAGCATGGTCTGGAGCGCCTCACCGCCCGCTGGGCCCCTGACAACGACGGGGAATTCCGCCGACTCGTGATTCAACGCGGCCCCGATGGTCGTTTCAGCACCCGCGTCGAGCGCGCGCCTTTGACCGCGTCCACGCGCCTGGGCAGCGGCACCATCCGCAGTTCGCTGTTCGCCGCCGTCGACGACGCACGCCTGCCCGACGATGTCGCGGTGCAAGTGGCCGACATTCTGGGGGGCCGGGTCGATTTCCACCGCGGCCTGCGCAAGGGCGACCGCTTCAGCGTCGTCTACGAAGCCCTCGAGGCCGATGGCGAGCCGATGCGCACCGGCCGCGTGCTGTCGGTCGAATTCGTCAACAACGGCAAGTCACACACCGCCTTGTGGTTCCAGGAAGCCGGCAAGAAGGGGGGCTACTACAGCCTCGATGGCAACAGCCTGCAAAGCGCCTACCTGACCTCGCCCATGCAGTTCTCGCGCGTGACCAGCGGCTTCGCCATGCGCTTTCACCCCATTCATCAGACCTGGCGCGCCCACCTGGGCGTGGACTACGGCGCCCCCGTGGGCACGCCGGTGCGCACCGTGGGCGATGGCGTGGTCGACTTCGCCGGCGTGCAGGGTGGCTTTGGCAATGTGGTCATCATTCGTCATAACAGCAGCGACACCACGGTCTACGCCCACCTGAGCCGCATCGACGTGCGCAAGGGCCAGAGCGTGAGCCAGGGTCAACGCGTGGGCGCCGTCGGCGCCACGGGCTGGGCCACCGGCCCGCACCTGCACTTCGAATTCCGCGTCAACGGCCGCCACCAGGATCCGCTGACCGTGGCCCGCCGCAGCGAAGGCCAGCCGCTCACCGCCGAATCGCGCCCCGCCTTCGACCGCCTGGCCAGCGCCACCCGCCTGAAGCTGGCTGCCGCCGCCAGCGTGGCCACGGTGGCCCGCGTCGAATAAGACCTGCACGCGTGGCCGGCGGCCTGTACATCGGCCTGATGTCCGGCACCTCGCTGGACGGTGTCGATGGCGTGATCGCCGATTTCGAATCGCCCTCGCCTCGCATCCTGGGCCACGCCAGCGCCCCCTTTGCCCCCGAGCTGCGTGCCGAGTTACTGGCGCTCAACGCCGCTGGCAACGACGAACTGCACCGCGCTGCGCTGGCGGCCAATGCGCTGATGCGGGTCTATGCCCAGGTGGTGACCTCATTGCTCGATCGCAGCGGGCGGACCGCGGCCCAGGTGCGGGCCATCGGTGCGCATGGTCAGACCGTGCGCCATCGCCCCCAGGCCTTTGACGGCACCGGCTACACGATTCAGCTGTGTCAACCGGCCTTGCTGGCCGAACTCACCGGCATCGATGTCGTGGCCGACTTTCGCAGCCGCGATGTGGCGGCGGGCGGGCAAGGTGCGCCGCTGGCCCCCTTCTTTCACCGCGCCTGGTTCGGCCAGCCGGGTCAGGCCCTGGGCCTGCTCAATATCGGTGGCATCGCCAACCTCACGGTCTTGCATGCCGACGGGACGCAACAGGGCTGGGACTGCGGACCGGGCAATGCGCTGATGGACGGCTGGTGCCAGCGCCATCAGGGCGCGGCCTATGACGACCAGGGGGCTTGGGCGGCGAGCGGCACGGTGTCGCAGGCCCTGCGCACGCAGCTGCTGGCCGAGCCGTATTTCTCGGCGCCGCCACCCAAAAGCACGGGCCGCGATCTGTTCCATCTGGCGTGGCTGGAATCGCACCTGGCTGCGCATGCAGCGTCGCAACCCAAGGGCGCCGCGCCGCTGGCCCCGATCGACGTGCAAGCCACGCTGGCCGAGCTCACCGCGCGCAGCTGCGCCGACGACATGCGCCGTCACGCGCCCGGGGTGACGCGCCTGATCGTGTGTGGCGGTGGGGCTTACAACACGCACCTGATGCGTCGCCTGGCGGACCTGCTGCCGGGCGTGCAGGTGATGTCCAGTGACGCGGCGGGCCTGCCGCCCCTGCAGGTGGAAGCCGCCGCCTTTGCCTGGCTGGCGCGCCAGACCATCCTGCGCGAAAAACTCCAGCTTCAAAGCACCACGGGCGCCCGAGGCGCCCGTGTGTTGGGTGGGATCTACCCGGCTTAGACCGAGAAGCTCGAGCCGCAGCCGCAGGTGGTGGTGGCGTTGGGGTTCTTGA
>CANHSE010000051.1 GCA_947463025.1 Comamonadaceae bacterium
CCGAAGAAATGGGCCGCCTGCAAGAGCGTATTACCTCCACCAAGGTCGGCTCGATCACCTCGATCCAGGCCGTGTACGTGCCTGCGGACGACCTGACCGACCCGTCGCCTGCCACCACCTTCGCCCACCTGGACTCCACCGTGGTGCTCTCGCGTGACATCGCTGCGCTGGGTATCTACCCCGCGGTGGACCCGCTGGACTCCACCAGCCGCCAGCTGGACCCGCTGGTCGTCGGTGAAGAGCACTACACCGTGGCGCGCGCCGTGCAGGGCACGCTGCAGCGCTACAAAGAGCTGCGCGACATCATCGCGATTCTGGGCATGGACGAACTCGCGCCGGAAGACAAGCTGGCCGTGGCCCGCGCCCGTAAGATCCAGCGTTTCCTGTCGCAGCCTTTCCACGTGGCCGAGGTGTTCACCGGTTCGCCCGGCAAGTACGTGCCCCTGGCCGAAACCATCCGTGGTTTCAAGATGATCTCCAACGGCGAGTGCGACCACTTGCCCGAGCAGGCCTTCTACATGGTCGGCACCATCGACGAGGCCTTCGAGAAGGCCAAGAAACTCGCAGCGGGCTGATGGTCCACCCCCGAAGCGCCTGCGGCGCTTCCCCCTCAAGGGGGCGTCACCAGCGGCCCGGCGGAGCCGGTTCCGCGGTGACCTCCGAATGACTGCCCTGCGCAGTGGAGATTTGAGATGAATACGATTCGTGTGGAAGTGGTCAGCGCCGAGGAGAGCATCTTCTCCGGCGAGGCGCGCTTCGTGGCGCTGCCCGGCGAAGCCGGCGAGCTGGGGATCTATCCTCGCCACACGCCGCTGATCACGCGCATCCGCCCGGGCTCGGTGCGCATCGAAAAGGCCGACGGCTCCGAGGAATTTGTCTTCGTGGCCGGTGGCGTGCTCGAGGTGCAGCCCAACGTCGTCACCGTGCTGTCTGACACCGCCATCCGCGGCAAGGACCTCGATGAAGAGAAAGCCAACGAGGCGCGCCGCGCCGCCGAAGAGGCGGTGAAGAACGCCAAGAGCGAAATCGACCTGGCCAAGGCCCAGTCCGAACTCGCCGTCATGGCCGCCCAGCTGGCGGCGCTGCGCAAGTACCGCCAAAAGCGTTGAACAAGAAGCGCTAAAAACCGCGCACTGGCCCCGCTCGAAAGAGCGGGGCTTTTTTCTTTCTGGGCCTTAGAGCGGACCGAGGCCCGGCACGTCCGGCAACTCGTTGGGATTGACCTGACCGGGGGCCAGGGGAAAGTGCTGCTCGAGCAAGGTGGACACCTGCTCGATGGCCTGCTGCAAGCCCCGCTCAAACTGCCCCTCGCGAAAGGCGTCGCCCATGCGCGCCACGAGCGTCTCCCAGGTGGCTTGTGGCACCTCGCGCATCAAGCCGCGATCGGCCACCAACTCGATCGCGTTGTCCGCCATCAAGAGGTAGATCAGAACCCCGTTGTTGTGTTCGGTGTCCCACACACGCAGCTTGCCAAACAGGGCGACCGCTCGCTCGCGCGCCGTGGTGCCACGCCACATGGCGCGCCAGGGCAGGCCGGTTTCGATGTGCAGGCAGATCTCGCCGCTGTGCCGCTGCTCGCTGGCCGCGACCTGTGCTTGCAGCGACGCGAGTACCTTCGCGGGCAGCGCGCGGCGCAGATCGGCATCGTCGACCCAACGATGTCTCAAAAGTCTTTGCAGTCTGGCGCGCATCACCACCTTCCCGAGGCGCCACCGCCTCCGAAATCACCGCCGCCACCGGAGCGAAACCCGCCGCCGCCCCAACTGCCACCGCCACGCCCCCAGCCTCCCGAGGTGCCGCCCCAGCCGCCGTGACGACCGATGTGCCGCCCCAGCGGCGCCAAGCCCAATAGCGACAGCACGCCTCCCAGCAGCGCCGCGATCACCGCCATCAGGATGCTGGAGGTCACGATCAGGGCCAGGGCGCCGGTGCCCACGCCGGTGATGAGAGATCCGAGTCGTCGACCGAAGATGCCGCGCAGGACAGCGGCCGCGACGGGGACGGCAACAAAGAGGAACACGGCGAAGTCATTCAGGTTGATGTTCAAACCATCCCCGATACGCCGTACCGGCGCGGGCAGGGCCTCGCCTCGCACTAGCGCAGAGATGCGTTGCGCGCCCGCCTCCAGGCCTGCGCCGTAGTCGCCCCGCCGAAACGCCGGGGTGAGGGCCTCGTCGATGATCATCTTGGCCGCCAGATCCGGGATCGCGCCTTCGAGCGTCTTGGCCACCTCGATGCGCACCGCCCGGTCATCGCGCGCGAGTACCAGCAACACGCCATCGCCCACACCGCGCCGTCCGATCTTCCAGGCATTGCCCACGCGGTTGGCATAGGCGGCGATGTCTTCGGGCGCGGTGGTGGCAACGATCAGGAAGGCCACTTGCGCGCCTTTTTCGCGCTCGAGGGCGGCGAGCTGGTCTTCGATCCGCGTGCGCGCGCCGGCATCGAGCAGATTGACGGTGTCCACCACGCGGGCGGACAGGGCTGGCACGGGCTGCAGGCCCGCAGCCTGCGCCCAGGCGCTGCCTGTGAAGGCCGCCAGGGCGAGCAGCAGGCCCAGGGCCGCTGCTCGGGTTCGATCAAGCAGGGTGTTCACCGCGCACCCGCCTCATTTTTTCGGCGCGCTGAAATCCACCGGCGGCGGCGCCGAGATCTGTGCCTCGTTCTGTACCGAGAAATTGGGCTTGGGCTGGTAGCTAAACACCATGGCGGTCAGATTGCTCGGGAAGCTACGCGCCAGGACGTTGTAGTCCTGGACGGCCTGGATGTAGCGGTTACGCGCCACGGTGATGCGGTTTTCGGTGCCTTCGAGCTGCACGCGCAAATCGCGAAAGCCCTGATTGGCCTTCAGATCGGGGTAGCGCTCGCTGACCACCAGCAGGCGACTGAGGGCCGAGGACAGCTCGCCCTGAGCCTGCTGGAAACGTTGGAAGGCCTGGGGGTCATTGAGGGTTTCGGGAGTGACCTGCATGGCAGTGGCCTTGGCACGCGCCTCGACCACGCGGGTCAGCGTGTCCTGCTCGAAGGCGGCCTCGCCCTTGACGGTGGCCACCAGATTGGGCACCAGGTCGGCGCGGCGCTGGTATTGATTGAGGACTTCGCTCCAGGCCGAACGGGTTTGTTCGTCCAGGCGTTGAAAGTCGTTGTAGCCGCATCCAGTCAGGGCCAGCGTAGCGGCGAACAGGGCAAACCAGCGTTTCATGAGGCGTATCTCCAGGCGATCGGGAACAAGGGAAATTAGCACACCCCAGGTCAAAGCCTCAGGTCTGTATCCAACAGGGCGATTCCCGGCAAAATCACAAGTCTCATGCGCAAGAACAAACTCCAGGCGGCCAACCTCGAGGGCCACGCTGACGAGGTCGAAGCGGCCTTCTACGAAGCGCTCCAGAACGGCGACATCGACAAGCTCATGGCCTGCTGGGCCGACGAGGACGACATCGTCTGCGTCCACCCCGGTGGACCGCGCATCGTGGGCGCTACAGCCATCCGCGCCACCTTCGAGGCGATGTTCGCCAACGGCACGGTGCGGGCCTGGCCCGAGCAATGCCGCAAGGTCGAGGCGGTGGGCAGCTCGGTGCACCACCTGGTCGAGCGCGTGGAGGTGCTCACACCGGCGGGGCCGCGACAGGCTTGGGTGGTGGCCACCAATGTTTACCTCAAGACCGCGCAGGGCTGGCGCCTGGTCGCTCACCATGCCAGTCCGGGCAGTGCGACCGAGGTGCCAGAGATCGTGGACACGCCGCAGGTGCTGCATTGAGCGCGCCGCGCGCGCTCTGAAGGCCGATGGACTACCAAGCACCCTGGTGGTTGCCAGGCGGCAATCTGCAGACGATTTGGTCCGCGCTGTGTGCCCGCCCGAGCCAGGGTGTGCCAATTGCCTACCGCCGCGAGCGCTGGACCACACCCGACGGTGATTTTGTCGATGCCGATTGGCTCGATGCGCCAGATGCACCGCCCTTGGGGGCCCACACGCCGCTGCTGGTGGTGTTCCACGGCCTGGAAGGCTCCTCGCGCAGCCACTATGCGCTGGCCTTCGCCGATCTGGCGCGTACGCGCGGGATGCGCTTGGTGGTGCCGCACTTTCGGGGCTGCAGCGGCGAGATGAACCTGGCGCCGCGCGCCTACCACTCGGGCGACCATGAAGAGATCGGCTGGATCCTCGCGCGCTTGCGTGCGCAGCACACGGGGCCGCTGTGGGCGGTGGGTGTCTCGCTGGGTGGCAATGCGCTGATGCAATGGGCCGCGCAGGCAGGTGACATGGCGGCGCGCTCGGTCGATGCCGCCGCCTGCGTGTGCTCGCCGCTGGACCTGGCGGCGGGTGGCGCTGCCATCGGGCGCGGCTTCAATCGGCAGGTCTACACCCGCATGTTTCTGCGCACCATGAAGCCCAAGGCGCTGAGCAAGCTCGCGCAGCACCCGGGGCTGTTCGACGCGCAGGCCCTGCGGGCTGTGCGCGATCTGTACGACTTTGACAACCTGTTCACCGCGCCCCTGCACGGGTTTCGTGATGCCGACGATTACTACGCCCGCGCCTCGGCGCGCCCGCACCTGCATCGCATCCGCGTGCCCGCGCTGGTGCTGCATGCCGTCAATGATCCCTTCGTGCCCGCGTCCAGCTTGCCGCGTGTGGGCGAAGTCGGACCCTGTGTGACGCTCTGGCAGCCGCCTCAGGGCGGGCATGTGGGCTTTCCCAGAGGCGGGTTGCCCGGTGATGTGCGCTGTATGCCGGAGGCAGTGGTGGGCTGGCTGGCGGCGCAGCGCTCAACGACCGCGTGAGGCCGATGCCCGCGGGGCCGCTGCTGCGGCGACCTGGATGGCAGATGCTGCTGGCACGCTGGCGGATGCTGCCGCCAGTGCGGCCCCGGGCGGCCAGGCCACCTCGGCGGCATTGCGCGGCTTGCCCACCGGGTTGGCGGCCAAGCCCTTGCGCACCGCGATCATGTCTTCTTCGCTGGGGTACTGCCCTAGCAGCCAGTAGTCAAAGATGCGCCGCGTGATCGGGGCGGCCGAAGCGGCGCCAAAGCCGGCGTTCTCGACGATGGCTGCCAATGCGATCTTGGGGTCGTCGGCCGGGGCGAAGGCGATGTACAGGGCGTGATCGCGCTGGTGCTCTTCGAGCTTGTTGGCGTTGTACTTTTCTTTCTGGCCGATGGAGACGGCCTGCGCTGTGCCGGTCTTGCCGCCCGAGAGGTAGGTGGCGCCTGCGAACACCCGGGTGGAGGTGCCGCCCTGCGTCACGCCCACCATCGCCCGGCGGATCACCTCCACGTTCTCGGGCTTGAAGGCCAGATCCTGCGGCGGCTCGGGCGGGACCGGTGTCACCGCGCGCGTGACGGGATCTTGTGTGCCGATGATCAGACGGGGCTTGTGCTTGACGCCGTTGTTCACCAGCGTAGCGGTGGCCTGCGCCAGTTGCAGCATGGTGAAGCTGTTGTAGCCCTGGCCGATGCCCAGCGAAATGGTCTCGCCCGCGAACCATTTTTTCTGCTCGGGGCGCTTGTAGTAGTTGCGCTTCCAGGCCTGGCTCGGGAGCACGCCCCGCACCTCGCCGTTGATGTCGATGCCGGTGACATCGCCAAACCCCAAGGGCCGCATGAAATCGTGGATGGTGTCCACGCCCATCTCATTGGCCAGCGAGTAGTAATAGACGTTGCTGGACTTGACGATGCTGGAGGCCATGTCCACCGGGCCCAGGCCATGGTCACCGTGGCTGCGAAACACATGGCCGCCGAATGACCAGCTGCCGTTGTCTTGTATCACCTGGGTGGCGCTGCGCTTGCCAGTTTCCAGGGCGGCCAGTGCCATGAAGGGCTTGTAGGTGGAGCCGGGCGGGTAGGTGCCGCGCAGCGCGCGATTGAGCAGCGGCTTGTCGATGGACTCGTTCAGGCCTTGCCAGCTCTCGGTGTCGATGCCGTCGACGAACAGGTTGGGATCAAAAGTGGGCTTGGAGACGAAGGCCAGCACCTCGCCGGTCTTGGGGTCGATAGCGACCAGCGCGCCACGGCGATCGCCGTACATCTGCTCGATGAGGTTTTGCAGCTTGATGTCGATCGACAGCATCACCGTGTTGCCCGGCGTGGCGGGCTTGCTGGCGAGTTTGCGCACCGCGCGCCCGGCGGCGGAGGTTTCGACTTCTTCGACGCCCGTGAGGCCATGCAGCTGGCGCTCCAGGCTTTGCTCCACGCCGAGCTTGCCGATGTATTCGGTGCCGCGGTAGTTGGCCTGGTCCTCCTCGGGCCAGTCTTCCATCTGCGCCTTCTCGGTCTGGTTGATGCGACCGATATAGCCGATCACATGGCTGGCAAGTTCGCCCCAGGGATAGCTGCGAAACAGACGGGCCTTGATCTCGACGCCGGGAAAGCGAAAGCGCTGGGCGGTAAAGCGCGCCACCTCTTGGTCAGTCAGCTTGGTGCGTATGGGCAGCGATCCGACGTTCTTGGATTCTTCGCGCAGCTTCTTGAAACGGCGGCGGTCGCGCGCATGGATCTCAACGACCTGGGACAACTCGTCGATCACCTGATCAACCGGTGCGTTCAGACGCGAGACCGTGATCTCCAGGGTGTAGGCCGAGTAGTTGCTCGCCAGGATGATGCCGTTGCGATCGAGGATCAGGCCGCGATTGGGCACGATGGGCACGATGGCCGTGCGATTGGCCTCGGCCTGCTGGTTCAGGTCGTCGTGCCGCACCACCTGCAGCCACACCAGTCGCAGCACCAGCAGGAAAAAGCACACGAGGACGATGACGCTGGCCGCCATCGCGCGCGTCCGAAAGCGCGCGATGTCGGCTTCGACGTTACGCAGTTCGGTCATTGCGCCCCCACGCTCGGCACTGCGTGTCCTTCACTGCCCCCCGAGGGGGTGCGAGCTTGCTTGGGGCGGCCCGGCGCTGCGCTCATGGTCTCACTCATAACGGTCGGGTCTTGTCCGGATCCACAGCGCGCCGCTGCGGCGCCAGCAGGATCACGGTGGCCACCGGCCACAGCAGCGACTCGAGCATGGGCGCGAGCACCAGGGTCCAGCCCGGAAAGGAGCCGCCCGCGAACAGTCGGATGCCCAGCTCGATGGCATGGGCCGATCCGAACAGCGGCAGCACCTGCAGCGCCTGTGAAGGCACGGTGAACCACAGCAAACGTCGGTGCACCATGATCGCGAAATAGGACAGCGCGGTGTAGGCCAGCGCATGCTGCCCGAGCAGCGCGGTCTGGTGCACGTCCATCACCAGCCCGAACAGGAAGGCGGTAGCAATGCCGATACGCAGGGGTTGGTGCACGCTCCAGAACACCAGCACCAAAGCCAGCAGGTCAGGCATCCAGGCCTGGCGTCCCAGCGGCAGCATGTTCACCAGCAGGGCGACCAGCAGGCTGCCCCAGATGAAGCCAGGCCGCGCGGGCAGCAGCAGCTGTTTGCCACGGGGCATGATCATTTGCGGCCTCCGGACTTGGCGGGTGCGGGTGCCGAGGCCTCGGCAGCGGGGCGCGGGGGCAGCTGCTCGCCCACGGGCTTGAGCACCATCACATGCAAGGCACCCGACACCGCAGCCCGCGGTGCGAGGTGAATGCGCGCGAAGGCCGAGTCAGCGCGGCGCTCGATCTTCTCGATCTGGGCCACGGGCAGGCCCGGCGGGTAGACGCCGTCGACGCCGCTGGTGGTGAGCAGGTCGCCGGCTTGCACATCGGCGTTCGCCGCCATGAAGCGCAGCTCCAGCAGCCCCGGATGCAGGCCTGAGGTGTCGCCGTGGGCCACGCTGCGTGCGCCCGTGCGTGCATTGAGCACCGGCGTGGCCTGGTCGCGGTCGGTGACCAGTGTGACCTCGCTGACAGCGGGATACACACGTGTGATCTGTCCGAGGACGCCGAACTCATCGATCACCGGCGAGCCCGATTCGATGCCGTGGATCATGCCCTTGTCGAGGATGACCTTGCGCGAATACACGTCGGCCGCTTCATAGAGCACCTGGGCGGCTTGGGCGGGTGTGGTGACGCGCTCGCGCAACTCGAGCAGTTTGCGCAGGCGTTCGTTCTCGAGGGTGAGTTGTTCAACCTGGTGGATACGCACCGATTGCTGCGCCAGCTTGGCGCGCGCCTGCGCCTCGATGGCCTGGGCCGCCTGCGCGCCGCGCACGGACTCGGCGTACTCGCCTACGCCCTCGGCCACCGCCACCGGCTGCAAGGCCAACCACTGCACGGGAAAGAGCAAGGTGCCCAGCACGGCGCGTATCGGCTGCGCGATTTTGAAGCGGGTGTCGGCCACCATCAGAAAGATGGCCAGCGCGCTGAACACCATCAGCTTGGACAGGGCCGAGGGGCCCTGCTTGAAGAACGGCGGTGGTGTTCTGTCCAGCGTACCGAGTGGCATCGCTGTCCTTCCGAGGGCTTACTCGTTGGTGAAGATCGAACCCAGGCGCTCCATGCGCTCCAGGGCAATGCCGCACCCGCGCACGACGCAGGTCAGGGGATCTTCGGCCACCAGCACCGGCAGACCGGTTTCCTCGGCCAGCAGGCGATCGAGGTCACGTAGCAGCGCGCCGCCGCCGGTCAGCATCATGCCGCGCTCAGCGATGTCGGCCCCCAGCTCGGGCGGCGTGCTTTCCAGCGCGTTCTTGACCGCCGAGACGATGTTGTTCAGGGGATCGGTGAGCGCTTCGAGGATCTCGTTGGACGAGATGGTGAAGGAGCGCGGCACGCCTTCGGAGAGGTTGCGGCCCTTGACCTCGATCTCTTTCACTTCGGAGCCGGGGAAGGCCGAGCCGATGTTTTTCTTGATCATTTCGGCGGTGGGCTCGCCAATGAGCATGCCGTAGTTGCGGCGGATGTAGCTGATGATGGCTTCGTCGAACTTGTCGCCGCCCACGCGCACGCTGCCTTTGTAGACCATGCCGCCCAGCGAGATCACGCCTACCTCGGTGGTGCCGCCGCCGATGTCGACGACCATGGAGCCCGAGGCCTCGGACACGGGCAGGCCCGCGCCGATGGCGGCGGCCATGGGTTCTTCGATCAGGTAGACCTCGGAGGCGCCGGCCCCCAGCGCCGATTCGCGAATGGCGCGACGCTCGACCTGGGTGGAGCCGCAGGGCACGCAGATGATGATCCGCGGGCTGGGGCGCAGCACCGAGCGCGGATGAACCATCTTGATGAACTGTTTGAGCATCTGCTCGGTGACCGTGAAGTCGGCGATCACGCCGTCTTTCATCGGGCGAATCGCCTCGATGTTGCCGGGGACCTTGCCCAGCATGGCTTTGGCCTCGTGGCCGACGGCCTGGATGGTTTTCTTACCCTGGGGGCCGCCTTCATGGCGGATCGCGACGACCGAGGGCTCGTCCAGGACGATGCCGCGGTCGCGAACGAAGATCAGGGTGTTAGCCGTGCCCAGGTCGATAGCCAGGTCGGTGGAAAAGTAGCGTCGGAAGGCTCCGAACATCTGGACGTCCTCGTTGTCTTGCGAAAGCGGCCGCAAGGTGCGGCCGGCGGTGGGTCAGTGGGTGGGTCGGTTCAGGGGGCTGAAACCGCAGGCCGACAGGCCTGCCCCAGAGGGAATCCCGAAGGCGGGATAATACCCGATCAGTCGTGTTCTCCCCGAGGAAACACGCTTCAAATTGCCCCGATGGGTGGCTTTTTCCCGCACGCATTGCCCATGGCCCTGAATCCGAACGACATCCAACGCATCGCCCACCTGGCGCGACTCGAACTCCAGCCCGCCGAGAGCGACCGCATGCTCGGGCGAATCAACGGTTTTTTCAGCCTGGTCGAGCGCATGCAGGGCGTGGACACCACCGGCATCGAGCCGCTGGCCCACCCGGTGGCCGCCTTCCAGGACGTGTCCCTGCGCCTGCGCGAGGACGTCGCCAGCGAACCCGATCAGCGCGCGGCCAATCAGCGCAGCGCCCCGGCTGTCGAGGCCGGCTTGTTCCTCGTGCCGAAGGTCATCGAATGATTCACGACCTGGACGTCACCCAATTGGTAGGCGCCCTGCGCCGGCGCGAGGTGTCGGCGCTTGAGGCGGCGCAGCATTTCCTGGCCCGCATCGAGGCCCAGTCGGACTTGGGGGCCTTCCTGGCCACCGACCCCGAGGCCACTCTGGCCCAGGCCCGGGCGGCCGACGCCCGGCTGGCCGCGGGTGACACTGCGCCCTTGCTGGGGGTGCCGATCGCTCACAAGGACATCTTCGTCACCCGCGACTTCCCCACCACCGCCGGCTCCCGGATGCTTGCGGGTTATCGCTCGCCCTTTGATGCCACCGTGGTCGACCGCCTGGCGCAGGCTGGCATGGTGACCCTGGGCAAGCTCAATTGCGACGAGTTCGCCATGGGCTCGTCCAACGAGAACTCGGCCTTCGGACCCGTGAAGAACCCCTGGGACCGCGCGCGCGTGCCCGGTGGCTCCTCGGGTGGCAGTGCCGCGGCGGTGGCTGCGCGCCTGGCACCGGCCGTGACCGGCACCGACACCGGCGGCTCGATCCGCCAGCCCGCCTCGTTTTGCGGCATCACCGGCATCAAGCCCACCTACGGCCGTGCCTCGCGCTACGGGATGATTGCCTACGCCTCCAGCCTGGACCAAGCCGGCCCCATGGCGCGCAGCGCGCAAGACTGCGCGCTCTTGCTCTCGAGCCTGTGCGGGCCCGACCCCGACCGCGATTCCACCTCGCTGGAGGTGCCCACCGAGGATTTCTCGCGTGCCCTGAATGACGACCTCACGGGTCTGCGTATCGGCGTGCCGCGTGAATTTTTCGGCGAGGGCCTGGCCGCCGACGTGCGCGCCGCCATCGACGCCGCGCTGGCCCAGTACCAGAAGCTGGGTGCGACGTTGGTGGACATCACCTTGCCCCGCACCGAGCTGTCCATCCCGGTTTATTACGTGATCGCGCCAGCCGAGGCCTCGTCCAATCTTTCGCGCTTTGATGGCGTGAAGTTTGGCCACCGCGCGAAGCACTACACCGATCTGCTCGATATGTACAAGAAGACCCGCGCCGAAGGCTTCGGCGAAGAGGTCAAGCGCCGCATCATGACCGGCACCTATGTGCTCTCACACGGCTACTACGACGCCTACTACCTGCAGGCCCAGAAGATCCGCCGCATGATCGCCGACGACTTCCGCCAAGCCTTCACGCAGTGCGACGTGATCGCCGGCCCGGTGGCGCCCAGTGTGGCCTGGGCCCTGGGTGACAAGGCCGACGATCCGGTGGCCAGCTACCTGGCCGACATCTACACGCTGCCTGCTTCGCTGGCGGGGCTGCCCGGCATGAGCGTGCCGTGTGGCTTCGGCGCAGGCGGCATGCCGGTGGGTCTGCAGCTGATTGGCAACTACTTTGGCGAGGCGCGCCTCCTGAATGCCGCCCACCGTTTTCAGCAGGCCACTGATTTCCACCTTCGCAAGCCGGAGGGCGTCTGATATGTCCGCATTGATTCAGGGCTATGAGGTCGTGATCGGCTTCGAGACGCACGCCCAGCTCTCCACCCACTCCAAGATTTTCAGCCGCGCGTCCACCGCCTTCGGTGCTGCGCCCAACACGCAGGCCTGCGCCGTCGATCTGGCCTTGCCTGGCACGCTGCCGGTCATGAACCTGGGCGCCGTGCAACGCGCCATCGAATTCGGTTTGGCGGTAGGCTCGCACATCGCGCCGCGCAGCGTGTTCGCACGCAAAAATTATTTCTACCCCGACCTGCCCAAGGGCTACCAGATCAGCCAGTACGAGATCCCGGTGGTGCAAGGCGGCGAGGTGAGTTTCTTCCTCGAGACCGGCAAGGGCGCCGACGCGACGCTGGAAAAAAAGACCGTGCGCCTGGTGCGCGCCCACCTCGAAGAAGATGCGGGCAAGTCCTTGCACGAAGACTTCGTCGGCCAATCCGGCATCGACCTCAATCGCGCCGGCACGCCGCTCTTGGAGATCGTCACCGAGCCCGACATCCGCTCCTCGGCCGAGGCCGTGGCCTATGCCAAGGAGCTGCACAAGATCGTCACCTGGATCGGCATCTGCGACGGCAACATGCAAGAGGGCAGCTTTCGCTGCGACGCCAACGTCTCGGTGCGCAAGCCCGGTCAACCTCTGGGCACGCGCCGCGAGATCAAGAACCTGAACTCCTTCAAGTTCATGCAGCAGGCAATCGATTTCGAGGTGCGCTGGCAGATCGAGGAGATCGAGGACGGCCGCGCGATCCAGCAGGCCACCGTGCTGTTCGATCCCGACACGGGCGAAACGCGTGCCATGCGCACCAAAGAAGATGCGGCCGATTACCGCTACTTCCCCGATCCCGACCTGCCGCCGCTGGTGGTGGCGCCCGAGTGGGTGCAGCGCGTGCAACAGGCGATGCCGGAGCTGCCGCGCGTGATGGCGGCGCGCTTCGTCGCCGATTACGGCTTGCCCGAATACGACGCCACCACGCTCACGCAAAGCAAGGCGATGGCCGCCTACTTCGAGGCCGCCGCCCAGGCCTGCGGCCAAGCCAAGCTCGCAAGCAACTGGATCATGGGCGAGGTCTCGCGCCGGCTCAATGCCAGCGAGCGACCCATTGAGCAGGCGCCCGTGTCGGCGCAGACGCTGGCAGCACTGATCGGTCGCATTGCCGACGGCACCATCTCCAACAACGCGGGCAAGCAGGTATTTGACGCGTTGTGGACGGGCGAAGGCCAAGATGTCGATGCCGTCATCGCCGCCAAGGGCCTCAAGCAGATGAACGACACCGGCGCGCTGGAGAAGATCATCGACACGGTGATCGCGGCCAACGCCGACAACGTCGCCCAGTTCAAGGCCGGCAAGGACAAGGCCTTCAACGCGCTGGTCGGTCAGGTGATGAAGGCCAGCCAGGGTAAGGCCAACCCGGCCCAGGTCAATGAGCTGCTGAAAAAGAAGCTGGCGGGCTAAAGCGCGGCGGCAATCCCCGTGCGCGTGCCCGTGCGATATCAGTCTTCGACGCCGTAGCGTTCGCGGTAGGCGAGCACCTGCGCGTAGTGCGCGCCGATCTGGCCGTCGCCCTCGGCTTGCAGGTACTGCAGCAGGTCGGCCAGGCGCGCGATCGCGCACACCTGCAAGCCCAGTTTCTGGCGCACGTATTGAACCGCGCTGTGGCTCACATCCTGACCGTTCTCGGTGGCCATCTCCTGGCGGTCCAGGGCGAGGGCCACGGCATGGGGCTTCGCGCCCGCAGCCTGGATGATGGCAATCGATTCACGCGCCGCCGTGCCGGCCGACATCACGTCATCGACGATCAGCACACGCCCCTGCACCGGCGCGCCCACCAGCACCCCGCCTTCGCCGTGGTCCTTGGCCTCTTTGCGGTTGTACGCATAGGGCACGTTGCGTCCTAGGCGTGCGAGCTCGATGGCCACGGCCGCGGCCAGCGGAATGCCCTTGTAGGCCGGGCCAAAGAGCATGTCGAATTCGATGCCGGAGGCCAGGATGCGCTGTGCATAAAATTGCGCGAGCCGTCCGAGCTTGGCGCCGTCGTCAAACAAGCCGGCGTTGAAGAAATACGGCGAGTCGCGGCCCGCCTTGGTGCGGAAGTTGCCGAAACGCAAGACGCCCGATTCGACCGAGAACTGCACGAAATCCTGGGCCAGTTGATCCTGCCCGCCGCCATTGACCGCCATGGGAAGTTCCTTGTTCACGCTCACCAGCCTCAACCTCAACGGGATCCGTTCTGCGACCACCAAGGGCCTGGAGGCGTGGTTGGACAAAAGCCGACCTGATTGTATTTGCGTGCAGGAAGTCAAGGCCCAGGCCCCCGATGTGGCGGGCCGCTTCGAGCAGCTCGCGGGCTTGCAGGGGCACTTCCACTTCGCCGAGAAGAAAGGCTATTCAGGCGTGGCGATCTACACGCGCCACGCGCCCAGCGACGTGATCGTGGGCTGGGACGGGGGCGAGTTCGATGCCGAAGGCCGCTACGTCGAACTGCGTTTTGACACGCCCCAACGCAAGTTCTCGATCATCAGCAGCTACTTTCCCTCGGGCTCCTCGGGCGAGGAGCGGCAGCAGGCCAAGTTCCGCTTTCTGGCGGGCATCGATCCGCACCTGGTCGCTCTGAAGAAAAAACGCGAATTCATTCTGTGCGGCGACATCAACATCGCCCACCACGAAAAGGATTTAAAAAACTGGAAGGGCAACCTCAAGAACAGCGGCTTCTTGCCCGAGGAGCGCGCCTGGATGACGCGTTTACTGTCCGAGGTGGGGCTGGTCGATGTGTATCGCCACCTGCAACCCGAGGCCACCGACGCCAGCTACACCTGGTGGAGCAATCGCGGTCAGGCCTATGCGAAGAACGTGGGCTGGCGCATCGACTACCACCTGGCCACGCCAGCGATGGCGGCACTGGCGCGCACCGAGCGCATTTACAAAGACGAAAAATTCTCGGACCACGCGCCCTTGACGGTGGGCTACGACTGGCGGCTCTGACCTACCAGCCGATGACCCGACGCAACACGAAATCGCGCCCCTGTTCCTGCCCGCCCTCGCGCCAGACGCCGCGTATCTCTCGCCCGCAGGTGCCTGGCACGGGCTGACCCACCCAGACCGCGTCGATACGCACGCCATCGGCAGATTCCTCTAGGGTGAAGGTGCCGCTCTCCAGATCGCCGGCCAGGCGCGCCTCACGGCCCTCGCGGCGGATGCGTCCGGCCAGGCTGTCGGGCCAGTCGGGATTGGTTTGCAGCAACAGATCGGCGCTTGGGCCTGCGCCCGCGAACTGCGCACGCCAGTTGCCCAGAAGATCGCGCACTCGCAGGTCGGCGTCGGCCGGACAGGCCCCTGCGGCCAGCGAGCTCGCGGCGAGTAAGGCCACGATCCACGCCCTCATATGGCCCCGTTTGCCGCCTTCGCAGCATCGGCCTGCGCCTTGCGCGCGGCGAACTCCGCGCGCAGGGCCTTGAGCTTCTCGCGCGGGTCTTCTTTGGTCGTCGTCTGGTCCAGGGCCATCTCGGGGATGAAGCGGCTGGCCATGCCCTGAATGAATTCGCGGCCCTTCTTGCGTCGCTTGAGCCACGACACCGCCAGCGAACGCTGCGCGCGCGTGATGCCCACATACATCAACCGTCGCTCCTCCTGCAGCCGCTGCACGATGCTCTCGTCGACGGTTTTCATCGTGCCGTTCTCGTCGTCGAGCTTGAAGGGCAGCAGCCCCTCGTTGCATCCGACCAGCATCACATGCGGCCACTCCAGACCCTTGGACGCGTGCAGGGTCGATAGCGTCACCACGTTCTGGTCCTGTTCTCGCTCGCTGATGGTCGAGAGCAGGGCGATGGTTTGCGCTACTTCCAGCAGATTCTTTTTCTCGCTGGCCATCGCCATGCCCCCTGCACCCGACGCGTCGTCGATCTCACCGCCGCAGCGCGCCGCCATCCAGTCGCAAAACTCCATCACGTTCGTCCAGCGCGCAGCGGCCAGCTTCTCGTTGTCCTCGCCGTCGTACAGGTGCTTTTCGTAGCCGATGTCCTTGAGCCATTCGGACAGAAAGGCGCGCGCATTCTCGGCGCCCTCGGTGTGGCGAGCGCGAAACTCCAGGTCGTTCACATAGCGGCCGAACTCCTGCAGGCTGCCCACCGCGCGCGCCGGCAACGCAGCGCCCAGGGAGGACGCGAACATCGCTTCGAACAAACTCAGTTTGTACTGGCTGGCGAACACGCCCAGGCTGGCCAGCGTCTGGTGGCCGATGCCCCGTTTGGGCGTGGTGACTGTGCGCAGAAAGGCCGGGTCGTCGTCGTTGTTCACCCACAGGCGCATCCAGGCGCACAGGTCGCGGATCTCGGCGCGGTCGAAGAAGCTTTGGCCACCCGAGACCTTGTAGGGGATCTGCGCCTTGCGCAGCGCCTGCTCGAACACGCGCGCCTGGTGATTGGCGCGATACAAGACGGCGAAGTCCTTCCACTCCTTGTGCACGCCACCCCCACTGGCGTCCGCCGAGAAACCCGCGCGGATCGACTGGATGCGGGCCACAGTGCGTTCGGCCTCGTGTTCCTCGTTGTCGCAGTCGACGATACGCACTGGCTCGCCCTCGCCCAGTTCGGAGAACAGGGTCTTGGGAAAAAGCTTGGGGTTGGACGCAATGACGTTGTTGGCTGCCCGCAGGATGGCGCTGGTGGAGCGGTAGTTCTGCTCCAGCTTGATCACCTTGAGTTGCGGGAAGTCCTGGGGCAATCGGCGCAAGTTGTCCAGCGTCGCGCCGCGCCAGCCGTAGATGGACTGGTCGTCATCGCCCACCGCGGTGAAGCGCTGACGCTCGCCCACCAGGAGCTTGAGCAATTCGTATTGGGTGGCGTTGGTGTCCTGGTATTCATCGACCAGCACATGCCCCAGATCCTGCTGCCATTGGGCCAGCACCTCGGGATGGTTTTGCAA
>CANHSE010000052.1 GCA_947463025.1 Comamonadaceae bacterium
CATCCACATTCAAAGGCAGGTGCGGGCCGTGCTGCTCGGTCGCGGCCACCGGCAGGACCGCCACCGTGCGCTGCGCCGCCCCCGAGGCCTGGCGGCGGGCGAAGTCTCGGGTGGTGAGGTCAGACCAGACACGGGTGGGGGCGGGCATCCCCCGATCTTAGAGGGATCGGGGGATGAGGCCTCATTTGTGATCCTGTCGGCTGCGGCCAGCAATCTGGTCGACTGAAGCCCGCAGTCTCAGCTGAACGAAGTTGGCGGCACTTTGCCAATCAGAGCGTGGGCTCGACATGGTTCTGCTGCTTTGCGCCTCTTCTTCTGAAAACAGGCGGCTGAGGTCGCCAGCGAAGATGAATGACTGCGACGAGGCCAGACGCTGGATCACCTCGGCGGCCTTCAAGTACAACTCAGAAGCTCGGCTATCGCCCGAACGCCTCTCCCCCATAGCCAAATCCTGAGCCAATGGACGCAGGGTCAGGCTGAACAAGGCGAAGCGCGTCGGATCCTGCCCCCTGGGCAACTCCATCAACAAACGATTGTTAGGTGTGTCCAAGCCTTGAATGTAGGCTCGAGTTTGCTGAGGGACCACACCGTGAAGACCTCCCTGCGACAGCGCCGCCAAGGCATCCCGAATAGGGGGAATCAATGCTTCCTCCAGCTGGCGTTCCGTCCTGTTTTTACCCAGCGCTTTCACCGCGGGGAGCGCTTGAGTGACGATCGAAGTGAGCAGCGTCCCGAAGCTGTCGCGGCAGGCGCCCAGGATGGTGTCCCTGATCTCCCGCTTTTTGGCGACTTGTGCCGAAGTTGTCTTGCTGCTGGAGTGGACGTTCACCGGATTGTTTTTTGAATCGAGCGACTCGGTATCGACGCTATCTCGAGGCGGTGCGAACATGACCTCCCCGTTCGGACGAAAAGAAAGACTGCAGTCGCGCAGGGGTCGAACGCCCCTCGCGAAGACAGCACTAGGAAGAGCGACAGGCACATGAGAGTCAGCCCTAGCAGCGCCATCCCCAGCAGCGCCAGGCACAACAACGCCAGCCACAACAACGCCAGCCACAGGAGCGCCAGCCCCAGGAGAAGGCACTGGGCCTGGATTCGCGGCACGCGCTGAAGAACTGCATAATCTCGCGAGTCGGTCCGCCAGGGCAGTTCCGCAGGCTCTTGCGCCCGCCGATAGCCCGGACGCGAACCGGCTTGCGCCCGCCGCGAATGAAGCAAAGCAACCGGCAGATGCTTGCGAGGGATTTTGGATCATGAGTCGAGACCTCCTTGAAGTTGAGGGAATGGGGGTGCGTGGAAATCCGGTGGGTGCACACGCCGCCAGCACCCGAGCGCCGCTCATGCGCCCTACCGGATGCGCAATTCTCGAAACAAACCACTAACATGCGCCTGACTGCTCTGCCTTACCTGCTCGCCTGCGCGTGCACCTGGATGGCGCCCCTTGATGCGTGGGCCACAGGCAGCGCTGTGATCACCACCGAGCGGGTGCGCGCCGAGTTGCTGGCGCATGCACCCGAGGGCGTGGCGCCCGGCAAGACCGTCTGGGTGGGCCTGCAGATTCGCCACCAGCCGCAGTGGCACACCTACTGGAAGAACCCGGGCGATTCGGGGCTGCCCACGACGCTGGCGTGGACCCTGCCCGCAGGGGTGATAGCCGGCGAGATCGGCTGGCCCGTGCCGCGTAAGTTGCCGCTGGGGAACCTGGCCAATTACGGCTACGAAGGCACGGTGCTGCTCCCCGTGCCGCTGACGATCACACCCGCGTTCCAACCCTCGCTTCTGGCCTCGGAGCTGGAAGTCAAGCTGCAGGCCAACTGGCTGGTGTGTCGCAAGGAGTGCATCCCGGAAGAAGGTGCCTTCACCCTGCGCATCCCCACCCGCGGCAGCACTGCGCTGCACGGGGGCGTGTTTCAGGCCGCATGGGACGCCCAACCCCGGCCGCTCGAACGCGTAGCCGGTGGCGCCAGCGCCCAGGTGCAAGACACAGCGCTGCGCGTGTCGATCCCGGGGCTGCCCGCCTCGCTGCGTGGCAAGACGCTGGAGATTTTTCCGGAGACCAGCGCCATCACCGAACCCGCCGGCGCCTGGACACAAGCCTGGCAAGGTACGACCTGGACCGCGCAACTGCCGCTGTCGGCGCAGCGCAGTGCGGCCCCGACGATGCTGCCGGTGGTGGTCGCAGACCCGGCGCGGGAAGGCGCGGGCTGGCGCACCGAGCTGCCCGTGACCGGCACCTGGCCCGCCGTGGCCCCGGTGGCGACGGTCTCGCCGGCGCTGCAAGAAGCCCTGCGTCGCAACGCTGACACCGCGCCCGCAGCGGCCGTGTCCGCCTCGCTCGCAGCCGCCCTGCTCGGGGCGCTCCTGGGCGGCCTGATCCTGAATCTGATGCCCTGCGTGTTCCCGGTGCTGGCGGTGAAGGTCATGGGCTTTGCGCGCCATGGCGATGACCGCCGCGCCCACCGTGTGAGCGGACTGGCCTATACCGCCGGCGTGGTGATCTCTTTTCTCGCCTTGGGCGCTTTGATGTTGGCGCTGCGTGCGGCGGGCGAACAACTGGGCTGGGGGTTTCAGCTGCAGTCGCCGGCGGTGGTGGCGGCACTCGCCGCCCTGTTCACCCTGATCGGCCTGAACCTGGCCGGCGTGTTCGAGTTCGGCACCTTCCTGCCTTCCAGTGTTGCGAGCTTGCAGGCGCGCCATCCGGCGGGCGACGCTTTCCTCTCGGGCGTGTTGGCAGTGGCGATCGCCTCGCCTTGCACCGCGCCCTTCATGGGCGCCTCGCTGGGCCTGGCCATCGCCCTGCCCGCGAGCCAGGCGCTGATGGTGTTCGCGGCGCTGGGCGTGGGCATGGCCTTGCCGTATCTGGCAGCCAGCTGGATCCCGGCGGTGGCGGGATGGCTGCCGCGGCCCGGCCCCTGGATGGACACCTTGCGCAAGCTCATGGCGTTTCCGATGTTGGCCACCGTGGCCTGGCTGGTCTGGGTGCTGGGGCAGCAAAGCGGCATTGACGGCGCGGGCGCGCTGCTCGTGCTGCTGGTGGCCCTGGCCTTTGCGGTGTGGGCCTTGACGCTGAAGGGACGCACGCGCCAGGTCGTCGCCGCGCTGGCCCTGGGCGCTGCCGCGACGCTGGCCTGGACGCTGGGGCCGCAGGTGCTGCGACCGGCGCCCCTGGCCGCACCTGGGGCAGTGGCCGGCGACCGCTGGCAAGCCTGGTCCGCGCAGACGGTGCGTGACACCTTGGCGGCGGGCAAGCCCGTGTTCGTGGACTTCACGGCGGCCTGGTGTGTGACCTGCCAGTACAACAAACGCACGACGCTGGCCGACGAGCAGGTGCTGGCCGATTTCGCGGCGCGCCAGGTCACCCTGCTGCGGGCCGATTGGACGCGGCGCGACCCGGCCATCACCCAGGCCCTGACGACGCTGGGGCGCAGCGGCGTGCCGGTGTATGTGCTGTACGCGCCGGGACGTGCGCCTGTGGTGATGTCCGAGGTGTTGTCCGCCAGCGAGGTGCGGGCACTCCTGGCCGCGCTCTGAGCGCCGGGGCCCTGAGCGAGGGGGGTCTGCGGCCCTGCCACAATGTCGGGCATGAGCTTCGCACCCCTTCAAAACGACCGCTTCCTGCGCGCCTGCCTGCGCCAGGCCACCGACTACACCCCGCTGTGGCTGATGCGCCAGGCGGGCCGTTATCTGCCGGAATACCGCGCGACCCGGGCCAAGGCCGGTAGCTTCATGGGCCTGGCCACGAACGTGGACTACGCCACCGAGGTGACCCTGCAGCCCCTGGACCGCTACGACCTGGACGCCGCCATCCTGTTCTCGGACATCCTGACCGTGCCCGACGCGATGGGCCTGGGCCTGAGCTTCGCGCTGGGCGAAGGACCCAAGTTCGAAAAAGTCGTGCGCGACGAGGCCGCTGTCAACGCCCTGGCCGTGCCGGACATGAACAAGCTGCGGTATGTGTTCGATGCCGTCACCTCGATCCGCAAGGCCCTGAACGGGCGCGTGCCGCTGATCGGGTTTTCGGGCAGCCCCTGGACGCTGGCCTGCTACATGGTCGAGGGCGCGGGCTCGGACGACTACCGCCTGGTCAAGACGCTGATGTACAGCCGCCCCGACCTGATGCACCGCATCCTGGCGGTCAACGCCGACGCGGTCGCGGCGTACCTGAATGCGCAGATCGAAGCGGGCGCACAGGCGGTGATGGTGTTTGACAGCTGGGGCGGCGTGATGGCCGACGGCTGCTTTCAGGAATTCAGCCTGGCCTATACCGCACGCGTGCTGGCGCAGCTGCATCGCACCCACCAGGGCGCCGTGATTCCGCGCATCGTCTTCACCAAGGGCGGCGGCCTGTGGCTGGAAGAAATGGGCCATCTCGATTGCGACGCCCTGGGCCTGGACTGGACGGTCAACCTGGGCCGCGCGCGCGCACAGGTGGGCGCACACAAGGCGCTGCAAGGCAACCTCGATCCCAATGTGCTGTTCGCCTCGCCCGAGCAAGTGAGCGAGCAGGCGCGCCGCGTCCTGGACAGCTTCGGCACGCCGCATCAGGGCGAAGGGCAAGGCCCCACGCACATCTTCAACCTGGGCCACGGCATCAGCCAGCACACGCCGCCCGAGCATGTGAGCGCCCTGGTGGAGACTGTGCACGCGCACTCACGCGCGATGCGCCAAGCTGTCAAGCGCTGAGCAAAACCTTCGTTCTCCGGAGCTTCCCTAGCTGGACTTCTGACAAAAACGACTGACGCGGCCTTGACTTATGCACAAAAACCGTGCTGCGACGCGAGAAAAAATGCCAACGCGCCTTGGCACCGTCGCGCCGGGCACAGTTCGCGTAAGTCATTGATTCTTATAGGATTCGTTTTCTGCCAGTTTTGCGAGCACCCCAGCGAAAGCCTTGATTTTTCAGGCTTCGCGGCGGTTCCATGGGTCGCTATCAACAAAGTTATCCACAGAAATTCTGGATGGGCCACAAAAGGCTTTGGATTCAAGGACTTAAGCGCGACATCTGAGAACCGCCTGAGAATGAGCCGCTAAAACGCGATCCTGTCATGCATCACCGCCTGTCCGTCGTGGTCGCCACCCCCGCGCACAGCGGCATCCGCGGACCCCTGAGCTACCGAAGTGAGTCAGCGCTCCCGCCAGGCACGCTGGTGCGCGTGCCCCTGGGCAAGCGCGAGGTGCTGGGCGTGGTCTGGGATGCGGGCTCGGCCGCCGAAACGCCGGCGGCTGTGACGGAAAAACCGATCGCGGGCGTGCTGGCCGGGCTGACGCCCCTTGCAGGTGCATGGCGGCAGCTGGTGGACTTCGCTGCGTCGTACTACCAACGCGGTGTGGGCGAGGTGGCGCTGGCCGCCCTGCCGCCGCAATTGCGCGATCTGGACACCACGCAGCTGGCACGCCGGCTCCAACGCAAACCCGCCGCCGCAACGGTAAGCAGCGCCCCAGGCCCAGCACCCGCCTTGACCGAACAGCAACACGCGGTGCTCGCACACATGCGAACGGCGAGCGGGCCCTTCCTGCTGTTTGGCGCGACCGGCAGCGGCAAGACCGAGGTCTATCTGCAAGCGGTGCAAGGCGTGCTCGATACCAACCCGCAGGCCCAGGCGCTGGTGATGGTGCCGGAGATCAACCTCACGCCGCAGCTGATGGCGCGTTTCATCGAACGCTTTGGCGACGCGCAGGTGGTGGCCATGCACAGCGGGCTCACGCCGGCGCAGCGCCTTCGCAGCTGGCTGGCCGCGCATGCGGGCACCGCGCGCATCGTGCTGGGCACGCGCATGGCGGTGTTCGCCTCGCTGCCGGGTCTGCGGCTGATCGTGGTCGACGAAGAACACGACCCCAGCTACAAGCAGCAGGAAGGCGCGCGTTACTCCGCGCGCGATCTGGCGGTGCTGCGCGGACGGCTCGAGCACGCGCAGGTGCTGCTCGGATCTGCCACGCCCTCGCTGGAGAGTTGGCAGGCCAGCGAAACCGGGCGCTACCAGCGACTGGAGATGCCCGCGCGCATCGGCGCTGGGGCGCTGCCCCAGGTGCGGCTGGTGGACATGAACCTGCAGCCGCCCCGTACGCTGCTGGCGCCGGCTTTGCTCGAGGCCATTGAGACGCGCATCGCGCGCGGCGAGCAATCGCTGCTGTTTCTCAATCGCCGCGGCTACGCGCCGGTGCTGGCCTGCACCGCCTGCGACTGGAAAAGCGACTGTCCGCATTGCAGCACCTTTCGCGTCTTCCACAAGATCGACCGCACCTTGCGTTGCCACCACTGCGGCTACACCGAGCGGGTGCCGCGCGCCTGCCCCGCTTGCGGCAATGTGGACATCGCGCCAGTGGGACGTGGCACCGAGCAGCTGGAAGAACAAATCGCCGCCTTATTGGCGCAGGTGCAGCGCCCGGGCGACGCCACAGGCGATGCGGCGCGGCCCGTGCGCGTGGCTCGCATGGACGCCGACACCACACGCGCCAAGGGCGCGCTGGAGGCGCAACTGGCCCAGGTGCATGCGGGCGATGTCGATGTGCTGGTCGGCACGCAGATGGTCACCAAGGGACACGACTTCCGACGCATCACCCTGGTGGCAGCGATCAATCCGGACACCGCCTTGTTCTCCAGTGACTTTCGAGCGCCCGAGCGCCTGTTCGCGCTCTTGATGCAGGCGGCAGGACGGGCCGGGCGCGACGCAGCGCAGGCGGGCCACAGCGAGATGTGGGTGCAAACCTGGAATCCGACACACCCGCTGTTTGCGGCGCTGCGTCGGCACGACTACCCCGCCTTCGCCGCCACGCAATTGGCTGAGCGCCAACAGGCGGGCATGCCGCCTTTTGCCTTTCAGGCCCTGGTGCGCGCCGAGGCCCGCACCCAGGCGGCAGCACAGGCCTTTTTGAACGCAGCCCGCGACGCAGGTCAGGCCCTGGATACGACCGGTCAGGTGGTGATGTATGCGGCGGTGCCGATGTCAGTGCAGCGCATTGCGAACGTGGAACGGGCGCAGCTGCTGGTGGAAAGTGCCTCACGCCCCGCACTGCAACGGTTTTTGCTGGCGTGGCAGGAAACCCTGCACGCGCTGCGTGAGCCGGGCCTGCTGCGGTGGGCCGTGGACGTCGATCCGCTGTCGGTGTGAGTCGCGGCGCGTCAATCGCCCGCAGGCTCGCTGGCGGATTCGCCGGCCGCCTTGCGCCAACGCAAGGCGGCGTCATACAGGGCGTTGCGTGAGGCACCACTGGCCTCGGCCGCAATACGCACAGCCGTCTTGACCGGCAACTCGGGCAGCAGCAATTGCAGCAAGGCCATGCCGTCATCTGCCGCAGGGGCTGCCGGCTGGGGATGCAGCACGAGGGTGAACTCGCCCCGGCTGCGCGTGGCATCCGCCGCGAGCCAGGCGCTCAGGTCCTGGCAGGCCAGGGTGTGGACCTGCTCGAATTGCTTGGTCAATTCGCGTCCGACGGTGAGCGCGCGTGGGCCCAGAGGGGCCAAGGCCTGGGCCAGATCCGCGATGCGATGCGGCGCTTCGAGCAAGACCACCGCGCGCGGCTCCTGCGCCAGGGCCTGCACGGCAGCGGTGCGCTCGCCCGCGCGTGCGGGCAGAAAGCCGCCGAAGACGAAACCCGGCGCTTCGCTCCAGGCGCCCGCCACACTCAGGGCCGCCGTCACGCTGCTGGCGCCAGGCAAGGGAATCACGCGCAGCCCCGCGGCGTGCACCGCAGCCACCAGGCGCGCGCCCGGATCACTCACCGCCGGGGTGCCGGCGTCGCTGGCATAGGCCACGCGCTGGCCCGCTTGCAGGCGCGCCAACACCTGCTGCGCGGCCTCGGATTCATTGTGCTGGTGCACCGCAATCAGGCCGCCCGAGGGCCGATCCAGACCCAGCGCACGCAGCAGGGCCTGGGTGTGGCGCGTGTCCTCGCAGGCGATGGCATCGGCCAGTTCGAGCACATGCAGCGCGCGCAGGCTGATGTCGCAGAGATTGCCAATCGGCGTGGCCACCACATAGAGTGCCCCCTGGGGGTAATTCTGGGCACCGGCGGCCTCACGGGCGGCCTTCAGGGCGGAGGCGAACGAAGCGGTCATGAAACTCCTGGCAAAACGGGCCACGACAACGAAGCAGGCAGGCGATGCAGCCGAGGCGCTCGCCCTGGCGCACCTGATGGGCGCGGGCCTGCGCCTCGTGCAGCGCAATTATCGAACCCCCGGCCGCGGCGGCGGCGAGATCGACCTGATCTTGCGCGAACCCGACGGCACCCTGGTCTTTGCCGAGGTGCGCCAGCGCGCCAGCGCCCGCTTCGGCGGTGCCGCGGCCAGCGTGGGCGCCACCAAGCGCCGTCGCATCATCTTCGCGGCGCGCCATTACCTGATGCGCCTGCCGCAAACGCCCGCCTGCCGCTTTGACGTGGTGGCCATCGAGGGCCAGAGCGTCCACTGGCTCAAGGCGGCTTTCGACGCCGCTTAAGGCGGCAGGGTCATAAGCGGGCGTTATCATCCCCGCAGATGCTTGAACAACGAATCCAACAGCATTTCATCGACAGCGCCGACCTCAAGTACCAGGCCGCACAGTCGCTGACCAAGCCGATTGCCGACGCCATTCAGGCGGTACTGGCCTGCGTGACCAGCGGCGGCAAGGTCCTGAGCTGCGGCAACGGCGGGTCGGCGGCCGATGCCCAGAATTTTTCCGCCAAGTTCGTCGGCTGCTTCGAGCGTGAGCGGCCCGAGCTCGGCGCCATCGCCCTGAACGCCGACACGGCTCTTTTGACCGGCGTGGGCGCCCACCAGGACTTCACCCAGGTCTACGCGCGCCAGGTGCGTGCCCTGGGCCAGAGCGGCGACGTGCTGCTGGCCCTCTCGGTCGATGGTCAGTGCGCCAACGTGCTGGCTGCGGTGCAAGCGGCCCACGAGCGCGAAATGTCGGTGGTAGCCCTCACCGGGCAGGGCGGCGGGCGGCTGGCCCAAGCCCTGCGCGAGACCGACGTGAACATCTGCGTACCGCATGACCGTGCGCCGCGCATCCATGAGGTGCATCTCCTCGTCCTGCATTGCGTGTGCGACGGGGTCGATGCCCAATTGCTCGGAGACCAGGAACAGGAGACCACGACATGAACACCCTACAACGCCTTGCCCGCCCCACGCTCGCAGCCGTCCTGCTGGCCACCACCCTGTCTGGCTGCGCGCCACTGCTGATCGGAGGGGCTGCGGTCGGCACACTGGTGGTGGTGGATCGCCGCACGACCGGCTCGCAGCTGGAGGACGAGACCATCGAGCTGCGTGCCAACAGCCGCCTGGGTGAAGTCCTGGGCAGCCGCGCACACATCAACGTCACCAGCTACAACCGCCAGGTGCTTCTGACGGGTGAAGTGCCCGATGCCGCGACCAAGCAACTGGCCGAACAAACCGTGACCAAGGTCGACAATGTGCGCAGCGTCGTCAACGAGCTGGGCGTCATGAGCGCCAGCACCCTGACCCAGCGCGGTACCGATGCCTTCATCACGGGCAAGGTCAGGGCCAGCCTGATCGATGCCAAGGACCTGACCGCCACCGCCTTCAAGGTGGTGACCGAGCGCGGCGCCGTTTACCTCTTGGGCCGCGTGACCCAACGCGAATCCGAGCGGGCCACCGCTGTGGTGCGCCAGATCAGTGGCGTCAACCGCGTGGTGCGCGTGTTCGAGATCATCAGCGAGGAAGAACTGGCCCGCATCGCGCCCAAGGCGGCAGCCGCTGGCGCGGTAGCCACCCCCGCAGCGGCCCCCGCGTTGGCGCCGCTGCAGCCTGCCAGCGCCGCCCGATAAAGGCGGATCAGCGCAGGCGCCGGATCAGGCTGGACGTATCCCAGCGCTGACCGCCCATGCCCTGCACGTCGGCGTAGAACTGATCGACCACGGCGGTCACGGGCAGGCGCGCGCCATTGCGCTTGGCCTCATCCAGCACCAAGCCCAGGTCTTTGCGCATCCAGTCGACGGCAAAACCGAAATCGAACTTGTCGTCGATCATGGTCTTGCCGCGGTTGTCCATC
Organism: Comamonadaceae bacterium; assembly: GCA_947463025.1. Lineage (GTDB taxonomy): Bacteria > Pseudomonadota > Gammaproteobacteria > Burkholderiales > Burkholderiaceae_C > Ramlibacter. Next base: position 9,987 of record CANHSE010000052.1, read on the forward strand.
TGCCAGCTCTGGGCAGCGCCCTTGCCAATCACGTCCAAGACCTGGTGCATGTCCAGGCCGGCCTTCTGGCCGAAGGCAATGGCCTCGGACAGGCCCTGCACCAGACCCGCGATGCAAATCTGGTTGACCATCTTGGCCAATTGACCGGCGCCGCTGGGGCCCAGGAGGGTGAAGGCGCGCGAGAAGGCCATGGCCACCGGGCGCACGGACTCGAAGGCGGTGGCGTCACCGCCACACATCACCGTGAGCATGCCGTTTTGCGCGCCGGCCTGACCGCCAGACACCGGCGCGTCGATAAAGACCAAGCCCTTGGCGCGGGCCTGGGCGTCAAGCTCGCGCGCCACGTTGGCCGAGGCCGTGGTGTGATCGACCAAGACCGCGCCGGGCTTCATGCCGGCAAAGGCGCCGTCGGGGCCCAGGACCACAGAGCGCAGATCGTCATCATTGCCGACGCAGCAAAAGACGATGTCGCAGCCCGCAGCCGCTTCACGCGGCGTCGGTGCCATGCGGCCCTTGAACTCGGCCACCCAGGCCTGCGCCTTGGGGGCGCTGCGGTTGTAGACGGTGACGTCGTGACCCGCCAGGGCCAAATGACCGGCCATGGGCAAGCCCATGACGCCTAGGCCCAGAAAAGCGACTTTGCGCGGGGGGACGGATTCGTAGGTTTTGGGGTTGGTGGTGCTCATGCCCGAACCTTAAACGATGGCAACCCGAGTTGTCCTTGGGGATAAATCCCGGGGCATCACTTTGGTCGGGTACCTCAGCCCGGAAAGTTCTCGGGGTGACGCGCCTTGGAGCGCGCCTCGGCCGGCGTGATCAGGCGCCGGCGCACCAGATCGGCCAGGGCCTGGTCCAGGGTCTGCATGCCGGCTGCGGCACCGGTCTGCATGGCGGAATACATCTGAGCAACCTTGTTCTCGCGAATCAAGTTGCGAATCGCCGAGGTGGCGAGCATGACCTCGTGCGCCGCGACGCGGCCCGCGCCATCGGCCTGACGGCAAAGCGTCTGTGCGATGACTGCCTGCAGCGATTCCGCGAGCATGGCGCGCACCATTTCTTTTTCCTCGGCGGGGAAGACATCGATGATGCGGTCGATGGTCTTGGCGGCGCTGGCGGTGTGCAAGGTGGCAAAGACCAGGTGGCCGGTCTCGGCGGCGGTCATGGCCAGGCGGATGGTCTCCAGATCGCGCAGCTCGCCCACCAGGATGGCGTCTGGGTCTTCACGCAAAGCGGCGCGCAAGGCGGCGGAGAATGAATGCGTCATCGGACCGACCTCGCGCTGGTTCACCAGGCATTTGCGCGATTCGTGGACGAATTCGATCGGGTCTTCGACGGTGAGGATGTGACCGGCCTCGGTGTCATTGAGGTGATGCACCATGGCGGCCAGCGTGGTGGACTTGCCCGAGCCGGTCGGGCCCGTGACGAGCACCAGTCCCCGCGGGCGCAAGGCGAGTTCGGCAAAGATCGCCGGCGCTCCCAACTCTTGTAGGGTCAGCACCCGCGAGGGAATGGCGCGCAGCACGGCGGCGGCGCCGCGACTTTGGTGAAATGCATTGACCCGAAACCGCGACAACCCCGCCAGCTCGATGGAAAAATCGCACTCCAGCGCCTCCTGGTGCTGGCGGCGCTGGGTCTCGGTCATGATGTCGGCCAGCATCGCGCTGACTTGGGCGTGCGACAGAGGCTCGACGTTGATGCGGCACATCTGGCCGTGCACGCGGATCATCGGGGGCAGGCCGGATGACAGGTGCAGGTCGGAGGCCTTGTTCTTGACGCTGAAAGCGAGCAGCTGATGGATGTTCATGACCATGAGAGAGTGACCCCGAAATCGGCCATTATGAATACCATTTCATTCAATATTGAGCAGGTGCGCGCGCGCATCCAAGCGGCCTGTCAGGCGGCCGGGCGCGCACCCGCCGAGGTCACGCTGCTGGCGGTGTCCAAGACCTTCGGGCCGGAGGCCGTGCGCGCGGCCGCCGCTTGCGGTCAGCGCGCCTTCGGCGAGAACTACCTGCAAGAAGCCGTCGAGAAGATGGCCCAGCTGGCTGAGGACGCCGATGCGCCGACCCTGGAATGGCATTGCATCGGGCCGATCCAAAGCAACAAGACGCGTCTGGTGGCCGAACACTTCGACTGGGCCCACACCGTCGACCGCCTCAAGACCGCGCAGCGCCTGTCGCAACAGCGACCTACCCACCTGGCGCCGCTGAACGTCTGCATTCAGGTGAACATCGACGGCGGCGCCAACAAGGCCGGCGTGATGCCCGAGGAGACGCTGGCGCTGGCGCGCGAGATCGCCCCGTTGCCCGGTCTGGTCTTGCGCGGGCTCATGACGATTCCGGAGCCTGCAGCCGACTTCGAGTCGCAACGCGCGGTGCATCTGCGCGCACGCGCGCTGTTCAACCAGCTGCGCGCGCAGGGGCTGGCGGTGGACACGCTGTCGATGGGGATGACGTCAGACCTTGAAGCCGCAATTGCAGCCGGCAGCACGATGGTGCGCGTGGGCACCGCGATCTTCGGCGGACGGCCGATGAAGACCACGGCCTGAAACCACGGCGCGCACCGCACACCGCGCGCGCTTTATCAGGCCGCCGTTGCCTGACGCACGGCATGCTCCCACTGCGCCATCCGCTCGTGGGCGCGCGCACGGTCCCACATCGGCTCGAACACCCGGTCGGCGCGCCATAGCGCGGTGAGATCCGAGGGGCCGCCATACACACCGGCGGCCAGGCCCGCAAGCCAGGCTGCGCCCAGGGCCGTGGTCTCGGTGATCGCAGGGCGCACCACCGGGATCCCCAACAAGTCGGCCTGAAACTGCATCAACAGATTGTTGACGCTGGCGCCGCCGTCCACACGCAATTGCGCCAACGGCGCGCCGCCAGAGGCCTGCGCGTCTCGGCTCATGGCTTGCAACAGCGCCGCGCTCTGGCAGGCAATGCTCTCGAGCGCAGCACGCGCGATGTGGGCCAGGGTCGAGCCCCGCGTGAGGCCGGTGATCGTGCCGCGCGCATCGGGCTGCCAGTAGGGGGCTCCCAGGCCAGTGAAGGCAGGCACCAGCGACACGCCACCCGCATCAGGCACGCTGGCGGCCAGGGCCTCGACCTCGGCGCTGCTGCGAATCGCCTGCAGGCCATCGCGTAGCCACTGCACGACGGCGCCGCCCACGAACACGCTGCCTTCCAGCGCGTAGCCGGCCGCATCACCGATCTGCGCGGTGCGCGTGGTGATCAGACCGTTGGCTGACGACTGGAACTGTGCGCCCGTGTGCATCAACATGAAGCAGCCCGTGCCATAGGTGTTCTTGGCCATGCCCGCCTCGAAGCAAGCCTGACCGAACAGGGCGCTTTGCTGATCGCCCGCGATACCGCCCACCGCGATCGGGCTACCGAGCAGGTCGGCGCGCGTCGTGCCGAAGTCGGCGCTGGAGGGGCGCACCGTCGGCATCATGGACAGGGGAATGTCGAGCAGCCCCAGCAGCTCCTCGTCCCAGGCGTGGCGTCGCACATCGAACAACAAGGTGCGCGAGGCGTTGCTCACGTCGGTGGCGTGCACCGCACCGCCTGTGAGCTGCCACAGCAACCAGCTGTCGATGGTGCCGAAGGCCAGCTCGCCGCGCCGCGCCTGTTCGCGCGCGCCGGGCACCTGTTCGAGTAGCCAGGCGATCTTGGTGGCGGAGAAATACGCATCGATCACCAGCCCCGTGCGTTCACGGATGCGGCCCTCCCACCCGCGCTCGCGTAGCTGCGCGCACAGCGGCTCGGTGCGACGGTCTTGCCAGACGATGGCCGGGTGAATGGGGCGACCTGTGGCGCGGTGCCACACCACCGTGGTCTCGCGCTGGTTGGTGATGCCCAGCGCGCGGATGTCACTGGCCCGCAGCTTGGCCTGCGACAGGGCCTCGCGCGCGGTGGCGAGTTGGCCCTCCCAAATGGCCAGAGGGTCATGCTCGACCCAGCCCGGTTGCGGATAGCTTTGCGGCAACTCGCGCTGGGCCACAGCCACGATGCGGCCCTGGAGATCGAACACGATGCTGCGCGAACTGGAGGTGCCTTGGTCGAGAGCGAGCAGGTAGGTCATGGCGGCTCGGGGAAAACGATGGTGCCGCCATGCTAACCGGGGCAGCGCAGCGTCGGACACGGACCGCCGCTGCCGTCCGACGGCACGCGCAACGCGCCCAGCGCAGGCTCACGCATTGAAGGAACACATGCCATGGCTTACAGCAGCATCATGGGCGCCGACAAGGCACCGAGCCAACCCGCCGGCCGCAGCAGCGACCTGCTAGGGCCCAGCGACAACTCGGACAGCGGCAGCGACGCCCGCGGCACGGAGGAAGTCCATGGCGACAGCGATTCCACGGGTACGGGCGAGCGCGGCGTGGTCTCGGGCATGGACACCGTTGAGGGCTGCGACATCCTGCCCGATCGGGTGGTACGCCTGGGGCCCGATGCAGGACCTGGTGGCAAGTCGTCCATCGACGCCGCCGAAGACGCCAGGCCGGGTGACGACGAGTTCACCGACCTGGATGACAACCCCGATGCCGCCGAAGACGACGCCCGCGACTAAGACCTCACGCAGGCCTTAGCGCGCCAGCGTCGCCGCCCTCAGCAGGCTGCAGACGGCCTGCACCGCGAGTTCGGCCGTGCGATTGCGCACGTCCTGCGCAGGGTTGATCTCCATCACATCAAGCGAGCACAGACAGCCGGTGTCGGCGATCATCTCCATGCACAGTTGCATCTCGCGGCAGGTGAGTCCGCCCGGCACGCCCGTGCTCACACCGGGCGCATGCACGGGATCCAGTGCATCCAGGTCGAAGCTCAGATGCAAATGCGTGTCGGCAGTCAGCCCCTGCAAGGCCTCGCTCAGTACGTCGCACAGGCCGCGTTCGTCGATGGCGCGCATGTCCCAGACCTGCAGGCCTAGACGCGCGATCGCCAATCTTTCCTCGGTATCGACGCTGCGGATGCCCAGAAAAGCGATGTCGGCGGCTTGCAGCACCTGGGGCTGGCCGCTCCACCCCACCAAGGGCGCTGGGCCGTGCCCGAGGAGACAGGCCACGGGCATGCCATGCAGGTTGCCGCTGGGACTGGTGGCTGCGTCATTGACATCGGCGTGAGCGTCGAGCCAGAGCACCCGTAGCCGGCGGCCGTGGTGATGGCAGTGGCGGGCGATGGCGCTGATGGAGCCGACGGCCAGGCTATGGTCACCGCCCAGAAGCAGCGGCAAGTCGCCGTCCGACAGGGACCGATCGACCGCGTCGAATACGGCGCGGTTCCAGGCGATGACTTCATCGAGGTGATGCGGACCGCGGGCATCTTGCGGCGAGGCGGGGCGGGGCGGGCCGACGAGATCGCCCTTGTCGATCACGGACACCCCCAGCGACTGCAGCGCCTGTACGAGACCGGCGACCCGCAGCGCCTGCGGTCCCATGCAGGCACCCCGCACCCCCGCCCCGACATCGGTGGGGGCGCCAATCAGGGCGACGCGGGCGCCATGCATCCGGTCATTGTGCGACCGGCGCGGGCGCAGCGGGGGCGTGCGCGTACAGAAACTGTGGGGAGGCGTACCTGAGCGCAGAACGCGATCAGGCCTGCGGCCGGGGCGAGCCCGGCGCAAGGCGGGCAATCAGCGGCGGTTACCGCCGTAGCTGGGCGCGGGGTTCGGACGCGCAGCGCGATCCGGCAGGTGACGGAACATGATGCGGCCCTTGTTCAGGTCATAGGGCGAGAGTTCGAGCGTGACATCGTCACCCGCGATGATGCGGATGTGGTTCTTGCGCATCTTGCCGCCGCTGTAGGCGATCAGCTCGTGACCGTTTTCCAGCACCACGCGGTAGCG
>CANHSE010000053.1 GCA_947463025.1 Comamonadaceae bacterium
CTGGTACGTGAAGGACAAGCACGAGTACCTGGCCCGCGGGCGCGAGTTGGGCAAGGTCTATCAGGAGGTGCTGGGGCGCCACTACCCGGCGATGACGCTGGTGCAGGTGGCCGACCTGGTGGAAGACCGTGCGAAGGTGGAGATCGAGGTGACGGCGGTGGTGCCTGACTGAGGCCGCCCGGCCCGAGATACTGAGTAGATTAATCGAATTAATTCGGGCTACTTTCCCCTTTCGCCTGATTTCGGCTACCTTCGACAAGTTTTCAGATTCGTTTGTGTTCTTTTTTAGGGGATTTCAATGAGCTTCGATTCCTTCCAAGGCGCCAAGACCCGCCGCGTGTTCATGATGCAAGTGGCCGTCGGCGGCAGCCTGCTGGCCGCTGCGTCGCAAGCCAGCGCTCAGGCTCTGGTGGCCGAGACTGACCCGCAAGCCAAGGCCCTGGCCTATGTGGCCGATGGCACCAAGGTCGACAAGGCCAAGCAGCCCAAGTTTGTCGCCGGCAGCAACTGCGGCAACTGCGGCCTGTTCCAGGGCAAGGCCTCCGACGCCGCCGGCGGCTGCCCGCTGTTCGCTGGCAAGAAGGTCGCGACCAAGGGCTGGTGCAACGCCTGGGTCAAGAAGGCCTGATCGGTTTTCTCACTCCCAACAAAAAGCCCCGGTCTCCCGGGGCTTTTTGCTTCCAGGCGCGAGGCCCGCTCAATTGAGCTGGGTCACGAACTTGGTGTTGAGGTAGCCGTCGAAGGTTTCGGTGCCGCCTTCGCTGCCCATGCCGCTGTCCTTGATACCGCCAAACGGCGTCTCGGCCAGCCCGATGCCGATGTGGTTGATCGACACCATGCCCGCCTCGATCCCGCTGGAGATCATCTGCGCGTTCTTGCTCGAGGTGGTGAAGGCGTAAGCGGCCAGGCCGAAGGGGAGACTGTTGGAGCGCTGAATCGCCTCCTCCAGGGTCTTGAAGCGAACGATGCCTGCCACCGGGCCGAAGGGCTCTTCGGTCATGAAGCGCGAGTCTTCGGGTAGATCGGTCAGGACGGTCGGGGCGAAGAAGCTGCCGCTCGATCCCGGGATCGGCGCACCACCGGCCAGCAAGGTGGCGCCGCGCTCGCGTGCATCGTCAACGAAGCCGGCCAGTGCGCCGACGCGGCGCGCCTGTGCCAACGGGCCCATGCGGGTGTCGGCCTGCAGGCCGTCGCCCACTTTCAGGGCCTGGGTCTTTTTCACGAATTCGCCGACGAAGCGTTCATAGGCGCCTTCCTGGACATAAAAACGAGTGGGTGACACGCACACCTGGCCCGCATTGCGGAACTTGTGGGGCACCAGCAGCTTGACGGCCATGTCGATGTCGGCGTCGTCGCAGATGATCACCGGCGCGTGGCCGCCCAGCTCCATGGTGCTGCGCTTCATCAGGGCAGCGGCCTTGGCCGCTAGCAGTTTGCCCACACCCACCGAGCCGGTGAAGGTGATCTTGCGCACGATGGGGCTGTTGATCAAATGGTCCGACACCTCGGCGGGCACGCCCCACACGATATTGATCACGCCCGGAGGCAGGCCGGCATCATGGAACAACTGCGCCAGGGCGACCACCGCACTGGGGGCTTCTTCGGGGCCCTTGAGGATCATGGTGCAGCCCGCGCCCACGGCGGCGGAGATCTTGCGGATTGCCTGGTTGAACGGGAAGTTCCAGGGCGAGAAAGCGGCGCACACACCCACTGGCTCGCGCACCACCAGCTGGCGCACGCCATCGACACGCGCGGGGATCACGCGCCCGTAGATACGGCGGCATTCTTCGGCGTGCCACTCGGCATGCTCGGCGCAGAAGTTCACTTCGGCCAGGGCCTCGGCCAGGGGCTTGCCCATGTCCATCGTGATGCCGCGGCCGATGTCATTGGCACGCTCGCGCGCCAGTTCGGCCACGCGACGCAGCACTTTGGCGCGGTCCAGGGGCGAGGTCTTCTTCCAGCTCTCGAAGGCGCGCGCGGCAGCGGCCAGTGCGCGGTCCAGGTCCTCGCGGGTGGCGTGCGGCAGCTTACCGATCACTTCACCGGTCGCGGGGTTGTACACGTCCTGCTCGCGGCGGCCTTCGGCGCCGATGAACTGACCGTCGATGTAGAGACTGAGTTTCGGGTACATGGTCGAAAAAATCCTATCGAGAGTGCGAAGAGAAAAAGCCCCGGACCGCGCCGATCAGGGCCTCGGGCTGGTCCTTGTGCGGTGAATGGCCGCAGGCGGCCAGCTCCAGCAACTGGGTCTGCAGCGCGCGCTGGGCGATGCCGCGGATCTGCGCTAGTGTGCCGTATTCGTCGTCCACGCCCTGGACGGCCAGGAGCGGGCAGCGGATTGCCCCCAGTTCCGCCTCGATATTCCAGGCGCGAAACGGGGCGCTGAGCCAGGCCCGGTTCCAGCCCCAGAAGGCGGAATCGGGATCGTCGTGGTAGCGGGCCAGGCGTTGGCGCAGGTCGGTTTCCATGTAGGCGCGCGCGGCCTGCTCGATGCTGGCGACGCTGATGTCCTCGACGAAGATGTGCGGGGCCATCACCACCGCGCCCGCCACCCGCCCAGGAAAGCGAGCGGCATGCAGCAGCGCGATCGAGCCGCCATCGCTGTGGCCGAACAACCAGGGGGGCTCGGTGGTGGTGTCGATGCCCAGGGACTGCAGCAGCGCCGGCAGCACCTCCTGGGCTTGGCGGTGCATGAAGTCCAGTCCCCAGGCCTGCGTCGGTGCGCGTGGCGTGGAGCGGCCATAGCCGGGGCGCGAATACACCAGCCCGCGGCAGCCCAAGGCGTCGCACAAGCGCTGGGGGAAGTCGCGCCACATGGCCACCGAGCCGAGGCCCTCGTGCAAGAACACCATCAGCGGCGCTTCGCGGCGCTCGCGCGCGATCCACTGGTGCTCGATGCGTACCCGTGAGGTCGCACCTGGTAGATCCAGCTCGATGAGATCCGTGGCCATGCGTGTCAGCGACGCCTTGCTTCCAGCTCGCGCAGCTTGAAACGCTGGATCTTGCCGGTGGCGGTTTTGGGCAGCTCGGTGACGAACTCGATGAAGCGCGGATATTTGTAGGGGGCCAGGCGATCCTTCACGAAAGCCTTGAGTTCGACCTCGTCGGCCTGGCCGCCGGCCTTGAGCACCACGAAGGCCTTGGTCTTGGTCAAGCCGTCGGCGTCTTCCTTGCCGATCACGGCGGCTTCGAGCACCGCGGGGTGCTGCACCAGCGTGGCCTCGACCTCGAAGGGGCTGACATAGATGCCGCTGACCTTGAGCATGTCGTCGCTGCGGCCGCTGTAGGTGTAGCTACCGTCCTCGTTGCGCACGTACTTGTCGCCGCTCTGGGTCCAGCCGCCCTGGAAGGTCTCGCGCGTCTTGGCGCGGTTGCCCCAGTACATCATCGCGGCGCTGGGCCCTTGGATGTACAGGTCGCCCGGCTCGCCATCGGGCACCGGCCCGCCGCCCTCGGCGCGCAGCGCGATCTCGTAGCCTGGCACGGGCCAGCCGGTGGTGCCATAGCGCACGCGCTCAGGCCGGTTGGACAGGAAGATGTGCAGCATCTCGGTGGAGCCGATGCCATCGACGATGTCGACGCCGAAGTGGCGCTTGAAACGCTCGCCCAGTTCGGCCGGTAGGGCCTCGCCGGCCGACGACGCCATACGCAGGGCCACCGCGTCGCGCGCGGGCAGCTGCGGGTGGGCCAGCATGCCGGCAAAACCGGTGGGCGCGCCGTAGAAGATCGTGGGTTTCATTCCACCCACCTCGCCCCGCCAGCGCTTGAAGGTGGCTTCGGGGGTGGGGCGCTCGCCCATGAGGATGGTGGTGGCCCCCACGCTCAAGGGAAAGGTGAGCCCGTTGCCCAGGCCATAGGCGAAGAACAGCTTGGCCGCCGAAAAGCACACATCGCCTTCATGCAGCCCCAGAACCGCCTTGCCATAGAGCTCGGCCGTCCAGTAGGGGTTCGCGTGCGAATGCACCGTGCCCTTGGGGCGGCCAGTGGAGCCGGAGGAATACAGCCAGAAGCCTGGGTCGTCGCCGTGGGTGGTGGCCGGCTTGGCCACCCCGCGCTGGCCCTGCAAGAAGGTCTCGAACTCCACCTCGTTCGGTTGCAGCGGCGCGATCGGGCGCGAGACGATGACGCGCCCCACCTCGTGCTCCGCGCGCGTCATCGCGGCGTTGAGCGTGGGCAGCAGCGCGCCCGAGACCAGCACCGCCTGCGCGCGAGAGTGCTCCAGCATGTAGGCGTAGTCGTCGGCTGTGAGCAGCGTGTTGACCGCCACCGGTACCAAGCCCGCGTACATCGAACCCAAAAAGCTCACGGGCCAGTCGTTGCCGTCCTGCATCAACAGCAGCACGCGTTCCTCGCGCCGTATGCCCAGCGAACGCAGACCCGCGGCCACGCGGCGCACGCGCTCCTGCAACTGGGCGTACGTGAGCGTGCCGGTGTCGTCAATGAAGGCGGCCTTGGCGGCGCGGCCTTCGTTGATCGCGAGCAGGTGCTGCGCGAAGTTAAAGCGCTCTGGCGGCGCGGCGACGGCGGGGGTCTCGGTCATGCGTGTCTCCTCGTAGGGTGGGACGCGTCGATCGCGCGTCCTCTTGGAAAAAGGGTAGGGCCTTCAGCCCGTGAACTGGATCTGTCCCTGCGGCAGCAGGTACAGCACCAGTGCGCGCCCCTGGCGCACGGTGGGACGGTGTGCGCTACCGGGCGGGCAGACCATCCAGCCGGCAGGGCGGCCGTCGAAGGTGGCCTCGCCCTCGATCGGCATGATCAGATCGATCTCGCCGTTCGGGTGCACATGGTGGGGGCCGGCCACGTCTTTCATGTCGACCACATCGACCGAGTAGCCATGCAGGTCGTCGGCGGGCTTGAAGATGCGGCCATAGCGTAGGCCGCCGCCCTCGCGGTTGCACAGCCAACCTTCCTGCGCGCCGGCCACGCAGCTGGCCCTGAGCGCGGCATACGTGGCGCTGGCGGGGCCGTGCGTCTGGTTCAACCAGGTGTCCAGGTCGGCGTCCAGCGGTCGGCCGGCGATCTGGGCGGTCAGTTGCGCAATCTGGGCCTTGAAGGTGTCCGGGGTGGGCTGGGTCATGGTCGGCTGGGTGGCTGTTTGGCAGTTTCCTGACGAATCAGGCTTGCGATTTCGATCAAGTTGCAATATCGTGCGCTCATGAACTCTACGGCTGGTCTCCAGGCATGTCAAGCACTATAGTGCCATTTGAGGCATCGCCGCCCGACGAGGCGGAGGCGTCGTCAAAGCATCCCTTTTTACTGGGGTTGGGTGAGCGCGTGCGCGCGCTACGGGCGCGGCGCGGAATGACGCGCAAGGCCCTGTCGGTGGCCGCCGACGTATCTGAGCGCCACCTGGCCAACCTGGAATATGGGGTGGGCAATGCTTCGGTGCTGATCCTGCTGCAGGTGGCGCAAGCCCTGCAGTGCTCCTTGGCTGAGCTTCTGGGCGATGTGACCACCCGCTCACCTGAATGGCTGATGCTGCGCGAAATGCTCGAGAACCGGGACGAGGCCACGCTGCGCCGGGTGCGCGAGTCGGTCACCCAGTTGCTGGGCGCGGGGTCGAGCGCAAGCTCCGGTGCGCTGACGCGCAGCCCCCGCATTGCCCTCGTCGGCTTGCGCGGTGCGGGCAAGTCCACGCTGGGCCGTATGCTGGCGGAGGACCTGGGGTTTCCCTTCGTGGAGCTCAGTCGCGAGATCGAGAAATTCGCCGGCTGCTCCATCAACGAGATCCAGGCCCTGTACGGCCAGAACGCCTACCGGCGCTACGAGCGCCGCGCCCTGGAGGAGGCCATCCAGATCTACCCCGAGGCGGTGCTGGCCACCCCGGGCGGCCTGGTGTCCGATGCCGCCACCTTCAACCTGATGCTGGCGCACTGCACCACCGTCTGGCTGCAGGCCAGCCCCGAGGACCATATGGGCCGGGTGGCCGCGCAGGGTGACCTTCGCCCGATGGCTGGCAACAAGGAAGCCATGCAGGACCTCAAGGACATCCTGGCCAGTCGGGCGGCTTTCTATTCCAAGGCCGAAATGCAGCTGGACACCAGCGCCGCGCCCCTGGGCCCCACCTTCGAGGCTTTGCGCCGGCAGGTGCGGATCGCCCTGGCGCTGCCGATCTAAAAGATGCATAAAAGTGCTTGACAGGGCGTGAAGACAGGCATTACAGTGCGTCTCAACCGGTCCCGCTCGACGCACTGGATTGCCGCAGCCGACCTCACCAGGAGACAGACATGAGCCAAGACCTGCGCGTTGACTACCAGACGCACCCCAGCGAGTACCGCCACTGGAAACTCAGCTTCAACGGCCCCGTGGCCACCCTCTCGGCCGACTTCGACGAGAACGGCGGCCTGCGCCCCGGCTACAAGCTCAAGCTCAATAGCTACGACCTGGGCGTCGACATCGAACTGAACGACGCGATCAACCGCATCCGCTTTGAGCATCCCGAGGTGCGCACCGTGGTCGTGACCAGCGCCAAGGAAAAAGTGTTCTGCTCCGGCGCCAACATCTTCATGCTGGGTGTCTCCAGCCACGCCTGGAAAGTGAACTTCTGCAAGTTCACCAACGAGACCCGCAACGGCCTGGAAGACAGCTCCGCGCACAGCGGCCTGAAATTCCTGGCCGCGGTCAATGGCGCTTGCGCCGGCGGCGGCTACGAGCTGGCCCTGGCCTGCGACGAGATCCTCTTGGTAGACGACCGCTCCAGCGCAGTGAGCCTGCCCGAGGTGCCGCTGCTGGGTGTCCTGCCCGGTACCGGCGGCCTCACCCGCGTGACCGACAAGAAGAAAGTCCGTCATGACCTGGCCGACGTGTTCTGCACCAGCGTCGAAGGCGTGCGCGGTCAGAAGGCCAAGGACTGGCGCCTGGTCGATCACATCGCCAAGCCCGCGCAATTTGCGGCTGCCGTCCAGGCCCGCGCCCTGGAGTTGGCTGCAGGCAGCGATCGTCCTGCCAACGGCAAGGGTGTGACGCTCACTCCCCTGCAGCGTGAGATCACCGCCGACACGCTGCGTTACCCGAATGTGGTGGTCGAGATCGACCGCGCCAAGCGCACTGCCACCTTCACCGTCAAGGCCCCCACCGGCGTGCAGCCCACCGACATCGCCGGCATCGAAGCCGCCGGTGCGAACTGGTACCCGCTGCAGATGGCGCGCGAGCTGGAAGACGCCATCCTCAACATGCGCACCAACGAGCTGGACATCGGCACCTGGTTGCTCAAGACCGAAGGCGATGCCGCCGCCGTGATGGCCATGGACGCCACGCTCATGGAGCACCAGGGTCACTGGTTGGTGCGTGAGACCATCGGCCTCTTGCGTCGCACCTTCAGCCGCATCGATGTGTCCTCGCGCAGCCTGTTCGCGCTGATCGAAGAAGGCTCGTGCTTTGCCGGCTCCTTCCTCGAGCTGGCCCTGGCCTGCGACCGCATCTATCACCTGGCACTGCCCGATGACGCCGCCAAGGCGCCCAAGATCATGGTGGGCGAGACCAACTTCGGTCTGTACCCCATGATCACCGGCCAGAGCCGTCTGCAGCGGCGCTTCTACAACGAGCAGCCTGCGCTGGAGGCGGTGCGTGCCAAGGCCGGCCAGCCGCTGGACGCTGACGCCGCGTTTGCCCTGGGGCTGGCCACCAGCAACCCCGACGACATTGACTGGGCCGACGAGACCCGCATCGCCATCGAGGAGCGCGTGGCCATGAGCCCCGACTCCCTCACCGGCCTGGAAGCCAACTTGCGTTTCAACGGCGTGGAGAACATGTTCACCCGCGTGTTTGGGCGTCTCACCGCCTGGCAAAACTGGATCTTCCAGCGCCCCAACGCCGTCGGCGAAAAGGGTGCGCTCAAGGTCTATGGAAAGGGCGACAAGGCCGCCTTCGACTGGAACCGCGTCTGAGTTTTTGAATTTTTCTGGAGCACACCATGTCCTCGATCAACTACAGCGAAAAAATCCCCAACAACGTCAACCTGAGCGAAGACCGCACCCTGCAGCGCGCGCTCGAGCAGTGGCAACCCAGTTTCCTCTCGTGGTGGGACGACATGGGCCCGGACGGCAGCCAGAACTTCGACGTCTACCTGCGCACCGCCACCAGCGTGGACCCCGAGGGCTGGGCCCAGTTCGGCCATGTGAAGATGCCCGATTACCGCTGGGGCATCTTCCTGAACCCCGCTGAGAAAGATCGCAAGATTCACTTTGGCGACCACCTGGGTCAGGACGCCTGGCAGGACGTGCCCGGCGAGTACCGCGCCAACCTGCGCCGCATCATCGTCACCCAGGGTGACACCGAGCCGGCCTCGGTCGAACAGCAACGTCACCTGGGCTTGACCGCGCCCAGCATGTATGACCTGCGCAATCTGTTCCAGATCAACGTGGAAGAAGGCCGTCACCTGTGGGCCATGGTCTACCTGCTGCACAAGCACTTCGGCCGTGACGGCCGCGAAGAGGGCGAGGCCCTGCTGCAGCGTCGCAGCGGTCAGGAAGACAACCCCCGCATCCTGCAAGCGTTCAACGAGCAGACACCCGATTGGCTGTCCTTCTTCATGTTCACGTACTTCACCGACCGTGACGGCAAGTTCCAGCTGTGCGCGCTGGCCGAAAGTGCGTTCGATCCGCTGGCTCGCACCACCAAGTTCATGCTGACCGAAGAAGCCCACCACATGTTCGTGGGCGAGTCGGGCATTGGCCGTGTGATCACCCGCACCTGCCAAAAGATGAACGAGCTCAAGACCGATGACCCCAAGAAGCTGCGCGAAGCGGGCGTCATCGATCTGCCCACTATTCAGCGTTACCTGAACTTCCACTTCAGCGTCACCATCGACCTGTTCGGCGCCGACGAGTCCAGCAACGCCGCGACTTTCTACAGCACGGGTCTGAAGGGCCGCTACGAAGAAGGCAAGCGCATGGACGACCACCAGCTGCGTGGCCAGACCTACAAAGTCTTGGCGGTGCAAAACGGGCAGCTGGTCGAGCGCGAAGTGCCGATGCTCAACGCACTCAACGAAGTGCTGCGCGACGACTACATCAAGGACAGCGTCGCTGGCGTGGGCCGCTGGAACAAACTGATCGAAAAGGCCGGCATCCCCTTCAAGCTGGTGGCGCCGCACAAGGCCTTCCACCGCAACATCGGCGCGCTGGCCGGCGTGAAGGTCTCACCCGAAGGCCGTGTGGTGAGTGAGGCCGAGTGGAATGCCAAGGTCGGCGAGTGGCTGCCCACCGCCGAAGACCGCGCCTATGTAGCCAGCCTCATGGGCCGCGTCGTCGAGCCGGGCAAGTTCGCCAACTGGATTGCGCCTCCGGTGGTCGGCATCAACCGGCAGGCGGTGGATTTCGAGTACGTGCGGTTTAATTGACCGGGATTTGACCTACCCCCGAAGCGGCTTCGCCGCCCGGTGCTCGCCGCCAGAGGCGGCGGCCCTTCGGGCTGTCCCGGTCTGCGCAGGCAGACCGGGAGCCGCAGCCCTCAGCCCCATCAAGGGGGCGCCGCTGGTGGACCGGCAAAGCCGGATCCACGGCGGCCACTGGAAGGGGCCGCTTTAGCGGCCCTTGAATCTTGAGGTCCCGAGGAGACATAAAAAATGGAACAAGCACACGTCGCCGTCATCAAGCAGCACCTGATCGATCCCGAGATCTGCATTCGCTGCAACACCTGCGAGTCGATCTGCCCGCAAAAGGCGATCACGCACGATGACAACAACTACGTCGTCGACGCCGACCTGTGCAACCTGTGCATGGCCTGCATCTCGCCGTGCCCCACGGGTTCCATCGACAACTGGCGGCAGATGCCGCGCGTGCGGGCCTACACGCCCGCCGAACAACTGACCTGGGAGTCGCTGCCGGCGGAACTGCCGCCCGAGGAATTCGCTCAGGCGGGTGGCGTCGCCGAGGCTGAACCCGTCGCCGCTGCGGCGACGATGGTCGCGACCGCCGCGACCGCCGAGGCCGACGCTGCGTTCAACAGCGCCCAATACGGCGCGCAGGTGCCGCCCTGGTCGGCCGCCCACCCCTACACCAACCTCTACGGCCCCAAGGCCGCCGAGAAAACGATCACCGCCACCGTGACGGGCAATGTGCGCGTGACCGAGGTCGGCACCGACTACGACACCCACCACATCGTGCTGGACTTCGGCCAGGTGCCGTTCCCGTGCCTGGAAGGCCAGTCGATCGCCATCATCCCGCCCGGCGTCGATGAAAAGGGCCGCGCGCACCATGCACGCCAGTACTCCATCGCCAGCCCGCGCAATGGCGAACGCCCGGGCTATAACAACGTATCGCTGACCATCAAGCGCGTGCTGGAAGACCACCAGGGCCAGCCGGTGCGCGGTGTGGCCAGCAACTACATGTGCGACCTGAAGGTCGGCGACACCGTGCAGGTGATCGGGCCGTTTGGCTCCAGCTTCCTCATGCCCAATCACCCGCGCAGCCACATCGTGATGATCTGCACCGGCACGGGCAGCGCCCCCATGCGCGCCATGACCGAGTGGCGCCGCCGCCAGCGCGCCAGCGGCAAGTTCGAAGGGGGGCGTTTGATGCTGTTCTTCGGCGCGCGCACACAGCAGGAGCTGCCGTATTTCGGGCCGCTGCAAAGCCTGCCCAAGGACTTCATCGACACCCACTTCGCCTACAGCCGCACGCCGGGTCAGCCCCGCAAATATGTCCAGGATGCGATGCGCGAACAGGCTGCCGACCTGGCGAAGATGCTGACCGACCCGAACGCCTACTTCTACGTCTGCGGCCTCAAGGCGATGGAGGAGGGCGTGGTGCTGGCGCTCAAGGACATCGCGCAGCAGGCGGGCCTGAACTGGGACACGGTGGGCGCCGCGCTCAAGCGAGACGGGCGCCTGCACCTAGAGACCTACTGAGCGCGGCGCGAGACCAACTCGTTACCATTGCCCCATGAAATTCGTACAATTCCATGTGGGCCAGGTGATCGAGGCCGGCCCTTACACCGTCACCGAAGCCGAGATCCTGCAGTTCGCGTCGGCCTACGACCCCCAGTGGTTTCACACCGATCCCGAGGCGGCCCGCCAGGGACCTTTTGAGGGCCTGATCGCCAGCGGCTGGCACACCTGCGGCATTGCCATGCGTCTGGTGGCCGAATACATCTTGCGTGACTCCGAATCGTTTGCCTCGCCTGGCGTGTCCGACGTGCGCTGGCCGCACCCGGTGCGCCCTGGCGATGTCCTGAGCCTGCGCGTGACCGTCAACGAAGTGCGTCGATCCGCCAAGCGCCCCGAGCTCGGGATCCTGCAGTGGTCCTGGTGCCTGCGCACCCAAGAAGACCGCACGGTGCTCGAGCTCGAGGGCACCAGCATGTTCAAGCTCCCCTCTGCTTCTTGATTTCCTTGCGAAAGCCCGCTGTATGACTGCCTCTTCCCACGCCTATATCTGCGATGCCATCCGAACCCCCTTCGGTCGCTACGGCGGCGCCTTGTCCAGCGTGCGCACCGACGATCTGGCGGCCATTCCCCTGAAGGCGCTGATGGCCCGCAATCCGGGTGTGGACTGGGCGCAGGTCACGGATGTGATCTTTGGCTGCGCCAATCAGGCCGGCGAGGACAACCGCAACGTCGCCCGCATGGCCACCTTACTGGCCGGTCTGCCCATGGACCTGCCAGGGGCGACGATCAACCGCTTGTGCGGCTCGGGCCTGGACGCGGTGGGCACTGCCGCCCGCGCCATCAAATCGGGCGAGGCGCAACTGATGATCGCGGGTGGCGTCGAGAGCATGAGCCGCGCGCCCTTTGTCATGCCCAAGGCGGAAACCGCCTTCTCGCGCAATAACGCGGTGTACGACACCACCATTGGCTGGCGCTTCGTGAACAAGCGCATGAAAGAGATGTACGGCGTGGACAGCATGCCCGAGACCGCCGAGAACGTCGCGACGGATTTCAAGATCGAGCGCGAGGCCCAGGACCGCATGGCACTGCGCTCGCAGTTGAATGCGGTGGCAGCCCAGAAGGCCGGCTACTTGGCCGCCGAGATCACGCCCGTCACGATCCCCCAGAAAAAGGGCGATCCGATCGTCGTGAGCCAGGACGAACACCCGCGCGAGACCAGCCTCGAGGCGCTGGCCAAACTCAAAGGGGTGGTGCGCCCTGACGGCACCGTCACCGCCGGCAATGCCAGCGGCGTGAACGACGGCGCCTGCGCCCTGATCCTGGCCAGCGAAGCCGCCGCCCAGCGCCACGGCCTCACGCCGCGCGCCCGCGTGGTGGGCATGGCCACCGCCGGTCTGGCCCCACGCATCATGGGCATGGGCCCCGCGCCGGCCACGCGCAAGGTGCTCGAACTCACGGGTCTGACGCTGGCGCAGATGGACGTGATCGAATTGAACGAGGCCTTTGCGGCTCAGGGCCTGGCGGTGCTCCGCGATCTGGGCCTGCCAGACGACGATCCGCGCGTGAACGCCTGGGGCGGTGCCATCGCGTTGGGTCATCCGCTGGGCGCCAGCGGCGCGCGCCTAGCCACCACCGCCGTCAACCAGCTGCACCAACGCGGTGGCCGCTACGCGCTGTGCACCATGTGCATCGGTGTGGGCCAGGGTATCGCGGTGATCCTCGAGCGGGTCTGAGGGCGGGCCGGCGCTTTCACGCGCCCGTCGGCTCCGCGAGCCAGTCCGGAATGTCTCGCTTGCCGTGGAGAACGCGCCAGACATCGATCCGGTCTGGGTGTTCCACATAGAACACCAGATAGGGGTAGCGTGTCATCGGCCAGGACCGCAGTCCGGGGAGATTCAGTTCCTGCGCATAACGCGGCGTGCCGGTAGCCGGATGTCGGGCGATGTGTCCGTAGGCCTTCTCGAGGGCATCGATAAAACCCAGCGCCACGTCTTCCCCGCCTTCGCGCAGGTAGTAGCGCAGGGCTCCCTCGACATCCCGACCGGCCCGCTTGCGCGGGACGACGGGCTTGGCTTTCACGGCTTGACGCGCGCCTTGCGCGGCTGACGCACCTGCTGCCTCAGGGCCTCAAAGTAGTCCGGTGTGACGGGTGCGCCCGGGTCAGATTCGGCGCCCTCGATCAACAGGCCGCGCAGCTGCTGACGATCCTGGTCTTTGCGGATCAATTCGCGCACGTATTCGCTGCTGGTTCCATAACCCCGCTGGAAGACCTGCTCGTCGACGAAGGACTTCAGGCTCTCGGGCAGTGAGATGTTCATCGTGCTCATGCCCGCAATCTAGCGCGTTTGGCAAAATTTGGCAAATGCGCAGGCGGTCCGCTTGGGCGGTCGCGGCCCTTCTTCAAGCAGACGCGAGCCGCTCGCGCACCAACTGCGCCCAGAAGGCCGCGGCGGGTTCGATCAAGTCGTCGTTGAAGTCGTAGCCGGGGTTGTGCACCATGCACGCGCCGGGGGTGCCCGCCTCGCCGTTGCCGACAAAGAAGTAGCAACCCGGCACTTGCTCCAGCAGGCCTCGCGCACCCCTCAGGCCCAGCCTGCCAGGTGGGCCCAGCGACGCGACAAACGGGTGAAAGCATCGCGGCTATCGGGTGTGAACATGAAGCTTTCGCGCTCGAGCGTTTGAAAGTTACGCGCGATACGCCTGGCCAGCATGACCCGTCGCGCCGGTCCGCGCAGGCTCAGATAAGTGTTCATCATGGACAAGGTGGCGCGCCACAGCGCGCGGCAGGCGTGGTTCAGGTCGTTCTGGCGTGTGACGATCATCGCGTCTCCTTCGGTGTTGGCTGGCGTCTGGGCAAGCGTCTGCGGATGCTAGGCAGGCCCCCTGGCCCCGACTGTCAGCGCAAGGCGCCGGCGCGCGAAGCACCGTCCTACAGGGCGTCGACAGGGCACCCATACACCCGTCCACTGCACACAGCCGACCATTCGATAGACTCGGCAGGCCGACCCCGCCTGTTCATGAACTCCGACACCCCCGCGTCCGCCTACACCCCCGCCGAGACCGAGTGGGTTGACGCGCAGCTGGTGTCCAGTCTGGTGCGCGTCTCGTCCAACGCCCAGGTGGCGATCTGGGTGGTCATTCCCCTGTATGTGGGCGTGATGTGGGGCGACACCCACCCCGTGGGCCTGGCGCTGTGGACGCTGGCCGCCGTTGCTCTGGCCGCCCTGCGGGCCGGGGTGATCCACCGCTACGAGCACCAGATGGCTTCGGCCGAGCCGGCCAAGCAGTTGGCCTTCTACGATCGGATCCGACCGATCTGGATCGCCAGCGCACTGGTGTGGGCCGCCTCGATCGCCCTGTTCTTCGAGCGCGCGCCGCTGTCCACGCAGTTCATTTGCTGGTTGATCCTGGCATCGGTCACCATGCTGGCGGTCAATGGTCTGTCGCCGGTGCTGACCGCGATGCGCACCTACCTGAATACGTTGATGGCGGCAGGCCTGCTGATCGTGGTGTGGCGCGTGCTCGCGGAGCACGAGTTGCAGGGGCCCTACTACCACTACTGGCTGCTGGCCCTGCTGGCCGTCTTCTGGCAGGTGCTGTATCAGGCGGGCCAGCGTCAGCACCGCACCCACCGGCGCAACTTCGAGCTGCAATACCGCAACAGCCAGTTGATCGAGTCGCTGACCCGCCAGACCCGCGCCGCCCTCGATGCGGTGGAAATCAAGAACCGCTTCCTGGCCAGCGCCACGCACGACATCCGCCAGCCGGTGCTGGCCCTGGGCCTGTACGCCGACTGGCTGGCCAGCGAGCCCGAGCTGGTGGCCGAGATCGCCCCCAAGATCCTGGAGTCCACCCGCGCCGTCAATGCGCTGTTCGATTCACTGTTTGACCTGGTGCGCCTGGACTCCGGCAAGATTCGCCTCAAGCTCGAAGACGTGTCCCTGGACAAACTGCTGGACGATCTCGAGCTGCAATACCGCCCACTGGCCCAGGCCAAGGGCCTGCAGCTGCGGGTGCGGCGGTCGGGGGGTGCGGTGCATTCCGACGGCCTGCTGCTGGCGCGCATCGTCGGCAATCTGGTGTCCAACGCGATCAAGTACACCGAGCGCGGGTCGGTGTTGCTCGCAGTGCGTCATGGGGCCACGCGGCCCTGCATCGAGATCTGGGACACCGGCCTGGGCATCGCGCCCGAGCATCAGCGCGACATCTTCCGAGAGTTCTACAAGGTGCCGGTGCACACGGGCACGCAGGACGGCTTCGGCCTGGGCCTGTACATCGTCTCGCGCCTGGCCCATATCCTGGGCCACCCAGTCGAACTCAAGTCCGAGCCCGGGCGGGGCACGATGTTCAGATTGGTGCTCGATCCGAGCGACCCGCAACAGGCAGCCGCACGGGCCGCCTCGATCGATCAGCTGGCCAGCAGGCCGTGAACGCGGGCGTAGTGGATGGTCTGGGTGCGGCTCTTGACGCCCAGACGCCGGAACAGGCGCCACAGGTGCACCTTGACGGTGTGCTCGCTGATGCCGAGTTCTTCGGCGATCTCGCGGTTGGACAGGCCGCGATCGAGCATCACGATCAGCTGCTTTTGGCGCTTGGACAGCTTGTTGTCGGTGGGCGCGAGCTCCTCGAACTGGCCGTCGGCCGAGAGCAGAGCGCGCAGCGCGTTGCCGATCTCGCCAGCGCCTGAAGATTTCTCGATGTAGATGTCGGCGCCGGCGTCGATGCAGATTTCTTCTGCGTCGGTCGAGGGCGAGGCCGAGATCACCGCCAGGGGCGTCTCGGGGAACAGGTTCTTGACTTCATGCACGCCCGAAGTACCGGTGGTGTCGGGCAGCTTCAGGTCCAGGCAGATCAGGTCGGGGGTGCCGTGTTGGCGAACCGCACCGTCTAGGCCACCCATGCGATCGAGTTCGACCACGTTGGCGCCAGGCCGCATCCGTCGCAGCAGCATGACCACC
>CANHSE010000054.1 GCA_947463025.1 Comamonadaceae bacterium
CCGAGCAAGAAGCCGCGCGCACGTTGGTCGGCCGCCGCCCAGATCGCATCCCCCACGCGCTGAAAACCGAACATCGAGTAATAGATATAGAACGGCAGCATGGGCAAGCCGTGCACGCTGTAGCTGGTGGCTGCGGCCGTCCAACTGGCAATCGCGCCCGCTTCGCTGATGCCCTCTTCCAGGATCTGACCATTGAGCGCTTCGCGATACGACAACACCGAGCCGATGTCTTCGGGCTCATAGCGCTGGCCCACGCTGGAATAAATGCCCACCTGCTTGAACAAATTGGCCATGCCGAAGGTGCGGGCCTCATCGGCCACGATGGGCACGATGCGCGGGCCGAGTTCGCGGTCTTTGAGCAAATTCCCCAACATGCGCACGAAGGCCATGGTGGTGGACATCTCCTTGTCGCCCGCTTGCAGTGCGAACTGGGCATAGCTGCCCAGGTCGGGCACGGGCAGCACGGGGCAGGCGCTCTGGCGCTGCGGCAGGGGTCCCCCCAATTGGGCGCGGCGCTGCGCCAGGTAATCGGCCTCGACGCTGCCAGGCGCGGGCTTGACGAACTCCAGGTCGGTGACCTGGCGATCGCTCAGGGGCAGGTCAAAGCGGTTGCGAAATTCGATCAGCGCCGATTCGTCCAGTTTCTTCTGGCTGTGGGTGGTCATGCGGCCCTGACCGGCCGTGCCCATGCCATAGCCTTTCTTGGTGTGGGCCAGGATCACGGTGGGCTGGCCACGGTGTTGCGCCGCAGCGGCATAGGCAGCATGGATCTTCACCATGTCATGCCCACCGCGCTTGAGCCGATCGATCTGTTCGTCGGTCATGCCCTGGGCCAGGCGTGCCAGCGCTTCGTTCTGGTTGAAGAAGTGGTCGCGGTTGTAGCGGCCGTCCTTGGCAGCAAAGGTCTGCATCTGACCATCGACCGTCTGCGCGAAGGCGCGTACCAGCGCACCTTCGGTGTCACGCGCAAACAGGCCATCCCAGTCGCTGCCCCACAGCAGCTTGATCACATTCCAGCCTGCGCCGCGAAACAGCTTTTCCAGTTCGTCGACGATGCGGCCGTTGCCTCGCACCGGGCCATCGAGCCGCTGCAGATTGCAGTTCACCACCCACACCAGGTTGTCGAGTTTTTCGCGCGAAGCCAGGGTGAGCGCGCTCATGCTCTCGGGCTCGTCCATCTCGCCGTCACCGAACACGCCCCAGACCTTGCGACCAGCGCAATCGAGCAGCCCGCGGTGCGTGAGGTAACGCATGAAGCGCGCGTGGTAGATGGCGCTGATCGGGCCGATGCCCATGGAGCCGGTCGGAAACTGCCAGAAGTCCGGCATCAGCCAGGGGTGCGGGTAACTGGACAAACCGCGTGCGCCCTGCGCGGGTGCGGTGATCTCCTGACGGTAGTGGGCCAGGTCTTGCTCTGACAAGCGACCTTCCATGTAGGCGCGGGCATAGACACCGGGCGCGCTATGCGGCTGGAAGAACACCAGATCGCCGCCTCGCTGCGCGTCGCGCGCGCGAAAGAAATGGTTGAAGCCCACCTCGAACAAGTCGGCCGCACTGGCGTAACTGGCGATGTGGCCCCCGAGTTCGCCATAGGCGGTGTTGGCGCGCACCACCATGGCCAGCGCATTCCATCGCATCAAGGAGGCCAAACGCTCCTCGATGGCCAGATCGCCGGGAAAGGCCGGCTGCTGCTGCACGTCGAGGGTGTTGACATAGGGCGTGATCGTCTCGGGCTGCCAGTCCACGCGGGCGGCCTGGGCCTGCAAGGCCAGCTGGTCGAGGATGAAGCGCGCGCGCTCGGGCCCCTGGGTGGCCACCAGCGCCTGAAAGGCGTCGCGCCATTCGGCGGTCTCCTGGGGGTCGGTGTCGGGGCGGGTGTGCGGGTGGGGGGCGTGGGCGTCGGTCATGGCAGGCTCTCTCCAGGCCCTGACTCTATGCCGGAAGATGCGAAATTACCTTTCTTGTAAAGGCCGTAAAGCTGACATTAAGAAATAAAATGCTGCCGTTATTGAAATAAGCAGCACGATATGCAACTTGACGCCCTCGATCTAAAGATCCTCGCCCAGCTCCAGGAAGACGGCGGTCTGAGCAACGTGGAGTTGGCGCGGCGGGTGCACCTCTCGCCCTCGCCCTGCCTGGCGAGGGTCAAGGCGCTGGAGGCGGCGGGCGTGATCCAGCGCTATGTCGCCCTGGCCGATCCGAAGGCGCTGGGTCTGGGTCTGTCGGTGTTCATCTCGATCAGCCTGAAGGAGCAGTCCAAATCCGCGCTGGCCGAATTCGAGCGTCGCATCAGCGAACACGACGAGGTGATGGAGTGTTACCTCATGACCGGCGACAGCGATTACCTGATACGCGTGGCGGTGGCAGATATCGCGGCGCTCGAGCGCTTCATCCTGAACCAGCTCACGCCCATCCCGGGCATCGAGAAGATTCGCTCGAGCTTCGCGCTCAAGCAGGTTCGCTACAAGACGGCCTTGCCGCTGCCCCGGGCCACACGATCGGCTTGAGTCAGCAGCCGGCCCCGAGATCAAAAAAGGAACTCATAATGACCTGCCGCAGCGCCGTCGAACTCCGGGACTTGCAATTAGAGACGCGTATCGGAACCTACTCAGTGGGCGATGTGGTGCCTGATCAACACGTACTGGACTTGACGCTGTCGATCAATCCTCGGCTCGTTCTGATCGCCGAGGATGGCATGCAGCATGTGTTCGACTATGACCCGCTCATCGCGGACATTGATCGACTGGCGCACGACACCCATTACGACACGCAGGAGCGTCTGATGACGCGAATTGCTGCCGCGTGCGCCTGCTACGCGCAGATCGAGACTGCCGAAATTGTTCTGCGCAAATCGCCGGTGCGCCGGCGCTCAGGCTCGCTGGGGATTCGACTGTTTGTGGACCAGACGACTTTGGCGTCGATGCGCTGAGGTGTTCTAGCCAAGAAACCGCGCGAGCACATAGGCGGCGACGGCGATATGTGCCAAAGAAATCAGCACCGAAACGCTGTGCAAGACCTTGAAGCGACTTTTGGCGCCATCGTCCGTCGCGCGGTTGATGGCTGGCATCAGGATTTGACGCGTCGGCCAGGTACTCAAAGCGATGAACACGAGACACAGCGCTGAAGCTGCATCGTGTGGCCAGACCAGTGCCGCCGCCACGGCAGCCACGATCATCACGAACAGATAGAAGTGCGGGAACGCACGACGCAGCGTAGGACCTGCGAGGTCAGCGGGCAGGGTAGTGAACAAAAAAGCCGCAAACCCGAACGAATACAACACCATGCCGCCAAACAAAAGCGCCACGGCCAAAAGAGCGATGGTTTCCATGATGGGCTTTTATTTCACCAGGGGTCGAACCGTCGTAAAGCCGCCGTCCACCGCCAAGACCTGACCTGTGAGCCGCGACGCATCAGGCGAGAGCAGCCAATCCATCACGGCAGCCACTTCGTCGGCAGTTTGTACACCGCCCAGGGGGTATTGCTTGCCAGCGCCTTCACGCATCGCTGGCAACTTGAGCATGCCCTGCGTCATGGGCGTCTCGGTCATGCCGGGTGCCACCGCGTTAATCCGCAGGCCCTGCGCCGCGTAGGTGGCCGCCGCACCGCGCACCAAGGCCTCCACACCGCCCTTGGCCGCGGCGATCGCCTCGTGATTGGCCACGCCAATGCGGGCCACCACCGAGCTGGCAAACACGGCGGCACCAGGCGCACCGGCGAGCGCTGTGATCCAGGCCTGCAGCGTCCAGAGGCTGCTTTCCAGATTCACGCGCAGCACCTCGCGCGCCGCATCGGCCCGCGTGCGATGCAGGGGCGCGATCAGCGTGCTGCCCACCGCATGCGCCAGGCAGGAAGGCGCTGCACCGAGCTGCGTACGGCACGCCTCGAAAGCGGCCGCCGCACCTTCGGGCGTGGTGGTGTCAGCGGCGATGTGCGCGTCGGCGGGTATCGCCTGCAAAGCCGCCAGATCGCGACCGACCGCGGCCACGCGCAGGCCCCGTGAGCGCAGTCGTACCACGAGTGCGTGACCGATACCGCCGCGTGCGCCCGTCACGAGCGCAATGTCGTTGAAACTCATGAAAGTCCTTTGGAAAAAAAGGTGCGCGGTCAGATCCGGTGCGCCGGACATGGGTAATCTCGCGACGACACAGCGGACAGCCGCCGTCGTACAGCACCGTGAGCTTCTCGGCGGATTCGGTAGGGTTCACAGTGTGGGCAGGGGCTTGGATAGGGAGCGCTGGATCCTATCGGAAGGTGTTTGCCCGCATTCCCGACGGGATTAAGGCCTGTGTCGCTCCCACCGAGCGCGGCGCACGTCGAGGGCATCAAAGGCTGAAAGCAGAAAACCATAGACACCCCATCGCCGCAAGGTCCCTTTCAAGCGCGCGCGCAGCGCCTCGCCTAGCCATGGCAAGCGCTGGGGCGGGATCAGACCCGCGTCACGCGTCGGGGCCAACGCTGAAGTCCGGTCGTACCGGACCCGGTGAAGACGAATGCTGCGCGCTTGTGTGTCGAACAGCGCAAAACTGGCGCGCAGGTCGTCATCGCGCGATTCGCCCACCGAGCCTGGATTGACCAGGTACAAGGCGTCCGCGCGCAGCGTGACGGCGTCGCAGCCTACAAAGCGAATCACGCCGGCGCAGCGCTCCCACACACCCGGTCGATGGGTGTGTCCGAATGCACAGACCTGCGCGCCGCAGGGGTGCGCAGCCAGCGCATCAAAGCTCAGGGCGCGCTTGTCATCGTCGTCCAGTCGCACCCATTCGCAGCCGACCTCCGGGTGCAGGGCACCATGCACCGCGACCAGCGCGTCATCGATCGCGCGCTTCAGAGGCAGGGCCGCCAAAAAGTCCCGCGCAGTGTCGTCCAGCCGCTTTTGGGTCCAGGTGATGGCTCGCTGGGCGTGAGGGGTAAAGCCTTCGGTCGTCATGGCCCCAATCACCGCGCGATCATGGTTGCCCGCGACGCACAGCGCGCCGACTTGCTGCAGCAAACGCACGCAGGCTGCCAGCTGCGTGTGATAGCCCGCCACATCCCCCAGACACACGATGCGGTCGACCTTCTGCGCCGCGATCGCATCCAGGACAGCGCGCAGCGCCGGCGCGTTGGCATGAACATCCGAAATGAGCGCGAATCTCATGTCTTCGCAGGGGGAGGCGCGGCGCGGCGCATCTGGGGCCCCATGCGCATCAAGCGGTGCAGCTTGGGCACGAGAAAAGGCAGGGGGTCGTCCCAGCGAAGCGAGCTGGCCTCGCAGCGTGCCGCCCAAAGCAACCAGGCGCGTGTCGAGCACCCCGCCTCGCGCGCTGCAAGACGGTCCTCTTTGGGCCGGCACCAGCAGGCGCCCGCGCGCGCGATCGCGGCCTGGGGTCTGCGACGCCCCGTCAGGTCGGCATACACCAGCGCCGGCAGATTCACGCCTGCCACCGCGCCGAGGTGATGCCACAGGTTGAATCGGGGATTGATCTCCAGCAGATGCAGCCCGCCGTCGGGTGCCCGTTTGAAATCGAACTTGGCGACCCCGCGCAAGCCGATGCGGGCCGCCACTTCTCGCCCCAGCGCCGCGACATCTGCCCCCTGCGTGCGGATATCGGTCAGGGTCAATGCGGTGCTGTGACCATAAACGGCCGGATACGTGCGGATCTTGCGCCCGGTGAATTCGCCAGCCACCTCGCCTTGTGCATCGACATACACGTGGTAGCTTTCAATCGCCGATTCGGGACCGGGTATCAGCTCCTGCGCCAGCAAGTCGATGCCGGCGGCGGTCAATCGTGGCCACAGCGCCGACAGATCGGCCGCACCTGCGAGCGCGAGGGCCTTGCCCCCTCGCTCAATCGCGGCCCAGGACGCCAGACGGGTCAGGGGTTTGACGATCAGCGGATAACGCAGGTCCAGCGCGGGCGGCTGCGAGCCGGGTGTGGGGTGGAGCACGCGCGTGCGGGGCACCGGCAGCGCCCGCTCCTGTGACAAGCGCTGAAAGCGTGCCTTATCGACCAGCTGCTCGATGAAGTCGGCTGCTGGCAGGACAAAGCGAAACGCCTGCGCGAGCCGACGGCGATGGCGTGACACCATCAGCAAGTGCGCGTCTTCCTGGAAAAACAGCACGGGTGGCTGCGCCTCGCGCAGACCGAAGTCCACCAAGGCATCGACCAGCGCGTCTTGACTGCCGCCCTCTGTCTGCAAAGGCAGTACTCGTGCGATGTGCCGCGAATACGCCAAGCCGCAAGCGTCAGCGCCCACCGCCACGCAGCGTATGCCTGCCAAGCCCAAGGGTCGGACCAGATCCATGTCGCCCAGAACGTAGGCCAGCGGCGCGCCGGGCGGGCGGCGCGTACGAGGAAATCCAAACATGAAAAATTCCGTGGCGAACGTGGAGGGGCGGGTGCGTCCCAATCTATCGGCGACGCCAGGACGGCGCGTCACCCGCAGCGCCGAACTCATGTAGGCGCGACCGCCGACCTAGGCGGTGGTCCTCGCGCGCCAGGCGTCCATCAAGGCCTGCACCACCCGCGCCGGCTGCTCCTCGTGGGCCAGGTGACCCAGACCGTCCAACACGATCTTCTGCGTCGGTGTGTCGGGTGTCAGGCGCGCCATCAACCGGTCGGCATCGCCGGGGGGCACGGTGGCATCGAGGCTGCCCACCATCAGCAGCAAGGGCGTACGCAGCCGCGGCAAATCGCGCTCGAAGGCGGGCAGGTCCCAACCCGCCATCATCCCCAGCGCGCCTTCGGCATGACCGGGGTTGGCCGCCAGGCGCGCATACAGTTCGCGGCCTCGCGCATCGAGCGTCGAGCCGGTGCTATCGAGCAGCCGCTGGATCACCGAGGCATCCGAGGCGCTCCAGGCAAACAGGCGCGGCACCCCCGGCAGGACCGCCATCAGACGCGCCGCAGGCGAGAACACGCGCCCCGCCAACCCGCCCAGCGCCAACAAAGCACCATTGAGCGAGACCAGCAAGCGAGGTGCGATCGCGCCATCGATGGCCATGCGCGCACCGATTGCCGCACCCGCCGAATGCCCGACTACCAGCTGCGGCGCGAAGTCCAAGGCCGACAGCAGACGCGTCAGCGCCTGCGCCATGCCAGGCAAGGACAACTGCGCGGAGCCGATGCCATCACCGGGCAGGCTGGTGTAGCCATGTCCCGGTAGATCCATGGCCAGCACCTCGAAGTGCCGCTGCAGCAGCGGCACGACATCGCGCCAACTGTGGGTCGATGCACCCGTGCCGTGTATCAGCAGGCAACGCGGCGCGGGCAGTGACCCGGGTGTGGTGCAAGCAAAGCGCTGCACATGCCAGCGCAAACCATCACACGTGATGAAAGCGCTGTGCGCGCGGTGCGGCCAGTCCGCGCCTTCACGGTCCCAGTCCAGGCGACGCTGCATCAGGTGCGTCCGGTCGCCAGTCGCACGGCCTGCGACATCGCGCGTGCGTCCGCATGCGGCAAAGGCAGGTAGGTCGCGCCCATGCACTGCGCCAAGGCCTGCGCACCCGCCTGCGGCTGCGGCGAGGTGTCCAGCAGCAAG
Source organism: Comamonadaceae bacterium (assembly GCA_947463025.1). Taxonomy (GTDB): domain Bacteria; phylum Pseudomonadota; class Gammaproteobacteria; order Burkholderiales; family Burkholderiaceae_C; genus Ramlibacter. Next base: position 7,522 of record CANHSE010000054.1, read on the forward strand.
GCGCTCGCACCGCAGGCGCGCAAGGTCGCTGCGGCAGCGAGTGCGTCTTGTGTCGCGCGCTCGCGCCCGGGTGTGCCATCGCGCGCGATGTTGGCGCGCCCGTCGGTGAGCATCACCACCATCGGCGTATCGCCGGTTCGACGCACCGATTCGACTAGGCTGCGCGCCGCATCGAGTGCCGCCGCCAGGGGCGTGCCGCCGCCCCCGGGCAGGCCGGCGAGGCTGCGCTTGGCGCGCGCGAGTGAACGCGTGGGCGGCAGCAGCAACTCGGCATGCGGCCCGCGAAAGGCGATCACCGCCACGCGGTCACGCCGCACATAGCAATCGACCAGCAACAGCTCGACCGCCCCCTTGGCCTCGGCCAAGCGATGCAGGGCCGACGAGCCTGAGGCGTCCACCACAAAGATCGCGGTGGTCGAGGTGTTCTGTTTGAAGCGGGTGACATGAAAGTCTTCGCGCCGCACATGAATTCGGCGGGCCTTCGCCTCCCCCATGGCCTGACGCGCGCGCAGGCCCTGCCAGGGTGCGGCCGCACGCAGCGTCTCCAGCACGTTCAGTCGTGCGCCGCCGCGCGGCTCGCCCCGACGTGCACCCACAGGACGTCCGCGAATCAATCCTTTTTGCAAGGCGCCCGAGCGTCCGCCCGCTTGCGTGCGGCTGCGGGTGCGCTCGCCCATCGCGATCAGGGCCAGCAGGCCCGGCGGGATCGCCGCCTGCGTCGCTTCGACCACGCGCTCGGCCAGCTCCTGGGCCGCTGCGGCATCGTCCCGATCGTCTGGTGCTTCGCCCTCACGATCCGACGGCGGTGGGGGCGGGGGGGGCTCCTCGGGCGCCGCTTGCTGCGCGTCGTCGGTCTCAGGCTGCGGCAGGCGTGTGGCCCGATGCGCCAACACCAGGCGCGCAGCCAACGCTGCATCCTCCTCGGTCACCGCCTCGCGCCCGTCGAGCGCCGCAGCGGCACGGGCAACGCGCAGCGCCTGCAAGGGCGCGCGCATGGAATCCACGCCCAAGGCCAGCGCCGCGGCACACAGGGCTTCCAGATAGGGTGCGTCCACCTGCACGCGGGGCAATCGTAAGCGCGCTGCTGCCACCGTCTCGGGCGTCAACGCCAATTCACACAGACCTCGTAGCGCATCGGCCTCCAGCCGAAATGCCAGTCGCTCGCGCAGGGCCACAGGCAGTTGCTCGTCGTCGTCGAGTCCTTCGTCCAAGGCGATCAGGCCCACGCGAGCCGGCAAGCGTTGGCCCAGTCCATCACGCTCGAGCCTCACCTCGCCGGAATCGAGCACCGCAGCCAGTCGCGCCGCCACGCCCGGCGTGATCCGTTCGGCCATCGCCAGCGTCACCACACCGCCATCGGCCTGCGCCAGCAGGCCCTGCTGCATCACCGGGCGACCCGCTTGCAGCGTGGCCGCGAAATCGAGCCCCCCGAGCAGCGCTGCATCCGCCACGTTCAGGGGCAGTCGGCGCTGGGGAGTGCCCGCAGGCAGCACGTCGCGCAAGAAGGTAAGCCAGGCCTCGCGGTCCGCGCCATGCGGTGCACGCAGCACCACGCCGCCCAGGCCCACCGGATCGATCGCCAGCAAGGTGGCGGCCGCCAGTGCGTCCGACTGCGCCTGGACCTGCAGGTCGGCCACGGTCTGCCTCAGGCCGCAGCCAGGTGTTCGGCGACGGCGCGGTCCACCCGCACGGTCGATCCGGAATCATCCAGCGGGTTACGGCGCAGGCGATGACGCAGGGCCGGTGCGGCAATGCGGCGCAGGTGTTCGATCGTCACCTTGCGCGCGCCATCGAGTGCGGCCAGCGCGCGTGCGGCGCGCACCAGGGTCAGGTCGCCGCGCAATCCATCGGTGCCCAGGGCCATGCAAAGCGCGGCGGACCTCTCGCGCACCGCGTCGGGCACCTCCACCTCGTGCAGGCGCTTGCGCGCGCGCACCAGTTGCTTGCGTATGCGTTCGTCCTCGTCGTTCCACTGGGCGGCAAAACCGGCAGGGTCACGCTCGAATGCGTCGCGGCGCTTGACCACCTCCACGCGCGAGGCCAAGTCCGACGGCGTCTTGACCTCCACCGACAGGCCAAAGCGATCCAGCAGCTGCGGGCGCAGCTCGCCTTCTTCCGGGTTGCCGCTGCCCACGAGCACAAAGCGCGCGGGGTGGCGTACCGACAGACCTTCACGCTCCACCACGTTCTCGCCCGAGGCCGCCACATCGATCAACAGATCGACCAGGTGGTCCTCCAGCAGGTTCACTTCATCGATATACAGAAAGCCGCGATTGGCCCGCGCCAGCAGCCCCGGCTCGAAGGCCTTGACGCCCTGCGACAGCGCGCGCTCCAGATCCAGCGCGCCGACCACGCGGTCCTCGGTCGCGCCCAAGGGCAGGTCGACCACCGGCACCGGCACCAGCTTGCCCGCGCGCGCCTTGCCCGAGGCCGAGGCGGCGCATTGCTCGCACACCCCCGCGGTCGCCGCCGGGTCGCAGCCATAAGGGCAGCCGGTGGCGACCTTGATCGGGGGCAACAAGGCGGCCAGGGCACGGACGGCGGTGGACTTGCCGGTGCCCCGGTCGCCGAACACCAGCACGCCGCCGATGCTCGGGTCCACGGCGACGGCCAGGATGGCGAGCTTCATCTCGTCCTGGGCAACGATGGCGGAGAAAGGAAAAGGCACAGCCATGGGGTGTCAACCTAAAGTGTCAACTTAAATTGACATCTAGTATGTCACACCCCGTCTCTATTGGGAACGGCCAGAACCCCGGGGGGCCTGCACCCCGGCGAAATCCGCCCGCCGCCTATGATGGCGGGTTGTCCTGAACCTGCCCCTGCCTTGAACACACCGACCGACGGCCCGTACCTGGCGTCTGCACTCGCGGCGCAGCGCATCGCGATCCGCGGCGCGCGCACGCACAACCTGAAGAACATCGACCTGGACATCCCCCGCAACCAGCTGGTGGTGATCACGGGTTTGTCGGGTTCGGGCAAGTCGTCCCTCGCCTTTGACACGCTGTATGCCGAGGGTCAGCGCCGTTATGTCGAAAGCCTCTCGGCCTATGCCCGCCAGTTCCTGGCGCGCATGGACAAGCCGGACGTCGATGTGATCGAGGGCCTCTCGCCCGCCATCTCCATCGAGCAAAAGGCCACCAGCCACAACCCGCGGTCCACCGTTGGCACCGTCACCGAGATCCACGACTACCTGCGCCTCTTGTTCGCGCGCGCCGGCACGCCGCACTGCCCGACTCACGCCCTGCCACTGGCCGCGCAGACCGTCTCCCAGATGGTGGACGCCACGCTGGCCCTGCCCGCCGACACCAAGATCATGGTGCTGGCCCCCGTGGCGCGTGACCGCAAGGGCGAGTTCGGCGATCTGTTTGCGCAGATGCAGGCGCAGGGCTATGTGCGGTTTCGAATCAATGGCCAGGTACTGGAATTCAGCGAACTGCCCCCGCTGAAGAAAACCGAGAAGCACGATATCGACGTCGTCATCGATCGCCTGAAGGTGCGCGAGGACATGCAGCAGCGCCTGGCCGAGAGCTTCGAAGCCGCCCTGCGCTTGGCCGAGGGCCGCGCCGTGGTGCTGGAGATGGACAGCGGCACCGAGCACATGTTCAACGCGCGCTTTGCCTGCCCCATCTGCCACTACGCCATCGGCGAGCTCGAGCCGCGCCTGTTCTCCTTCAACTCGCCGGCCGGCGCCTGCCCCACCTGCGACGGCCTGGGCCACACCGAATACTTCGACCCGCAGCGCGTGGTCGCCTTCCCCTCGCTCTCGCTGGCCTCGGGCGCGATCAAGGGTTGGGACCGGCGCAACGCCTATTACTTCAACCTGGTCGAGTGCCTGGCCAAGCATTACGGCTTCGATGTCGACGCCTCCTTCGAGAGCCTGCCCGCGCCGGTGCAACACGCGCTGCTGCATGGCTCGGGCGAGGAGGTGATCAAGTTCAGCTACTTGCTCGAGTCGGGTCAATCCGCGCCCAAGAAGATCAACAAGCGCCATCCCTTCGAAGGCATCCTCACCAATATGGCGCGGCGCTTTCGCGAGACGGATTCGCCCACCGTGCGCGAAGAGCTCGCCCGCTACCGCAGCCTGCAGCCCTGCCCCGATTGCCAGGGCACGCGCCTGCGCACCGAAGCGCGGCACGTGAAGATCGGTCAGGGCGAACACGCGCGCGCCATCTTCGACATCAGCCGCGCCACGCTGCGTGACTGCCATGCCTATTTCCAGTCGCTGCAACTCGAAGGCGCCAAGGCCGCCATCGCCGACAAGGTGGTGCGTGAGATCGGCAACCGCCTGAAATTCCTCAACGACGTCGGCCTGAGCTATTTGAGCCTGGACCGCAGCGCCGAGACACTCTCGGGCGGCGAAGCCCAGCGTATCCGCCTGGCCAGCCAGATCGGCTCGGGCTTGACCGGCGTGATGTATGTGCTGGACGAACCCAGCATCGGCCTGCACCAGCGAGACAACGACCGTCTGGTCGACACCCTCAAGCATCTGCGTGACATCGGCAACAGCGTGCTGGTGGTCGAACACGACGAGGACATGATCCGCGCCGCCGACCATGTGATCGACATGGGCCCCGGCGCCGGCATCCATGGCGGACGCGTGATGTCGCAGGGCACACCGGCGCAGGTGCAAGCAGATGCGGACTCGCTCACTGGCCAGTACCTTTCGGGCGCGCGGTGCATTACCGTTCCCCCACGACGCACCACGTGGCTGCCCGTCGAAGGCGGCACGGCTGGCCAGACCCAGCACCTGCGCATCACCGGCGCGCGTGGCAACAACTTGCAAGACGTCGACGTCGATATTCCGGTGGGCCTGCTCACGTGCGTGACCGGCGTCTCCGGCTCGGGCAAATCTACGCTGGTCAATGACACCCTCTATACAGCGGTGGCGCGCGAGCTCTATCGCGCGCACGACGAGCCCGCGACGCACGACACCATCGAAGGCATCGAGCACTTTGACAAGGTGATCAACGTCGATCAGTCCCCTATCGGCCGCACGCCGCGCAGCAACCCCGCCACCTACACCGGCCTCTTCACGCCGATTCGCGAGCTGATGGCGGACACGAACATCGCCAAGGAGCGAGGCTACGGCCCGGGGCGTTTCTCCTTCAACGTGGCAGGCGGGCGCTGCGAGGCCTGCCAGGGCGACGGCGTGGTGAAAGTGGAGATGCACTTTTTGCCGGATGTCTATGTGGCCTGCGATGTGTGCCGCGGCCAGCGGTACAACCGCGAGACCCTGGAAGTCACCTGGAAAGGCAAGAACATTGCGCAGATCCTGGCGATGACGGTGGAAGACGCCCACGAATTCCTCAAGCCCGTGCCCGCCATCGCCCGCAAGCTGCAGACGCTATTGGATGTGGGGTTGTCCTATATCCAACTCGGGCAGGCGGCCACCACACTCTCAGGCGGCGAGGCGCAGCGCGTGAAGCTGGCCCTCGAGTTGTCCAAGCGCGACACCGGCCGCACCCTCTACATCCTCGATGAGCCGACCACCGGCTTGCACTTTGCCGATATCGATTTGCTTTTGAAGGTGTTGCACCAGCTGCGTGATGCCGGCAACACCATCGTGGTGATCGAGCACAACCTCGATGTGATCAAGACCGCCGACTGGTTGATCGATATGGGGCCCGAGGGCGGCTCGGGCGGCGGCACCGTCGTCGGTGTGGGCACGCCGGAGGATCTGGCGGCCAACCCGCACAGCCACACGGGGCGCTACCTGCGCCGCTACCTGGGCGAATAAGGCCGCGTGCCTCAGGGCAAAAACGCAGGCGACAACACCCTCACCCCGATCGTGAACCAGCGCACCCCGCCGCCGAAGCGGGTCTGCGCGCCCACCGTGGTGTCAAACTGCACACGGTCTGGCACCAACCAATACCGCAGCCCCCCGTGCACGAAGGGTCGCTGGCCGCTTTCGCCGTAGGTTTCGGTAATCAGCTGGAGCCGTTCGCGCAGGACGAGTTCAGATCCGAGGCCCCAGGTCGCGTGCGTACGTCGGGTCAAGCGGTCATCGCGCAGACCGGCATTCACATGCAGCACCAGCGCATCGTCCCGCAAGGAGACGCTCACCGGCAGGTTCAGGTTATGGCTCGTTGCATCACGCGTGCCGGGCTCGAGCCCCCGCTCCACCGAACGCAGCAGACTCAGCGCCAGGCCCCAGTCGTTGGTTCGCAGCGGCCGCAGCATCGACTTGAACTGCAAGAACGAATCGGCCATGCGCTCGTGGCCCGCCGAACGCTCGAGATTTCCGCCTACGGTAATTTCGAAGTTGTCGATCGGCGTGCATGCCGGCACCGCCCAGAACTGGTTCGTGCCATGCCGCTCCGCCCGCATCCAGCTTTCCACCTGACAGGCCTTGGCATCGACGATGCGCGCGTCGTCGGTGACCATGGGGCGCGCGGCCCAGACATTCGCGGCGACGGCCAGGAGCGCAAGAAGGACGGCGGATCGGATCAAGGGCATGGCGGCAGACCGCGGCGTTTTGGCCCGCGCAGGCTAGCAGATCGAGATGACACAAGGCGACGGCGGCCCAAGCCGCCGCTTCAGCCCCGCGCCGCCTGCAGCAGGTCGCGCGTCTTCATCGCCTCGCGCCGCGCCGCTTCGGCGAAATCCTCGCCCGACGACGCGTAAAGAATCGCCCGCGAGGAATTCACGGCGATCGGCGCATCGGCCCGCCAGCCCGCCTTGACCGTGGCCACCGCATCACCGCCCTGCGCGCCCACACCAGGAATCAGCAGCGGCACATGGGGCGCCACCTGCCGCACGCGCTCGATCTCGGCGGGATAGGTGGCCCCCACCACGAGGCCCAACTGACCATTGAGGTTCCAAGGCCCCTGCGCCAGGCGCGCCACATGCTCATAGAGCAGCGGCTCGCCGGGCACGGTGGACAGGCGCTGGCTTTGCAAATCGTCGCCCCCCGGATTGGAGGTGCGGCAAAGCAGGAAGGCGCCCTTGCCTTCGTACTTCAAATAGGGCTGCACCGAATCGAAGCCCATGAAGGGTGACAGCGTCACCGCATCCGCCCCATAGCGCTCGAAGGCTTCGCGCGCATATTGCTCCGCGGTCGACCCGATGTCGCCGCGCTTGGCGTCCAGGATCACCGGCACATGCGGGATGTTGCGACGCAGGTGCTCCATCAATTGTTCAAGCTGGTCCTCGGCGCGGTGGGCGGCGAAGTAGGCAATCTGCGGCTTGAAGGCGATGGCCAGATCAGCGGTGGCGTCGGCGATGCGCGCGCAAAAGTCATAGATGCGGCGGGCATCCCCCTTGAGCGTGGCCGGAAAGCGCGAAGGCTCCGGGTCTAGGCCCACGCACAACATGGACGCATTGCGCCGCTGGGCGTCTTGCAGCATCTCGAGAAACGTCATCCCCGGATTGTAAGTAGCCCCCTCCCGGGCAACGCCTTCAGGGCGCCCGATCCAAGGCGGTCTGGCAAGATCACCCGGTCTGAACGTCCCTTGAGCCATGCTGACCTACCTCACCGTCCCCGTCACGCCCTTTGCCCAGAACTGCTCCCTCGTCTGGGACGACCAGACGAAGCAGGCCGCCGTCATCGATCCAGGCGGTGACCTCGACCGCCTGCTGCAAGAAGTGCAAAGCCGCGGCCTGAAGCTCGAACAGATCTGGCTCACGCACGCCCACATCGACCACGCTGGCGGCACCGGCGAACTCGCGCGGCGCCTGGGCCTTCCGATCATCGGCCCGCACCCGGGCGATCAGTTCTGGATCGATGGCCTGCCCCAGCAAAGCGTGATGTTCGGCTTCGCGCCGGCCGAACTCTTCACACCTACGCGCTGGCTGCACGATGGCGACACGGTCACTCTGGGCAGTCACACACTGAACGTCCGCCATTGCCCCGGCCACACGCCAGGCCACGTGGTGTTTCACTCCCCCGAGTTGAAGCGCGCCTTCGTGGGCGATGTGCTGTTCGCGGGCAGCATCGGCCGCACCGATTTTCCGCAGGGCGATCACGACACCTTGATCGCCAGCATCACGCAGCGCCTGTGGCCCATGGGCGATGACACCGTGTTCATTCCGGGGCATGGCCCGGAGAGCACCTTCGGACGGGAGCGCCGCACCAACCCCTACGTCGGCGGCACCTGAGGCAACGGGGACTCAGCGCCGGCCGACGGCCTGCTCGTAGAGCCCCTGCACGCGCGGCACGTTGTCCTGCAAG
>CANHSE010000055.1 GCA_947463025.1 Comamonadaceae bacterium
CATGATCTCGCCGCCGGCGCGCCACTTTTTGAACTCCAGCTTCGTCAACGTCAAAAGCCTGCGCGATATCGAAGGCGAGCCCGTTCTGGAAATCAGCGCCGAAGACGCCGCCGCGCGCGGCATCACCTCGGGCCGCGTGGTGCGCGTGTTCAACGACCGCGGTGACTACCACTGCCAGGCGGTCATCTCGGATCGCGCGCGACCGGGTGTCGTCAACGGCCTCGGTATCTGGTGGCGCAAGCTGGGCCTGCGCGGCACCAATGTCAACGAGTTGACCAGCCAGAAGCTCACGGACCTGGGGCGCGCCCCGGTGTTCTACGACTGCCTGGTCGACGTGCAGCCCCTGTGACCCGCGCCGCGTTGACTCGGGCGGTGACCCTGGCCCTGGCCGGGGCTGCGATGCTGGCTTTGAGCGGCTGCGCCAGTCTGGGCTACTACTGGCAATCGGTCAGCGGCCATGTACAGGTCATGCAGGCGGCGCGGCCTGTGCCCGATTGGTTGGCCGACCCCCAAGCCAGCGCAGCCCTCAAGCAGCAGCTGCAGACCGCCCAGCGCCTGCGCGCTTACGCCTCGCAGGTACTCCTGCTGCCAGACAACGCGAGCTACACGCGCTACGCCGACCTGCGACGCAGCGCGGTGCTATGGAATGTGGTGGCCGCGCCGCCCCTGTCGCTCACGCTGCGTACCTGGTGCTACCCGGTGACGGGCTGCGTGGGGTATCGGGGGTTCTATGACGAAGCACGGGCCCGAGCCGAGGCCGACGACTTGCGTGCGCAGGGCCTGGACGTAGCCGTCTACCCGGTGCCCGCGTATTCCACTCTGGGCTGGCTGAACTGGGCGGGCGGCGATCCTTTGCTCAATACCTTCATCCACTACCCCGAGGGCGAACTGGCCCGCCTGATCTTTCACGAGCTGGCCCACCAGGTGGTCTATGTGGCGGACGACATGGCCTTCAACGAATCCTTTGCCACGGCGGTCGAGCGCTTGGGTGTGCGCCAGTGGCTGGCAACCCAAGCCGATGACGCGGCGCGCCAGGCCGATGCCCGCAGCAGCCAGCGGCGCATGCAGCTACAGGCCCTGACCCGCGCCACCCGCGAGCGCCTGGCGGCCGCCTATGCGGCGGGCGCGTCGCAAGCGGGCGAGACCGAGGCCCTGCTGGCCCGCAAGCAGGCGATCCTGCAAGACTTTCGGGCGCGCTACGCGCAGCTGCGGGATGGCTGGGAGGGCGACCCCGCGCGCTGGCGCGCCACCGATCGCTGGGTGCAGGAGGCCAATAACGCGACCTTCGGTGCCGATGCCGCCTATGACGCCTGGGTGCCGGCCTTCGAGGCCTTGTTCGAGCGCGAGGGGCGTGACTGGCGTCGGTTCTATGATGCCGTGATTCGACTGGGGCAGATGCCACGCGCCCAGCGACACGATCTGCTCAAGGAACTCTCACGTGCCTGATTTGCGCATACGCCGCGACCACACCCTGGGCCTGCCCGAGGCCCGCAAGATCGCCCACGACTGGGCCCGCAGCGCCCAGGAGCAGTTGCACATGGCCTGCACCTACCAGGAGGGCGAGACCCTGGACCGTATCGCCTTCACCCGCAGCGGGGTGAGCGGTGAATTGCGGGTGGCGGCGGATCGCTTCGAGCTGGATGCGAAGCTGGGTTTTCTGCTGGGGGCGTTCAAGGACCGGATCGAGCAGGAGGTGTCGAAGAACCTCGACGAGCTCCTGGCGCAGCCCCGTGGCTCGCGGTCGGATGCAGCTTAAGACAGCGAATCGACCAGATCGATGTATTGCTGCATTGCGTCATCGGCCGACAGCCCCTTGATGTCGTTCCAAGCGTCCCACTTGGCCCGACCCACCATGTCCGAAAACCCAGGGCGCGCGCCCTGGGCATCGCCCACGCTCGCTTGCTTGTAAAGCGCGTACAGCTTCAGGAGCGTGGCATTGTCCGGCCGCTGCGTCAGTTCTTGGGTGGCAGCGACGGCATCGGTGAAGGCGGTGTGGAGATCTGACATGCGGGGGATCTTACCGCCCGGATGCGATAATTTTTCGCATGATCCTCGTCACCGGCGGCGCCGGCTTCATTGGCGCTAATTTCGTCTTGGACTGGTTGGCCCAGGGCGATGAGCCCGTGGTCAACCTCGACAAGCTCACCTACGCGGGCAACCGCGAGAACCTGGCAGCGCGTGAAGGCGATACCCGCCATGTGTTCGTGCAAGGTGACATCGGCGACACCGCGCTTGTGTCGCAGCTGCTGGCGCAGCATCGCCCGCGTGCTGTCCTCAATTTCGCAGCCGAATCGCATGTCGACCGTTCTATCCACGGGCCGGGTGATTTCATTCAGACCAATGTAGTGGGCACCTTTCGCCTGCTCGAGGCCGTGCGTACCTACTGGGACGCCCTGCCCGCGGGCGAGCGCGAGGCCTTTCGCTTCCTGCATGTGTCGACCGACGAGGTCTATGGCTCGCTCGCGCCCACAGATCCCGCCTTCACCGAGACCCACCGCTACGAACCCAATAGCCCCTATTCGGCCAGCAAGGCCGCCAGCGACCATCTGGTGCGGGCTTGGCACCATACCTATGGCCTGCCGGTGCTCACCACCAATTGCTCGAACAACTACGGGCCTTTTCATTTCCCCGAAAAGCTGATCCCGCTGATGATCGTCAACGCCCTGGCAGGCAAGCCCCTGCCGGTGTATGGCGACGGCATGCAGGTGCGTGATTGGCTGTATGTGAAGGACCATTGCAGCGCCATCCGCCGCGTGCTGGCGGCGGGGCGCCTGGGCGAGACCTACAACGTCGGTGGCTGGAACGAAAAGCCGAACATCGAGATCGTGAAAACCGTGTGCGCCCTGCTCGACGCGCTGCGCCCGCGTGCGGACGGCCAGTCGTATGCCACCCAGATCACCTATGTGAAAGACCGGCCTGGTCATGACCGCCGCTACGCCATCGACGCCCGCAAGATCGAGCGCGAACTGGGCTGGAAGCCGGCCGAGACCTTTGAGTCCGGTATCCGCAAGACGGTGCAGTGGTACCTGGATCACCCCGAATGGGTGCAGCGGGTGCAGAGTGGAGCGTACCGCGAGTGGGTGCAGAAGCAGTACGCCGGCGGAGCCGCCGCAGCATGAAGGTCTTGCTGTTCGGAAAGAACGGCCAACTGGGTTGGGAGCTGCAACGCAGTCTCGCCCCCCTGGGCGAGCTGGTGGCTTTGGGTGCGCGCGGCGAGTCGATGCCCTGTGACTTCAACGACCCCGATCGCTTGGCCGAGACCGTGCGGCAGGTACGCCCCGATGTGATCGTCAATGCGGCGGCGTATACGGCGGTGGACACGGCGCAAAGCGATCGCGAAACAGCCCACCGCGTCAACGCCTTGGCGCCGGGCGTGCTGGCGCGCGCGGCCCACCAATGCGGCGCACTGATGGTGCACTACTCGACCGACTATGTGTTCGACGGCAGCGGCGAGCGACCCTGGCGCGAGGCCGATCCCACCGGCCCCCTGAACGTTTACGGCGCGACCAAACTCGAGGGCGAGCAGCGTGTGGCGAATGAAGGTGCGCGTCACCTGATCTTTCGCGCGAGCTGGGTGTATTCGGCGCGGGGAAGCAACTTCGCCAAGACCATCTTGCGTCTGGCACAGGAGCGGGATCGCCTGCAGGTGGTGGACGATCAATTCGGCGCACCCACGGGCGCCGATTGGCTGGCGGACGTCACTGCCCACGCAATTCGTGCGGCTTTGCAGCAACCTTCATGTGCGGGTCTTTATCACGCAGCGGCGGCGGGCGAGACCACTTGGTACGACTACGCTCGCCAGGTTCTGGAGGTGGCACAAGCTCAGGGTGTGGCGCTGCGCGCCACGTCGGACCGGATCGATCCGGTGCGCAGCGAGGCCTTTCCCACGCCGGCGCGCCGCCCGGGCAATTCCCGCTTGGACACCACCGCCTTGCATTCAGTGTTGAACCTGTCCTGCCCGGATTGGCGGGAGGGCGTAGAGCGGATGCTGTGCGAGGTGCTTGCGGGTCGCTCTTGAATACGCCGACAACTTCCTTGGATACCGCTGTTTCGGATAGATTCCAGGCATGCTGATCCTTTTCATTCTGAGCACGATCATGGCGGCTCTGGCCTGTGGCGTGTTGCGCCGCATGGGCCGCGCCAATGCGCGTCGCTACGGTCTGGACATGCCCCAGCGTTTCCACGCAGGCCATGTGCCTCGGCTGGGTGGGGCGGCCATGATCTTGGGGTGCTCGGTGGGTTGGGCCTGGGGACTGGTCGGTGACGAATCCGAAGCTCTGCTCGCCCCCGCCACCGTGGCAGCGTGGTGGTTGGCGATGGTGATCGCTGCGGGCTCGGGGCTGGCCGAGGACATCACTCACCGTGTCTCGGCGCGCTGGCGCTTGCTGCTGACCCTGCTGGCGGGCGTGGTTCCTACCGCCATGCTCGGACTTCACATTGGCCCCCTCGATCTAGCGTGGCTGCAACCCCTGTGGACCGCCGCGCCGTGGCTTGGGATCGTATTGGCCGTGATTGCGGTGGCCGGGTTGCCCAATGCCTTCAACCTGATCGACGGCTACAACGGCCTGGCCGGTACGGTGGCCCTGATCTGTTGTCTGGCCATCGCCTGGGTGGCCTTTCAGGTGGGCGACCGGGAGATCATGGGGCTGATGCTGGTCACCGCCGGCGCCACGCTGGGCTTTCTCCTGTGGAACTATCCGCGCGGGCTGATCTTCGCCGGTGATGGCGGCGCGTACCTGTGGGGCGCAGTGATCGCGGTGGGTTCCGTGCTTCTGGTGCAACGCCACGCCAGTGTATCGCCCTGGTTTCCGGCGCTGCTTCTGATCTACCCCGTCTGGGAGACCCTCTTTTCCATTTACCGCAAGCTCGCACGGGGCCAGTCACCGGGTGCGCCCGATGCCTTGCACTTTCATCAGTTGATCTATCGGCGTATCGTGCGGCCCCTGCCTCACGCCGATGTGGCTCGCCGTATGCTGGTTCGCAACAACCGCACCACGCCCTATCTGTGGGCGCTGGCTTTGATGGCGGCGGTGCCGGCTGTTTTTTTCTGGCGCGACACCCACACACTCATGGCCTTTTGCGCCCTGTTCATCGTGAGCTACGTGGTGGCCTATCTGGGTATCGTGCGCTTCAAGGTGCCGCGCTGGCTGCGTGCGTAAGGCGCATGGCCCCTTGGGGCACAATTTGCCGACTTCGTGATTCACCGCCTCACATGACCGACTCGTCCTGTCTCGCCCCCACCGCCAAAGCCGAAATCCTCGCGCAGGCGCTGCCCTATATCCGCAAGTTCCACGGTAAGACCCTGGTGATCAAGTACGGCGGCAACGCCATGACCGATCCGACCTTGCAAAAGGCCTTCGCCGAGGACGTGGTGCTGCTCAAGCTCGTGGGCATGAACCCGGTGGTGGTGCATGGCGGCGGACCGCAGATCGAGACCGCCCTCAAGCGCCTGGGCAAGAAAGGTGAATTCATTCAGGGCATGCGTGTCACTGACGCCGAGACCATGGAGGTGGTTGAGTGGGTGCTGGGCGGCGAGGTGCAGCAAGACATCGTCGGCCTGATCAACCAGGCCGGCGGCAAGGCCGTGGGCCTGACCGGGCGCGACGGCGGCCTGATCCGCGCGCGCAAGCTGCGCATGGTCGACCCCAACGACCCCGACAAAGAGCACGACGTTGGCCAGGTGGGCGACATCATCGGCATCGACCCCTCGGTGGTGAAGGCGCTGCAGGACGACCAGTTCATCCCCGTGGTGAGCCCCATCGGCTTTGGCGATGACAACGAGAGCTACAACATCAACGCCGACGTGGTGGCAGCCAAGCTGGCCACCGTCTTGCGCGCCGAGAAGTTGCTGATGCTCACCAACATCCCGGGCGTGCTGGACAAGCAAGGCCAGCTATTGCCCGAGCTGACCATGAAGCGAATTGACGAACTGGTGGCCGACGGCACCATCTCCGGCGGGATGCTGCCCAAGATCGCCGGCGCGCTCGACGCTGCCCGCAGCGGCGTCAATTCCGTGCACATCATCGACGGCCGGGTGCCCCACGCCCTGCTGCTCGAAATCCTCACCGAGCAGGCCTTCGGCACCATGATCCGCTCGCACTGAGCGGCTGCCCGGGGCGCTAAGCCCCTCCATCGACAAAGTACTTCTTTGGTATCACATCCTGTGCTACCGTCGTGCTAAAGGATGGATTTGTCATGCGACTTTTGCTCGTGGAAGACGACCTGATGGTCGCCAGCGGCATCAAGCTCGGCCTGACCGACGCCGGTTATGCGGTGGACTGGGTGGGCAGCGGAGAGCGTGCTGAGGAGGTGCTGCGCACCGAAAGTTTTGACGCCGCCATCATCGACATCGGCCTGCCTCGGATGGACGGGCTGGACCTCACCCGGCGACTGCGTCGGCCCGACATGGCCAGCGCCTCGATGCCGGTCCTGATCCTCACGGCGCGCGATGGCCTCAACGACCGGGTGCAGGGCCTGGATCTGGGCGCCGATGACTACATGGTCAAGCCCTTCGAGCTGCCTGAGTTGCTGGCGCGGCTGCGGGCCCTGTTGCGTCGTTCGCAGGCCGCGACCTCGTCGATCCTCAGCTTCGGCCCCATCGAGCTGGACACCGCCACCCGACGCGCCGGCGCCCGCCACAGCGATCAGTTCACCGTCATCGAGCTGGGCCCGCGCGAATGGACGGTGATGGAATACCTGTTGATGAACGCACCCAAGCCCGCCAGCAAGGACAAACTCCTGCAGGCCCTGACCGGTTGGGACCGCGAAATCACGCCCAACGCGGTCGAGGTGTATATCTCGCGCCTGCGCGGCAAACTGGAGCCGCACGGTGTGGCCTTGCGGTCGATCCGCGGTTTTGGCTACCGCCTGGAAATGCACGACACCGCCGCTGCCGCTTGAGCCCGCAGGTCCTGGAGGGCGGGCACATGCTGTCGGGTCTGCGGCGACGCCTGCTGGTGATGATTCTCAGCCCCTTGCTGCTGCTGGCAAGTACCAGTGCCTGGCTGGAGTATCGGGTGGCCGGCGGCGTCACCGAGCTGCAAGACCAGCAGCTGTTGGCGCTGCAGCCCTTGCTCGCAGATTCGGTGATCGTGGGCGATCCCGCGGCGAGCGCGCGCACCTCGCTGCTGCTCGCGCCCGAGGTCGATCAGTTCCTCACAGCGCGCCCGAGTACCTCGGCCTACGCCATCGCCAACGCGCAGGGCCATCTTCTGCACGGCGACGACTGGTTGCTGCGACGCGGGTCGGGGGCGGCCTCGCGCCAGCCTCGCTTCGAGAGCGAGGAGTACCAGGGCATGACCTGGCGCATCGTGCGCCAGCGCCATCCGACGGCGCTGGGCGATCTGGATGTCGCTGTCGCGGATGCCTCCAGCCCCCACCAGCGCTGGGCCCGCGCCATCGTGCTCAAGGTGCTGCTGCCGCACCTCGTGATCCTGGCTGCCGCCGCCTTGGCGGTGCACTGGGCGGTGGATCGTGCCCTGCGTCCGCTGCTGGATCTGACTGAGGTGGTCGAGGGTCGATCGCCCCAAGACCTCAGTGCCATCGATCTGCAGACCTCGCCGCGCGAGGTACGGCCGCTGGTCGCGGCGCTCAATCGCTTGTTCGGACTGGTGGATGCCCAGGCCGAGGGTCAGCGCCGCTTCATCGCCGACGCGGCCCACCAGCTTCGTACGCCGCTGGCCGGCCTGCAGGCCCAGGTGGAGGCCTGGGCCCAGGCGGCGCGGCGTATTGCGCCGCCCGGGGGCCACGGCACCCTGCTGGTGCCGGTCGAACAGGTCGAAAAATTGCGCAGCGCTACCCGTCGCACCTCGCAGCTGGCCAATCAGCTCTTGGCGCTGTCGCGCGCGGATGCCCGCAGCATGGCGGCCCAGCCCATGGAGCGCGTCGAGCTCAAGCCCCTGTGCGAGTCGTTGCTCGAGTCCTACCTGGACGCGGCCTCGGCCAAGCAGATTGACCTCGGGCTGGATGTGCAACCCGCTGCTGTGCCGGGCTATGAGTGGTTGTTGCGCGAGCTCATGGCCAACCTGGTGGACAACGCCGTCAAGTACACGCCCGAGGGCCGCACCGTGACGATCCGCTGCGGCGCCACCGAGCGCGGCGCCTTTCTGGAGGTCGAGGACGATGGCAAAGGCGTGGCCGCCGCGGATCTGCCGCACCTGCTCGATCGCTTCTACCGCGTGCCCGGCACTCAGGGCGAGGGCACCGGCCTGGGCCTGGCCATCGCCCAGGAAATCGCCCGCGTGCACCACAGCCAGTTGCAGCTCGAATCGGGCCACGGCGGACGCGGCTTGCGTGTGACCTTGCATCTGGCGGCCTAGACGCGCTCGGCGCCGTGCCGTTTTCTGCGCGCGTAAGTGCGTACTTCGTCACAGGGGTGAGATGGCCCGGCTGTGCGAGAATCTGGAAACACTTTTCAGCCGCCCATGCCCGACGCCGATCCGATCCCTCAGGCCGAGTCCCCAGACAGCGCCGCGCCGGCCCGCAAGCGGCCCAAGCCCGGCGAGCGACGCGTGCAGATCCTGCAGGCCCTGGCCACGATGCTGGAGCAGCCCGGCGCTGAGCGCATCACCACGGCCGCCCTTGCGGGTCGTCTGCAGGTGAGTGAAGCCGCCCTGTACCGCCACTTCGCCAGCAAGGCCCAGATGTTCGAGGGCTTGATCGACTTCATTGAGCAGAGCGTCTTCACCCTGATCAACCAGATCCAGGAGCGTCAGGCCGGTGAGCCGCTGCGCCAGGCCGCTGCGATCGCCACGCTGTTGGTGCAGTTCGCCGAACGCAACCCGGGCATGACCCGCGTGATGGTGGGCGACGCGCTGGTCTATGAGAACGAGCGCCTGCAACAGCGCATGAACCAGTTCTTCGACCGTATCGAATCTACGCTCAAGCAGTGCCTGCGTACCGACAGCGCCCCGTCGTCCACGCCCACGGTCGACGCCCAGGTGCGCGCCTCCTTGCTCACCGCCTTCGTGGTGGGCCGCCTGCAACGATTCGCCCGCTCGGGCTTCAAGCGTATGCCCTCCGAACACCTGGAAGACAGCCTCGCCCGCATCCTCTAACACTCGAAAAACCAGCGAACAAAAGGGATACCGATGAAACTGGTGCGCTATGGCAACCCCGGCAAGGAAAAACCGGGTCTGCTCGATGCCGACGGAAAATTGCGTGACCTCTCCGGTGTGGTGACCGACATCGGCCCCGACCAGCTTGGCGCCGCCGGCATGACCAAGCTGCGCAAGGTCAACCCCGCCAAGCTGCCCCTGGTCCGCGGCAAGCCCCGCTATGGCTGCCCCGTGAACCAAGTGGGCAAGTTCATCGCCATCGGCCTGAACTACGCCGACCACGCCGCTGAATCGGGCGCCCCGATCCCCAAGGAACCCGTGGTCTTCATGAAGGCCACCACCTGCATCCAGGGCCCGAACGACCCGGTCATGCTGCCCAAGGGCTCGGTCAAGAGCGACTGGGAAGTGGAGCTGGGCGTGGTGATCGGCACCCGCGCCCGCTATGTCACCCGCAAGGATGCCCTGTCTCACGTGGCGGGCTATTGCTTGATCAACGACGTGAGCGAGCGCGAGTACCAACTCGAGCGCGGTCCCCAGTGGGACAAGGGCAAGGGCTGCGACACCTTTGGCCCCATTGGCCCCTGGCTGGTCACGCCCGACGAAGTGGGCCATGTGCAGCGCCTGGACATGTGGCTGGACCTCAATGGCAAGCGCATGCAGACCGGCAATACGCGCACCATGATCTTCGACGTGGCCAAGATCGTGAGCTACCTGAGCGAGTTCATGACCCTCATGCCCGGCGATGTGATTACCACCGGCACGCCCCCAGGCGTGGGCCTGGGCATGAAGCCGCCGCTGTACCTGAAGAAGGGTGACGTCATGACCCTGGGCATCCAGGGTCTGGGCGAGCAGCGTCAGGAAGTCATCGCGTTCAAGCGCTGATTGGCCGCCAAAAGCCGCTAAACCCCACAAAAAGCCTGCCCTTGACCGGCGGGCTTTTTTTTCGATCAAAATAGTACGGTCGTTCTTTTTCTACTTTTGCTCCCGTGTCCATTTCCGCGTCCAACGCCAAGCCCGCGCGGGCCCTGCCCAAGGGCCAACAGACCAAGGCGGCCATCGTCGATGCGGCTCTGGCGCTGGCCCAGCAGATCGGCCTGGAGGGGCTGTCCATCGGCGCGCTGGCCGAGGTGGCTCGAATGAGCAAATCGGGCGTTTTCGCGCATTTCGGCTCGCGCGAAGAGTTGCAGATCTCGGTGATTCGCGAGTACCACCACCGCTTCGAAGACGAGGTGTTCTATCCCGCCATGCAGGCCCCGCGCGGCTTGCCCCGTCTGCGTGGGCTGTTTGCCAATTGGATGAAGCGCACTGCGATCGAGCTCGATTCAGGCTGCATCTACATCAGCGGCGCCGTCGAGTTCGACGATCGACCCGGCCCCGTGCGCGATGCGCTGGTGCAGTCGGTGCAGTTGTGGCACGCCGGCATGAAGCGTGCGATCGCGCAAGCCCGCCAGGAAGGTCACCTACGCGCCGATGTGGATGAAGACCAGGTGCTGTTCGAGATCCACGGCCTCATCCTGGCCTTGCATTACGAGGCGCGTCTGCTGCACAGCCCGGGCGCGATCGGGCGGGCTGAGGCGGCCTTCGAACGCATCCTCGCCAATTTCCTTGCCGCACCCGCCCTGGGCGCGGCATCCTAGACCGTTTGTTTTTCACGCCACTTAACCTCAGGAGCCTTTGCTGCCATGCCCACCTACACCCCGCCTCTGCGTGACATGCAGTTTGTGATGCATGAAGTGCTCAACGTCGCAGACGAATACCGCGCCATGCCGCGCCACCAGGATGTCGATGCCGACACCATCAACGCGATCCTCGAGGAAGGGGGCAAGTTCGCCAGCGAGGTGATCTTTCCTTTGAACATCAGCGGCGACGCCGAGGGCTGCCACTTGAATCGCGAGACCCACGAGGTCACCACCCCCACGGGCTTCAAGGCCGCATTCGCCAAGTACGTGGAAGGCGGCTGGCCCGCGCTGTCGGCCGATCCGGCCTATGGCGGTCAGGGCCTGCCCATCGTCGTGAACCAGGGCTTCTACGAGATGCTCAATAGCGCCAACCAGGCCTGGACCATGTACCCGGGTCTCACGCATGGCGCCTACGAGTGCCTGCACGCCCACGGCACCGACGAACAAAAAGCGATGTACCTGCCCAAGCTCACCTCGGGCGAGTGGACCGGCACCATGTGCCTGACCGAGCCGCATTGCGGTACCGACCTGGGCCTTTTGCGCACCAAGGCCGAACCGCAGGCCGATGGGACGTATCGCCTCACCGGCCAGAAGA
Organism: Comamonadaceae bacterium; assembly: GCA_947463025.1. Classification (GTDB taxonomy): domain Bacteria; phylum Pseudomonadota; class Gammaproteobacteria; order Burkholderiales; family Burkholderiaceae_C; genus Ramlibacter. Next base: position 11,331 of record CANHSE010000055.1, read on the forward strand.
TCTTCATCTCCGCGGGCGAACATGACTTCGTCCCCAACATCGTGCATCTGGTGCTGGCCCGTCTGCCCGACTCGCCTGTGGGCAGCAAGGGCATCAGCTTGTTCATCGTGCCCAAATACCAGGTGAAGGCCGACGGCTCCCTGGGTGCGCGCAATGGCATCTACTGCGGTGGCCTGGAGCACAAGATGGGGATTCATGGCAATGCCACCGCCCAGATGGTGCTCGATGGCGCCGTCGGCACGATGGTGGGCCAGCCCAATAAGGGCCTGCAGGCCATGTTCGTGATGATGAATGCCGCGCGCATCGGCGTCGGCATGCAGTCGCTGGGCCTGACCGAGGTCGCCTTTCAGAACGCGCTGGCGTATGCCAAGGACCGCATTCAATCGCGCAGCCTGACTGGCCCCAAGCACAAGGACAAGCCTGCCGATTCCATCCTGGTGCACCCCGATGTGCGCAAGATGCTGTTGACCGCCAAGGCCTATGCCGAGGGCGGTCGGGCCCTCAATCTGTTTTGTGCGCTCCTGATCGACCGTGAACTGAATCACCCCGACGAGAAGGTGCGCAAGGACAGCGCCGAGCTCGTGGCCTTGCTCACCCCCATCGTCAAGGCCTTCATCACCGACAACGGCCACATCGCCACCAACGCCTGCCTGCAGGTGTTCGGCGGTCACGGCTTCATCAAGGAATGGGGGATGGAGCAGTTCGTGCGGGACAACCGCATCAACATGATCTATGAGGGCACCAACACCATCCAGTCGCTGGACCTGCTCGGGCGCAAGGTGCTGGGGAACAACGGTGCCACGCTCAAGAAGTTCGGCAAGATGGTGGCGCAGCTGGTCGAAGAAGAGGGCGTCAACGAGAAGATGGCTGAATTCATCAATCCGCTGGCCTATTTGGGCGACCAGATGACGAAGTTCACCACCGAGCTGGGCTTCAAGGGCTTTCAGAACGCCGATGAAGTGGGCGCTGCGGCCGTGGATTATTTGCGGGTGGCGGGCCATCTGGTGTTTGGCTATTTCTGGGCCCGCATGGCGCAAGTTGCCCTGCGCCAAATTGCAGCGGGCAACACCGATCCCTTCTATCAGGGCAAGCTGCAGACGGCGCGCTTTTACTTCGCCAAGCTGTTCCCCGAGACGGCCACCCTCATGCGTACCGCGCGGGGCGGCGCCCGCGTGCTGATGGATACCGAGGAGGCCCTGGCATGAAGCAGATCCTCATGGCACTGGCACTCGCTCTGGGCGGTGCTGCCTGGGCGCAGGTGACCCCGGTAGGGACCTGGCACAGCATCGACGACAAGACGGGCGAGACCAAAGCCGAAATCCGGCTGGCCGAGGCCGACGGTGTGGTGAGCGGTCGCGTCGAGAAGCTCCTGCGCAAAGGCGCCGACCCAGCCGCGCGTTGCCACGACTGCGACGGGGATCGCAAGAACCAGCCCGTGATCGGCCTGGAAATCATTCGGGGCGCGCGCAAGGTGGCGGGCAAGGAGGTCTGGGAGGGTGGCAAGATTCTCGATCCGGAAAACGGACGTGACTATGCGCTGCGCCTGACGCCTATTGAGGGTGGGCGCAAGCTGGAAGTGCGCGGCTCCTATGCCTTCATCGGCCGCACGCAAACTTGGGTGCGCGTGCCATGAGCGCGGTGAAAAAAGTCGCTGTGCTGGGCGCCGGCGTGATGGGCGCGCAGATCGCTGCGCACCTGGTGAATGTGCGGGTGCCGGTGGTGCTGTTCGACCTGCCGGCCAAGGGCGCCGACGGCGCCATCGCGTCCACCGAGACCGCCCGCAACGGCATCGTGACCCAGGCCATCGAGGGTCTGAAAAAACTCAAGCCTGCCCCTCTGGGACTGGCCGATGAAGCGGCCCTGATCCAGCCTGCCAATTACCAAGACCACCTGGCACTGCTGCAGGAGTGCGACCTGGTGATCGAGGCCATCGCCGAGCGCATGGACTGGAAGCTGGACCTGTATCGCACGATTGCGCCGCATGTGGCGCCGCACGCCATCCTGGCGTCCAACACCTCGGGCTTGTCGATCACGACGCTGTCTGAGGCGCTGCCCGAGGCGATCCGTCCGCGCTTTTGTGGCATTCATTTCTTCAACCCGCCGCGGTACATGACCCTGGTGGAATTGATCGCTACGCCGGCCACCCAGCCCGCCATCCTGGACCAACTCGAGACTTTCGTCACGTCCACCCTGGGCAAGGGCGTGGTGCGGGCCAAGGACTCGCCTAACTTCATCGCCAACCGCGTGGGTATCGCGGGGATGTTGGGCACCATGAAGGAGGCCCAGACCTATGGCCTGACCTATGACGTAGTCGACGATCTCACGGGCAAGAAGCTAGGGCGTGCTTCCAGCGGCACCTTCCGAACCGCCGATGTGGTGGGTCTGGACACGCTGGCACATGTGATCAAGACCTTGCAAGACCACTTCAGCGAGGCCACCGACCCGTTCTATCCGAGCTATGCGACGCCGAAGGTGCTGCAGTCGCTGCTGCAAAAGGGCGCTCTGGGGCAAAAGGCCAAGGCGGGCTTCTACAAGAAGGTCGGGCGCGATGTCCTGCGCTTCGACGAAGCCGCCCAAGACTATGTCCCCGGTGGCGCGAAGGCCGACGAGGTCTATGGCCGCATGCTCAAAAAGCCGGCGGCTGAACGCGTGAAGCTGCTGCGGCACGCGCAGGGTGCGCAGGGGCAGTTCCTGTGGGCCATTCTTCGCAACAGCTTTCACTATGCCGCCGTGCATCTGGCCGCGATCGCCGACACCGCGCGCGATGTCGATTTCGCGATGCGCTGGGGCTTCGGTATGAAGCAGGGCCCTTTCGAGCTGTGGCAGGAAGCGGGCTGGCTGCAGGTGGCGCAGTGGGTGCAGGACGACATCGACGCCGGTAAGGCGCTGTCTCGTGAGCCACTGCCGGAGTGGGTGTTCAAGGGGCCGGTGGCCGATGCGGGCGGGGTGCACACGCCGGAAGGCTCCTGGAATCCGACGACGCGCGGTTTCGAGCCGCGTCGACTGCTGCCGGTGCATGCGCGCCAGCACTTTCCCGAAAGCGTTCTGGGCAGCAAGGCCCCGCGCTTCGAGACGGCGGGCACCACCTTGCATGAAGATGCCGGCATTCGCCTGTGGACGCTCGATGGACAGGTGCTGATCGCCAGCCTCAAGACCAAGATGCACGCGATCAGCCCCGAGGTGGCCGAGGGCCTTCAGCGCGCAGTCGATCTGGCCGAGCGCGATTACCAGGGCTTGGTGATCTGGTCGGGGGATGAACCCTTCTCGGTGGGGGCTGACCTGCAGGCCATGCTGCCGGCCTTTATGGCGGTCGGTGTGCGCGCCATCGAGGATGCCGAGCATTTTCTGCAGCAGACGATGTTGCGCATTCGCTATGCCGCGGTGCCCGTGGTGTCGGCGATCCGGGGCCTGGCCCTGGGCGGTGGCTGCGAGTTGGCCGTGCACTCGGCCCGGCGCGTCGCCGCGATGGAAAGCTACATCGGTCTGGTGGAAGTGGGCGTGGGCCTGGTGCCCGGCGCAGGCGGCTTGGCCTACATCGCGCGGCGCGCTGCCGAGAACCAGGCGCTGTCCGCCCACAAAGACCTGTTGCCTTTCCTGACCGAGGGCTTCACCGCAGCGGCCATGGCCAAGGTGGGCACCAGCGCGCTGGAGTCGCGCAAGCTGGGGTACCTCCTGGAGAGCGATGTGATCGTCGCCCACAAGGACGAGCTTCTGCATGTGGCCTTGCAGCAGGTCAAGTCCATGGTCGACGCCGGCTGGCGCGCGCCCCTGCGCCGACTGTTCCCGGTGGCAGGGCGTGCGGGCAAGGCCACCATCCAGGGGCAGCTGGTGAATATGCGCGATGGCGGCTTCATCAGCGCGCACGATTTCCACATCGCCAGCCTGATCGCCAATGTGGTGACGGGCGGCGATGTCGACCCGGGCACCCTGGTCTCCGAGGAGTACCTGATGACGCTGGAGCGCCAGGCTTTTTGCAGCCTCATCACCCACCCGAAAACGCAGGAACGCATCATGGGCATGCTGTCCAC
>CANHSE010000056.1 GCA_947463025.1 Comamonadaceae bacterium
GTTTTGAGCCGGGGGACATGGCAGGGGGAATGAGGGCTCAAAAGATTTCTTGACGGACATGTGAGCCATGGCTCAAAATTGACAGTATCTTTTGATCCATTTGCCCTATGAGCCACCTTGCCTACTACCGAGTCAGCACCCTTGACCAATCTGTGGAGAGCCAGCGGTCGGCCCTCCGAGGAGATACGCCCTTTGAGCGTGAATTCACGGACGAGGGGGTATCTGGTGCCACGCCTGCAAAGCTCAGACCCGGCTTTAAGGCTTTGATGGATTACGCCCGCGAGGGTGACACCATCCATGTTTACGCTGTGGACCGATTAGGTAGGGACGCCTTGGATGTACAACAGACCGTCCGAGACCTTATCTCCAAAGGAGTGACCGTCAACGTGCGAGGCTTGGGCGTAATCGCGAAAGGTGTTGGAGAGTTGATCCTTGCCGTCCTGTCTCAAGTGGCAGACATGGAGAGGCAACGGATCAGGGAGCGAACAGAGGCTGGTAGAAAGACTGCCAGAGAGGCTTTGGAGGCCACAGGGAAGACTCACAGGGGCAAGGTAAGCCTAGGGCGGCCAAGGTCGGTTGTACCCGAAAAAGTTCGAGAGTGGCGAGCAGCGAACCAAGCCTCGCTGAGTCAGACCGCTCAGCATTTCGGAATCAGCCTCGCCACTGTGAAGAGGGCGATATCTGCTTAATTTATAAGCAACTAGACCTTGCTATGCCTTGCGTCTTTTATGAGGGAGTCCTGTAGGGCTCTAAGCGGAATGACACAGAAAAAGAGAGAGGTCAGTACGTCGCCTCAGTGGACCCATCAGTGGGTCGCACTGGATTCAATCATCAAGCACCAGCCTTGGCAGGTTCGTGGAAAGCTCGACCAGAAGGCCATCAATCGCTATGCGGACATGACCGCTGCTGGAAGCGTTCCCCCACCGATTAGGCTGGGCCGGGTCAAAGGGCGGCTCTATCTGCTCGACGGATGGCACCGCATGGAGGCAGGAGCCCTGAAACGTAGCTCACTCGGCGAGGTCTGGGTCGAAGTCGCGGACCTCAGCCAAACAGAAGCGATCTGGGAGGCGGCCCAGGCCAACCTAGGGCACGGGGTTCAGTACAGTTCTAAAGATCTTCACGCTGTCTTCAAAGCTTTTATCAAGGCGAAGAAGCACATCAAGTCCAACGGGCAGCTCATGAGTTACAGGGAGATGTCCCCGATCATTGGAAAGCCGCACACGACGATTCGCGCTTGGATGCTGAAATACTTCCCGACGGTGGCGCGACAGTATTCAGGCGATGACCATGGCAACAGGGATGCAGGCCCTAACTCGGTCATGGAGATCCGCGACGAGCACCGGGAGGTGAGTCTTCAGGCCTTGCAGGCTATCAGTCAGAGACTCGATCTGGTGACACCCGAGACTCGCTGGCTGATCGCCCGCGACCTTGAAGCTCTTCATAGCAGGGCGGTCGCACTTGGAATCCTCCAGCCCCCTCCCGAGGACTTCTAGCAGGTGTTCAGATTGAACGCTTGCAGTGAACAGATTTGGGGAGTGAAGGGCCTATCAACGAGGGAAGGATTAGTGGCGCTTTGGCCCCTACCTCTGGCCCATATGCCGTCACTAAGTCGTTGACTTGTAAGGCTGTAAATGGGTGGGGTGACTGATGGGACTCGAACCCACGACAACCAGAATCACAATCTGGGACTCTACCAACTGAGCTACAGCCACCACAGAGAGCAAGATTATACGACCATCACCAGCTTGCCCTTGACCGCCCGTGACCCCATGCGGGCATAGGCCGCCTTGAGCTCGGACATCGGCATCGTGCCGTCGATCACCGGCTTGATCTTCCCGGCGCCGTACCACTGCGCCAACTCTTGCATCATCGCCGCGTTGGCCTTGGGCTCGCGCTTGGCGAAGTCGCCCCAGAACACGCCCACCAGCGAGGCCCCCTTGAGCAGCGGCAGGTTCAGGGGTAGGGCGGGGATGGGGCCCGACGCAAAGCCCACCACCAGGTAACGGCCCCGCCAGGCGATCGAGCGAAACACCGGCTCGGCGAACTCGCCGCCCACCGGGTCGTACACCACATCGGGGCCCTTGCCCTCGGTGGCTGCCTTGATCGCCTCGCGTAGGCCGCCTTGCGGCGTGTGCTCGCTGTAGTTGATCGTGACATCGGCCCCCTGCGCGCGGCACAGGGCGCACTTGTCCTCGCTCGAGGCCGCTGCGATCACCCGCGCGCCCATCGCCTTGGCAATCTGAATCGCGGCCGTACCGACACCGCCCGCCGCACCGAGTACCAGCACCGTCTCGCCAGCCTTCAACTGAGCGCGGTCCACCAATGCGTGATGGGACGTGGCGTAGGTCATGATGAAGGCCGCCGCATCCACCGACCCGAATCCTGGCGGTAGTGGCATGCACAGGGCTGCGGGTGCCAGCGTGTGGGTGGCAAAGCCGCCGGTGCCGGCCAAGCAGGCCACCGCCTGTCCCGGCTTCAGGTGGGTCACGCCGTCGCCCACCGCCTCGACCACGCCCGCGAACTCGGCGCCCGGCACGAAGGGCAGGGGCGGCTTGATCTGGTACTTGTTCTGGACGATCAGCAGGTCGGGAAAGTTCAGGCTCGCTGCCTCGATCCGTACCCGTACCTGGCCGGCGCCGGGCTGCGGGGTTGGCAACTCTTTCCAGATGAGGGCGTCGACACCGACAGGGTTTTCGCAGAGCCAGGCGTGCATGGGGGGTCCTTGAGAGGCGAATCAAGGCGTGGATCATAGGCAGCAGCGCCGCGCCCCCGATGTCCCCCCAGCGACGGCCAGCCCTACAATCGTCGGCTTCCCTATGAAAATCCTCATCTCCAACGACGACGGCTACCGCGCCCCCGGCATCGAAGCCCTGCACGCGGCCCTGCGTGACATCGCCGAGGTCGAGGTGGTCGCGCCCGAACATAACAACAGCGCCAAGTCCAACGCGCTGACGCTGCACCAGCCCCTGTACGTGCACCCGGGTGCGGAGGGTGTGCGCTATGTGAACGGCACGCCGGCCGACTGTGTGCACATCGCGCTCACCGGGCTGCTCGGGTATCGGCCCGATCTGGTGGTCAGTGGCATCAACAACGGCGCCAACATGGGTGACGACACCATCTACTCCGGCACCGTGGGCGCCGCGATGGAGGGCTACCTGTTTGGCATTCCGGCCATCGCCTTCTCGCAGGTCGAAAAGGGCTGGTCCCACCTCGACGCAGCGGCCCGGGTGGCGCGCGAGTTGGTGCAGCAGGTCGTCGCGCAGGGCCTGCTGACGCGGCCCGCGCCCTTTCTCTTGAACGTCAATATTCCGAACCGCCCCTATGAGGCGCTGGGTCCGCTGCAGGTGTGCCGGCTGGGGCGTCGTCATGCGGCCGAGAGTGTGATCTCCCAACCCAGCCCGCGCGGCGACACCATGTACTGGATCGGCGCTGCCGGCCCGGCCCGCGACGGCGCCGACGGCACGGACTTTCACGCCGCTGCGCAGGGCTGTATTGCGGTCACCCCGCTGCAGGTCGATCTCACCGATCACGACGCGCTGGGCGACTGGACGCAGACCGCCCGTACCCTGAGCGCGCGGAGTCCGAAGGCATGACCACGCGCCGCCCCAGCTTCCCCGCCAAGCTGGACCGTCCCTCCGGTCCATCGCCGCAAGTCCGGCCCGCTCGCGTGGCGGGCTCGATGGTGACGGCTGCGGCGGCGCCGCAGGGCCTGGGATTGGACTCGGGTGCGGTGCGCGCGCGCATGGTCCAAAAGCTCGCCGCGCAGGGTATTCGTGATCCGCGTGTGCTGACGGCTCTGGGTCATGTGGAGCGGCATCGCTTTGTCGATACCGCGCTGGTGAATCAGGCCTACGAGGACACCAGCCTGCCCATTGGTCTGGGCCAGACCATCTCCAAGCCCAATGTGGTGGCCCGCATGATCGAGCTGCTGCTGGCGGGCCAGCCCGATGCCGCAGCGCCTCTGGGCCGTGTGCTCGAGATCGGTACAGGCTGTGGCTATCAGGCCGCCGTGCTGTCCTGCGTCGCGCGCGAGGTGTACAGCATCGAGCGCCTGCGCGGCCTGCATGACAAGGCGCGCGAGAACCTGCGGCCCTTGCGCTTGCCCAATGTGCATCTGCTGTTTGGTGATGGCATGGTGGGCTATGCCCAGGGCGCGCCGTACGCGGGCATCATCGCGGCGGCCGGTGGCGACGCCGTACCCCAGGCCTGGGTCGACCAGCTCGCGGTGGGCGGGCGTATCGTCGCGCCCACGGTGATGCCCGGTGGCCAGCAGGCACTGGTGGTGATCGACAAGACGGCGACGGGCCTGCAGCGTAGCGCCCTCGAGCCGGTCCACTTCGTCCCCCTAAAATCCGGGATCGCTTGAGACCCATGCGCACGATGCTCGTTCTGTTGAAGTCGCGAACCGGTCTGGCAGCCTGGATGCTGGTGGCCGGCGTGCTTGCGGGCTGTGCCTCCGGCACCCGCGTGCCCCCGCCGGTCGAAGACCGTGGTGCGATGGCCCGCACCCGGCCCGCACCCAGCCCCTCGGCGCCTGCCCCCACTGCGTCGCCGCGCCCCCCGGCGCAGCCGGCGGCATCGGCCGGCCGTGTCAATAGCGCCAGCCCCCCGAGCGCGAACAACTCGCAGCAGCAGGACGAGGCGCGCCTGCTGCCCGGCGCCGAGAACGCGGGCAAGCCGGGCTACTACACGGTACGCCCTGGCGACACGGTGGTGCGCATCGCCCTGGACGCCGGCCAGAACTGGCGCGATGTGGTCCGCTGGAACAGCCTGACCAATCCCAACGCCATTGAGGTGGGGCAGGTGCTGCGTATCCAGCCCCCTGTGGGCGAGGTCATCACTCGGCCAGTGCAGCAGTCCATGGTCTCACCCACCGCATCGGCCCCCGCCCAGGGCCCGGCGTCGCGCCCGCTCGAGCCAGCACCCCAAGCCTCCGCGCCTCAACCCAGCGCCTCGCAAACCCCGTCACCTGCCGACGACGACATCACCTGGGCCTGGCCCGCGCCAGGCAACCTGTCGGTGCTGGCTGGCTTCGACGAGTCCCGTAACAAGGGCTATGACATCGCGGGCAAGGCCGGCGACCCGGTGTTGGCCGCTGCAGATGGCCGTGTGGTCTACGCCGGCTCTGGCTTGCGCGGCTATGGCAACCTGATCATCCTTAAGCACAACAACACCTATCTCACCGCCTACGCGCACAACCAGACGCTCTTGGTCAAGGAAGACCAGACCGTGCGCAAGGGCCAGAAGATCGCCGAGATGGGGGCCACCGACGCCGACCGGGTGAAGTTGCACTTCGAGATTCGCCGCCAGGGCAAGCCGGTCGATCCTTCGCGCTACTTGACTGCCCGCTGAGTGTCCGTGTCGGGCTGGCCCCGCGCGTGCTGTAGCTTGAGGTGCGCGGTCAGTCCGCCCGTGGTGGTATTGGCCAGCGAGAAGATGCCGCCCATGCGCTGCACAGTCTTGTTGACGATGGCCAGACCCAGGCCCGCGCCAGTGGCCGCGGTGCGGGCGGCGTCACCCCGGAAAAAGGGTTTCATCAGATTGCGCAGCGTGTTCGGAGCGACGCCCGGCCCGTGGTCGCGCACCTTGAGCATGACCGCGTCTTCGCGTACGCGCGCGATCATGTCCACGCGAGCCACCTCGGTGCCGGGTGTCTTGCCGTAGCGGCGCGCGTTCTCCAGCAGGTTGGCGATCACGCGCTGCAGATCGACCTCGTCGGCCATCACCTGGATATCTTCGGCCACATCGAGTGTGATGCGCAGGTCTGTCTGGTCCCGCACGGCATAAACGCAATGTCTCACCACATCCGCGAGCTGCACGGGTCGCAGCTGCGTCGGCTCAGGCCGAGCGTAGTCGAGGAATTTGTCGATGATGGCGTCGAGTTGATCGATGTCGGCCGCCATATGCGCCCTGGCGTCGCCATCACTCACGCTCATCTCGGTCTCTAGTCGCAGCCGCGCCAGCGGCGTGCGCAGGTCGTGCGAAATCCCGGCGAGCATCACCGCGCGGTCTTGCTCAATCTTGCTCAATTGCTGCGCCATCCGGTTGAAGCCGATGTTGACCTCGCGGATCTCGCTGGTCACGGCCTGTTCATCCAGGCGGCTGCCGTCGAAATCGCCATCGCGCACCCGACTGGCCGCGAAGGAGAGCTGCTTGAGCGGGCGGTTGATCAGCCGAGCGATCAAGGCGGCGCCGGCCAGGGACAAGACAGCGGCCGTGACCAGCCAGATCAGCCAGGTGCGACCGCCGACTTGAATGAAGCGTGCGCGGTCCAACCGCAGCCAGTAGGCCTCGCCGTCGATACGAAAGCTGACCCACAGACCCGGCTCGTCGTTCACGCTTGCGGCCAGTTGGGTGTCGGGCCCAAGATGCTGCTGAAGCTCTTCAGCGATCAGCTGTTCGGTCACACCGGTGTTCAAGGGGGCGACCCGGTCGGCGGGTTCGCGCACCTGGATACGCACCTGCTCCTGGTCGGCCAGGGTCTTGATCAGGGAGATCCGGGCGATGGCGTCGGAATGAACCAGAGCGGCCCGACTCAGGTTGACCAGGGTGGCGATCTGCTGGGCCGTTTGGATCACGCGGGGGGCGTACTCCAGGGCGCGAAAGGTCTGTAGCCAGGCCACGATACAACCGACTAGCAGCAGCGCTAGCAGGATGAAGGTGCGCCAGAACAGCGAGAGCCCGAGGCGCGACGCGGAGTCGGCTGCGCGGCGGGGCTGCGCGGTGCGCAGCCCGGCGTCAGCCCGCACCGTCGGGCACAAAGACATACCCCACGCCCCAGACCGTCTGGATGTAGCGTGGGGCGGCCGGATCAGCCTCGACCAGCTTGCGCAGGCGCGAGACCTGAACATCCAGGCTACGGTCAAAGGGCTCGAACTCGCGGCCGCGGGCCAGCTGGGCGAGCTTTTCGCGCGACAGGGGTTGACGGGGATGTCGCACCAGCGCCTTGAGCATGGCGAACTCGCCGGTGGTCAGGGGCAGCTCCTCGCTGTTTTTGCGTAGGGTGCGCGCGCCCAGGTCGAAGGCAAAGGGGCCGAAGTTCACGACCTCGTTCTCCGAGGAGGGTGCGCCCGGTGCCTCCTGCGCGGGCCGACGCCGCAGCACCGCATGCACACGCGCCAGCAGCTCGCGTGGGTTGAAGGGCTTGCCCAGGTAGTCGTCGGCACCCACCTCCAAGCCGACGATGCGATCGACGTCCTCGCCCTTGGCGGTGAGCATGATGATGGGCGTGCGGTCGTTGGCGGCGCGTAGGCGCCGGCAGATCGACAGACCGTCTTCGCCGGGCATCATGAGGTCCAGGACGATGAGGTCGGCGGTTTCGCGCAGCATGAGCCGGTTGAGGGCCTTGCTGTCCTCCGCCAGGATGACCTCAAAGCCTTCCTGGGTGAGGTAACGCCTGAGTAAGTCGCGGATGCGGGCATCGTCATCCACGACCAGGATCTTGTCCGTGCGAGCGGCTTGAGGGTTCATGTGCGACCTGTGTGTAACTGAGGCGATTTTGATCGCCTTGTTGCACCGCGAGATGTCTTTTAGACTACATATAACACCACGTTACAATTCTTGCATTAATCGCGGTGGATGACAGCGGGCCGCTCCACAGTCGCCCGCCGATGCGGACCGATCCATTACGATCCTCCACTTAGCCTGCATGCCGCTGCGTCGCGCCCGTCTGGTGCGGTCCCCCACTTTCCTGCGTGATGTCTGCTCCCGAACTCCGATTCATGGTCTGCCAAGGTCCCGCGCAGGGCGCATCGCGCCGCCTGTCCTACTGGCAATGGGGCGCGCCCGATGCGGCCCGCGTGGTGCTGTGTGTGCATGGTTTGACACGTCAGGGCCGCGACTTCGATGTGCTGGCCCAGGCCCTCCTGGCCGCCGCCGACGGCCCGCTGCGCGTGATCTGCCCCGACATGGCCGGGCGCGGCGCCAGCGACCGCCTACCCGACCCGCAGCACTATCAGGTGCCCACGTATGTGGCGGATACCTTGCAGCTGCTGGCCCATCTGCATCGTGAATCGCCTCTGACGGTGCTCGATTGGGTCGGTACCAGCATGGGTGGCCTGATCGGCATGCTCTTGTGCGGGACCCCCGACCTGCCGCTGCCGGTGCCGGTGCGGCGGCTGGTGATCAACGACATCGGACCCACCATGGACTGGCAGGCCCTGCAACGCATCGGCACGTATGTGGGCCAGGTGGGCCGCTTCGAGACCGAGGAGCAGGCTGCGCAGGTGCTGGGGCAGCTGTCGGTGGGCTTCGGGCCGCACACGCCCGAGCAATGGATGGCCCTGTCGCGTCCCATGCTCCGGGCTTTGCCCGAAGGCGGCTTCACCTTGCACTATGACCCGGCCATCGGTCTGCCGTTTCGCGCGGTCACCGAAGAAGACGCGCGCAAGGGCGAGGGCGCGCTCTGGCAGGTCTGGGATCGCATCAGCGCGCAGACGCTGCTGCTTCGAGGCGCTCAATCCGATCTCTTGTCGTCCGCCACGGCGCAGGCCATGACCCAGCGCGGTCCGCGCGCACGCCTGCTCGAATTCTCCGGTGTCGGCCATGCACCGACGCTGGTGTCCCCGCAGCAGCACGACCCGGTGGTCGCATTCTTGCTGGCCTGATTGGCCGAGCGCCCCATGAAAAGCCAGTCGCCCTCCGCGAACGACGCGGTGTCGATTCCCGGCCTGGTGGCGGCGGCCGAGCACGCCCTGCCGCAGCAGGCCGATGCCTTGGTCCGTGCCCGCGGCTTTGCCGAGCCCCTGATTGCTCTGGAGACGCTGGATACCGGCGAAAACACCCTGGCCCATGCCGATGCGGTGGCTGCCATCCTGCGGCAGATGGGTGGCTCGGAGGCCATGCAAGCGGCCAGTTACCTGGTACACGCCTGCCCCTACCTGGCCCGCCCGCAGGAGAGCATCGCGCGCGGCTTTGGTGAGAGTTATGCCGAACTGGCGCTGGCCACCAACCAGTTGATGGCGGTGCAGCGCCAAGCCCGCATCGGCGAGGGCCCGCAGGCCCAGGCCGAAAACATTCGCAAGATGCTGCTGGCGTTCTCGCGTGACCTGCGGGTGGTGATGCTGCGCCTGGCCTCGCGGCTGCAGACGCTGCGCTGGTACGCCGCCTCGCGCACCTTGCCACTTGCCAGCGTCTCGCGCGAGGCGCTGGACGTCTTCGCGCCGCTGGCCAACCGTCTGGGCATCTGGCAGGTCAAGTGGGAGATGGAGGACCTGGCCCTGCGCTTTCTCGAGCCCGACACCTACAAGCAGGTGGCGCGTCTGCTCGATGAGCGCCGCGTGGAGCGCGAGGCGTATGTTGAACAACTGCGCGCGCGCCTGGAGCGTGAGCTGCAGGCCCAGGGCCTGCACGCGCAAGTCGCCGGACGGCCCAAGCACATCTACAGCATCGTCAAGAAGATGCGGGGCAAGTCGCTGGGGTTCGATCAGGTCTTTGACGTGCGCGCGCTGCGCGTGATCGTGCGCGAGGTGCGCGAGTGCTATGCGGCGCTGTCCTGGGTGCACCAGCAGTTTGAGGCGATTGCGAGCGAGTTTGACGACTACATCGCGCGACCCAAACCGAATGGCTACCAGTCGCTGCACACGGTGGTGCGCGATGCGGCGGGGCGTGCCATCGAGATTCAGATTCGCACCCAGGCCATGCACGATCACGCCGAGCATGGTGTGGCTGCGCACTGGGCCTACAAGGAGGCGGGCGCCAAGGGCTACGGCGGGGTCTCGGCCAGCGGCGAGTACGACACCAAGATCGCGGTGCTGCGCCAGCTGCTGGCGTGGGAGCGCGATCTGGCCAGCGCGGGCGCGGGCCTGTTCGAGGACCGCATCTATGTGCTCACGCCGCAGGCCTCAGTGGTCGAATTGACCCAGGGCGCGACCCCGGTGGACTTTGCCTACACCGTGCACACCAGCCTGGGCCATCGCTGTCGGGGCGCACGCGTGGATGGCGCGATGGTGCCCCTGAACACGCCTTTGAAGAACGGCCAGACGGTGGAGATCATCGCGGCCAAGGAGGGCGGGCCCTCGCGCGATTGGCTCAACCCCGAGTTGGGCTTTCTGGCCGGTCAGCGCGCGCGGGCCAAGGCGCGCGCCTGGTTCAACGAGCAGTTCAAGGACGAGACGGTAGCGCGTGGCCGTGAGGCCGTGGAAAAGCTGCTGCAGCGCGAAGGGCGCACCGCCATGCGGCTGGAGGATCTCGCCGCGCAATTGGGGTTCAAGTCGGCCGAGGATCTGTTCGCGGTGGTGGGCAAGGACGAGTTCTCCTTGCGCACCATCGAGACCCTGTTTCGTCCTGCGGCGGCGCCCCTGCCGCAAGAGGAGTTTCTGCTGAAGAAGCCGCGCGCCACGGCGGCCACTCCCAAGGGCGGCGTGCTGGTGGTGGGCGTGGATTCGCTCATGACGCAGCTGGCCAAGTGCTGCAAGCCGGCACCCCCCGATGCCATTGGAGGTTTTGTCACGCGCGGCAAGGGCGTGAGCATCCACCGCAGCGATTGCAGCAACCTGCGCGAGTTCGTCGCGCGCAACCCTGAGCGGGTGATTGAAGTGGAGTGGGGTCGCCCCAGCGCCGACAGCCAGGCGCTGTACCCGGTGGATGTGGCGGTCGAAGCCGCCGACCGTCAGGGGCTGCTGCGCGATATTTCCGAGGTCTTTGCCAAGGAGAAGATGAATGTGGTGGGCGTGCAGACCCAGTCGGTCCGGGGCATGGCGTGGATGACGTTCACGGTGGAAATCAGCGACTCGCACCGTCTGAACACGGTGCTGTCGCAGGTGCGCGAGGTCGCCGGCGTGCGCGCGGCGCGCCGGCGCTGAGGCGGGTGTGGCCCAGGGCTTGCAACTGAACCCTGATACAATCGTCGGCTTCGAACAGATCCAGGCGCGTAGCTCAGCTGGTTAGAGCACCACCTTGACATGGTGGGGGTCGTTGGTTCGAGTCCAATCGCGCCTACCAAATACAAGCCCCTGCAGGCCACCCGCTTGCAGGGGCTTTTGGTTTTGGGCGTCGGGTCGGAGGCCCCATCTGCAGGTAATCCTATGATTTGCGCGCCGCTGCAACAGGCGAACTAAGGAAGGCGTAGGGACGCACTCGGACTCTTGCTTGCCTCGCAAAACAGATCGCGGCGGTGTCTATGATGAGCAATCTGAAGAGTATCTCCGATCGATCACCATGAGCAAATGCAGCCGATGCCAGGCATCCATTCCCAGCGGCCGTAATTTCTGCACCGCCCACTACATGGAGGCGCTCGCGGATTACGAGAATGAACTGGCCAATTACCACCACAACATCGCGGTGTGGAACTCCATGTCGGGCGCCGAGCAGGCCGCCGCGCACGGCCGCGCCGAAGAATCCTCGGTGGGTGGCTACGCCGGTTTCGTCGGCCTGGTGGTGGGTGGTGTGATCTGGTATGTGCAGGCGCAGCAGCGCGACATTGACGCGCTGTGGGGGATCGGCATCCTGGTGGCGTCCTTCCTGGTCTTCACCGTGATCAAGCCGATTCGTGTTTTGGTGGGCCGGCTCACGCGCCTGTTCGTGCACGCGATCGGCTACTTCATCGGCCTGTGGATCGTGGGCGCGATCATCTCGATCTGGTCGCCATTTCTCAAAGAGAACGCCTCGATGCTGACCGTCGGTCTGGCCATCGCGGTGCTGGTGATCTCCGCCATCACGGAAATGGCGGGTGGCCACCATGCCAGTGGTGCGCCGACCATGCCCTCCAAGCCCAGTCCCTGAGGGCGCGCCTCAATCGTCCAGGCGTGACTCCAGGATGTCCTGGGCAAAGATGATCGCGTCGTCGACGGTGAACATCCCCGGTCCGCCCACCACGTGCAGCACGCCAAAGTGCATGCGGATGGAGCCGGCCAGTGATTGCGTGAGCTTCTCGTCAAACCCCATCAGGGCATAGAGCGAATCGCCCGGCTGCAGCGCCGTCGGATCCAGGTGCTTGACACCCAGCGCCTTGGCCAGTGCCGCGATCAGCACCGGCACTTCCTGGGCGGCGTTGTCGTAGGTGATTGGGGCGGGCATGCCCTTGAAGACCGTACGCGTGCTGCGTGCCTTTTGAATGGGCTCGCCCAGCGCGCTGACACGCAGGCGCTCGAAGCGGGCTGCAGGGCAACCGTCGATCATGATCTCCAGCTCGAAGCCATCGAGGTCGTAGGGGTTGAAGCCGTCGAATTCCATGTCGCTGAGGATGGCGTTGATGCTGTCCACGTTCAGGTGCTCGCGCAGCTTTCCTTTTTTCCCCAGCTTCTTGACCTGCGGGTCCCACGACGATTCTTCAAAGAGCGACAGCAGGCTTGCACGGGCCATGCTGTCTAGGCTGTCATCGGGCGGGATCGACAGCACAAAGGCCACCATCACCGTCAGTCGCTCGCCGGCCCAGTGGCCCTCGGTCCACTGCGCGAGCTCCTGGCCCTGGGGGTACAGCCGCACATCGCAGTAGGCCTGGGTGAAGCGCTGGCCGGTGACCCGACCCACCACCGCCTGGAAGGCGGGCAGCACCGAGACGTCGAGCGCGCGTTTGAGTTCGCTGGCGGCGGTCGCAAATCCGGGGCCGACGCGTTGCGCGTAGGGCGCGTAGGTCAGGCCCTGGGCTTGAATCTCTTGGAGGAAGCTGCGCTGACCTGCGGTCGACAGCGTGCCGCGGTCGGCGTCGTACAGGGGATAGAGGTCGTCCAAGGTCACGGGGCGTCCTGCAGGAAGACGCGTCCGCCTTCGATTTTCACCGGCCAGCTTCGCACCGGCTCGGTGGCGGGCCCGCAGGTGGCGGCGCCTGTGCGCACGTCAAAACGCCCCTGATGAAACGGACACTCCACCTCGTGGCCCTCGACAAAGCCCTCGCACAGGCGCGCATCGCCGTGCGAACACTGGTTGTCCGTGGCCCAGACCTGGCCGTCGATACGAAAGAGGGCGACCTCGCGTCCTGCCAGGGGAACGGCAATGCCGCAGTCGTCAAACAAGTCGGCCTCGGCGGCCACGTCGATCCAGGTGCTCATCCCCGGATTATCCCTTGAGGGCCGGGGCGTACCCCCGGGTGATCCCGGGGATGGATTGGGTGAGTGGCTCCTAGAATCCGTCCTTCAACAGGAGTGGTCGAATTGCCTTCCAAGAAGCCTCAGCCTGCCAAGCCCGCACAGCGCGTGATCAAGAAGTACCCCAACCGGCGGCTCTACGACACGGACACCTCCAGCTACATCACCCTGGTCGAGGTCAAGCAACTGGTTCTGGATAGCCAGCCCTTTGTGGTGCGCGATGCCAAGACGGGCGAGGACCTCACCCGCAGCATCCTGTTGCAGATCATCCTCGAGGAAGAGGCGGGCGGCGCGCCCATGTTCACCGAGGCCGCGCTGGCCAACATGATTCGCTTTTATGGCAACGCCATGCAGGGCTTCATGGGCAACTACCTCGAGAAGAATGTGCAGGCCTTCACCGACATGCAGACCCAGCTGGCCGAGCAGTCGGTCAGCCTCACCCCCGAGATGTGGGCCCAGTTCACCAATGCCCAGAACCCGATGATGCAGGGCCTCATGGGCAATTACCTCGAGCAGTCCAAGTCCTTGTTCGAGACCATGCAGGAGCAGGTCCAGAAGCAGACCGAGCAGATGTTCGGGGCCTTCGGCGGCAAGCGCCCGGGATCCTCGAGTTAGCAGGGACAATACGGGGATGAGCGAAACCCCCGTCTCCCCGACTACCGCGCCCGCGCCGCGCGTCGGCTTCGTCAGCCTGGGCTGCCCCAAGGCGTTGACCGATTCCGAGTTGATCCTCACCCAGCTCTCGGCTGAGGGCTACCAGACCTCCAAGACCTTTGAGGGCGCGGACCTGGTGATCGTCAACACCTGTGGCTTCATCGACGACGCGGTCAAGGAAAGCCTGGACACCATCGGCGAGGCGCTGGCCGAGAACGGCCGGGTCATCGTCACGGGTTGCCTGGGCGCACGTGAGGGCGACGATGGCGGCAATCTGGTGCGCAACGTCCACCCCTCGGTGCTGGCGGTGACCGGCCCGCACGCCACGCAGGAGGTGATGGATGCGGTGCACACCCACCTGCCCAAGCCCCACGACCCCTTCATCGATCTGGTGCCGCAGGCCGGTGGCTTTGGCGAGGCCGGCATCAAGCTCACGCCGCGCCACTACGCGTACCTCAAGATCAGCGAAGGCTGCAACCACCGCTGCACCTTCTGCATCATCCCTTCGATGCGTGGCGATCTGGTGAGCCGGCCCATTGGCGATGTCCTGAAAGAGGCCCGCGCGCTGTTCGAGGGCGGCGTCAAGGAGTTGCTGGTGATCAGCCAGGACACCTCGGCCTATGGGGTCGATGTGCAGTACCGCACCGGCTTTCACGACGGCCGTCCGGTGCGCACCCGTCTGCTCGAGCTGGCCCGCGCGCTGGGCGAGATGGCCGAGCCCTTTGGTGCATGGGTGCGTTTGCATTACGTCTACCCCTATCCCTCGGTGGACGAGGTGATCCCGCTCATGGCGCAGGGCCTGGTGCTGCCTTATCTGGATGTGCCGTTTCAGCACAGCCACCCCGATGTCTTGCGCCGGATGAAGCGCCCCGCCAGTGGCGAGCGCAATCTCGAGCGCATCGAACGCTGGCGCGCAGCCTGTCCCGAACTCGTGATCCGTAGCACCTTCATTGCGGGTTTTCCGGGCGAGACCGAGTCCGAGTTCGAGCACCTGCTCGATTTCATGCGCGAGGCACGTATCGACCGCGCGGGGTGCTTTGCCTACAGCGACGTGAAGGGCGCTGTCGCCAACGACTTGCCCGGCATGCTGCCCAAGGCCGTGCGCGAAGAGCGCCGTGCGCGCTTCATGGCCGTGGCCGAGGAGGTATCGGCGGCCAAGCTGCAAGCGCGCATCGGCGCGTCCATGCAGGTGCTGGTGGACTCGGCCCCCGGCCTGGGCCGCAAGGGCGGGGTGGGACGCTCTTACGCGGATGCGCCCGAGATCGATGGGGTGGTGCGCCTGTTGCCACCCGAGAAATTGAGCAAGCAGCTCAAGGTGGGTGAGTTCACGCGTGCGCGTATCGTGGGCACCGAGGGGCACGACCTGGTGGCGGTGCCGGTCTGAGAGCCGCGTTTTATTTGTAGCCCCAAAACAAAAGCCGGCAATGCCGGCCTTATCATTGGTGCCCAGGAGAGGACTCGAACCTCCACGATGTTACTCGCTAGTACCTGAAACTAGTGCGTCTACCAATTCCGCCACCTGGGCATTTCAGGAAAAACAAGATTGTATAGCAAAACCACAGCCACCCCGGACA
>CANHSE010000057.1 GCA_947463025.1 Comamonadaceae bacterium
ATCACCGGCGACCATCCCGCCACCGCCCTGGCCATCGCGACCCAGGCGGGCCTTCACATCCAGGCCGGTGTGCTCACAGGCGCACAGCTGCAGGCCATGGACGATGCGGCGCTGGCGCAGGCCGTGCGGCAGGTGCGTGTGTATGCCCGCGTCACGCCGCAGGACAAGCTGCGTCTGGTACGCGCCCTGGATCGCAATGGCGAGGTGGTGGCCATGACCGGCGACGGCGTGAACGACGCACCGGCGCTCAAGGCCGCTCACATCGGCATCGCCATGGGGGTACGCGGCACGGATGTGGCGCGCGAGGCCGCCAGTGTGGTGCTGCTGAACGAGGACTTTGATCGCATCGTCGAAGGCGTGCGCCTGGGCCGACGCATTGACGACAACCTGCGCAAGGTGATGACCTACATCCTGGCCATTCATGTGCCGATTGCAGGGCTTGCGCTGTTGCCGCTGCTGATGGGGCTGCCGCCGCTGATGCTGCCGGTGCATGTGGTGGTGACCGAGATGATCATTGACCCGGTGTGCTCGCTGGCCTTCGAGAACGCGCCGCCCGCGCGCGGTCTGATGGAGCGTCCACCGCGCGCAGCCAACGCCTTGTTGATCGATCGTGCCTTGGTGCTGCGGGCGCTGGCGCAGGGCGCGGCTTTGCTGGGGGTGGCCTTGGCGGCTTACGCGCTGGCGCTCGGGGCGGATCTGCCCGCCGACGAGGCGCGGACCCTGGCTTTTGTGGCCTTGACGGCGGGCAATCTGTCGATGGTGGCGGTCAATGCGGGCGCTGGCTTGCCGATTCGAGACCTGTGGCGGCCGCAATTTCGGTCTTTTCACGTTGTGGCGGCACTCGCCACGGGCCTGATGGTGATGGCATTGACCGTGCCCGCGGTGCGGGATCTGATGAAGTTCGCTTGGCCCCCCAGCGTGGCGCTGGCGGGGGTGCTGACCGCCGTGGGCGCGGTCATGTTGCTGGCGTGGCGGCTGCAGCCGCAGCGGCCCTGAGGCGTAGGGGCGTAGGCTCCCGCCCGCGGTCAGTGCCTCACCACTGCCCCGTCTCCATCCGGATCGCCACTTCGCAGTCGTCAAAGATCGCCAGCTTGGCGATTTCCACACGCACACCAATCACACCGGGCAGTTGCATCAGGCGCGCGGCGAGTTTCCCGATCAGGCTCTCGAGCAGGTTGACGTGTTCGGCCGTGCACTCGTCAATGATGATGGTGCGCACCTTGCGGTAATCGAGCACGTGCAGGATATCGTCGTCATGCGGCAGCAGGGGCTGGGTGCCCAGATTGAGTTCGGCGTCTACGCGTATGGGCTGCGGCGCTTCCTTCTCGTGGTCGAGGATGCCCAGGTTGGCGTCAAAGCGCAGGCCGGTGAGGGTGAGGATCTGGGTGCCGGCTTTGGTCATTTACATCAGCGAAAAATCGCGGTCGAACTTCATCAGGTGCTGACCGCCATCGACCAGCAAGGTGGTGCCGGTGATGGACTGGTTTTCCAGGGCAAAGCGCACCGCGCCAACCACATCGGCCGCCGTCGATGAACGCCCCAGCGGTGAGAGCCGATGCAGCTTCTGGAATTTGTCGTCGGACAGCAGGTGGCTGGTGATCGTCAGACCCGGCGCCACGCCCACCACCCGCACCTGCGGCGCCAGCGCCAGGGCCAGCATGGTGGTGGCGGCTTCCAGGGCAGCTTTCGACAGCGTATAGCTGAAAAAATCAGGGTTCTGATTCCAGAGCTTCTGGTCCAACATGTTCACCACCACGCCATTGGCGCCATGTGCGCCGCGTTCCACGAGGTGCGCATGCAGCGCCTGCGCCAGCAGCACCGGCGCGCCGGTGTTGGCCGCCAGATGGGCCTGCATCGCGCCATAGCTGAAGGTGGCCGGATCGTCATGCTCAAACAGCGAGGCGCTATTGACTACCGCATCGACCGCGCCAAAGTGCGCAATCACCTGGGGCAACAGGGCGCGGGTGGCCGCCTCGTCAGACAGGTCGGCCTGAAAGGCCGCAAAGCGCGCGCCGCTGCGGCCGGCCTTCGCGCAGTCGGCCACCGTGGCCTGTGCCTCGTCGGCCGAGCCGCGGTAATGCACGGCCACCTGCCAGCCTGCAGCCGCCAGGGCCAGGGCCATTTCGCGGCCCAGGCGCCGGGCAGCGCCGGTGATCAGGACGGTGGGGAGGGCAGGGGTGCTCATTGCAACGACAATTGCCAGGTGACGGGTTCCAAGCCGACCAGTGTAACGACCGCCCTGCGCACCCTGCTGCGTGGGGCCATCACACGCGCAGACGGCTGGTTGCCCTTTGACCGCTACATGGCCTTGGCCCTGTACGCGCCAGGCCTGGGCTATTACGCGAATGGCTCGCGCAAGTTCGGCCACCTGCCCGCCAGCGGCAGCGATTTCGTCACTGCCCCCGAGATGACGCCCTTGTTCGGCCAGACACTGGCGGTGGCCGTGGCCGACGCCCTCACGGCCACGGGTTGCGACGAGATCTGGGAATTCGGCGCCGGCTCGGGCGCATTGGCCTCGCAGCTGCTGCAGGCCCTGGGCGATCGGGTGCGGCGCTACACCATCGTCGACCTCTCGGGCACGCTGCGCGCACGCCAGCAGGCGACGCTGGCGGCGCACGGCGACACCGTGCAATGGGCCAGCGAGCTGCCCGACGCGATGCATGGCGTGGTGGTGGGCAATGAGGTGCTAGACGCCATGCCGGTGAAGCTGCTGGCGCGTATCGCGGGTGTCTGGCACGAGCGCGGCGTGGTGTGGCAAGACGATCGCCTGGCCTGGGCCGATCGACCCACCGACCTGCGCCCACCCGTGGAGATCGACGGCACGCACGATTACCTCACCGAGATCCATCCGCAGGCGCAGGCGTTTGTGCGCACGCTGGCCGACCGCCTCACGCAGGGCGCGGCTTTTTTTCTGGATTACGGGTTTCCGGAGTCTGAGTATTTCCATCCGCAACGCCATATGGGCACACTGATGTGCCACCAGGGTCATCGCGCCGATCCCGATCCGCTGGCGGATGTGGGCCTCAAGGACATCACCGCGCATGTGGATTTCACCGGCGTGGCACTGGCCGCCCAAGAGGCGGGCCTGCCCACCCTGGGCTACACCAGCCAGGGGCATTTCCTGCTCAATTGCGGTCTGGCCCAGGTGCTGGCCGAGGCACCCCTGGCCGAGCGCGTGGCGGGCCAGCGCTTGATGGCGGAACATGAGATGGGCGAGTTGTTCAAGGTCATCGCCTTTCACAAGGGGCCGGCCTGGGACGCCATTGGTTTCACCCACGGCGACCGCACCGCGAGACTCTGAGACATGATTCGCTGGATCCTCGTGATTTTCCTGGCGCTGGTGCTTATCAGCTGGTTTTCGCCCTTTCTTCAGAAGATGGGGTTTGGCAAGCTGCCGGGTGATTTGCGTTTTCGCTTGTTCGGGCGCGAGTGGTTCATCCCGCTCACGACCACGCTGGTTTTGAGTTTTGTCGTGGGGCTGATCGCGAAGTTCGTCTGACGCCCCCTCCCCAGGAGCGTGCCATGCGAGCTTGTGTCGACATCGGGGGCACCAAGGTGTCCGTGAGCCTCCATGCGGGTGGCGACGACCGCGTGCTACTCGCCACGCGCACCGAACCCACGGCCCGATCGGGTACGCCCGATGTCCTGGGTCGTCAGGTGGTGAGGATGGTCGATGAGGCGTGCGCCTATCTGGGGATACCCTCGCAGTCCGTCCAGCGCGCCGGGGTGTGCGCGCCGGGCCCCTTCGTGCTGGAGCAGGGCGCGATCGCGCTGGCCTCACCCAATCTCTGTGGCGGTTTGGCCTGCGGCCACGACCGCTCCAATGACTGGCGCACCGTTCCCTTGGAAGCACCGCTGCGCCATCGCTTCCAGCAGCTGCGGATCGAGAACGACGCTGTAGCGGCCCTCGAAGCCGAGCGTCGCTGGGGCGCGCTGCAAGCCCTGGATCACTGCGCCTATGTGACCTGGAGTACGGGTGTCGGTAGCGGGCTGTGCGTCGGCGGGCGCGTGCTGCGAGGCAAGCACGGCAACGCGGGCCATGTCGGTCATATCTTCGTATCCGACGATACGCACGCGATCTGCGGCTGCGGCAACGTGGGCGACCTCGAGGCCCTGGTGGGCGGGCATGCGGTGGCGCATCGCCTGGGGGTGCCGATGTCCGAGTTACTCGACGCGGCGCAAGCGGGCGATGCCCAGGCCGGCCAGGCGGTGGACGCCATGTGTCGGGTGATGGGCCGCGCGCTCTATGACCTGATCGCCCTGCTGGACTTGCAGCGCATCGCCCTGGGCGGCAGCGTGTTTTTTCACCACCAGGCGCTGTTGCTCCCGCGTCTGATCGCGCAGGTGCGCGGTCGGCTGGCGTCTGTCACCGACGGTTGTGAGTTGGTGCCCGCCGGCCTGGGCGCCCGCGTGGGCGACTACGGTGCGCTGGCCTTGCTGGATTAGGGGTCGTTCGCTGTCGGGCCAGCGCTCAGACCCGCGGCCGCCACTGCCGCAATCCGCGCCGCATGGACCCACTCGCCAATGCGCCGCCCCTCGGCCCCCGCCGCGCGCGCACGCTGCGACACATCGGCGGTGTCTACCGATTGCGCCGCCGCCAACGCCGCCAGCAGGCGGGCGCGTGGTGCGTAGGGGTCACCTTCTTTCCCGAGTCGCCCGCGCGCATCGCATTCGCAGGCCAGGAGGATGTCGCCCAAGCGTTCGGGTTTGCGAAAGGCGTCGCACCGCTCGAGCAGCCGCACCAGCGCCGGCGCGCTGAACTCGGCGCTGCGGTGGATGTTGCCGTGTTCGCGCGCCACCACCTCGGCCAGTTCGCGGCAGTCGGTGGGCACGCGCAGGCGTTCGGCGATGTCCTGCATCAGCCGCGCGCTGCGGTCTTCATGGCCGATGTGCCGGGGCAGCAGGTGGGCGGGCGTCGTGCCTTTGCCCAAGTCGTGGGCCAGGCAGGCAAAGCGCACGGCCAGGGGCGCTTGCAGGCGCGCGCTCATATCCAGCACCATCATCAGGTGCACGCCGGTGTCGATCTCGGGGTGGTGCTCGGGCCGCTGCGGCACGCCCCAGAGGCGATCGACCTCGGGTAGCAAGCGCGCCAGCGCACCGCAGGCGCGCAGCACCTCGAACATGCGCGAGGGCCGTGCTTCGCACAGACCGCGCGCGAGCTCCTGCCACACGCGTTCGGCCACCAGCGCATCGGCTTCATCGGCGTCCACCATCTCGCGCATCAGGGCTGACGTTTCCGGGGCGATCTGGAAATCGGGAAAGCGCGCGGCAAAGCGCGCCAGTCGCAGGATGCGCACCGGGTCTTCGCGAAAGGCGTCGGTGACATGCCGTAGCACGCGGGCCTGCAGGTCTCGCTGGCCGCCGTAGGGGTCGATCAGCGTGCCGTCTTGCGCGCGTGCGATGGCGTTGAGCGTGAGGTCGCGCCGCGCCAGATCTTCTTCCAGCGTGACCTCGGGGCTCGCGTGCACGCGAAAGCCGTGATAGCCCGGGGCGGTCTTGCGCTCGGTACGGGCCAGCGCATATTCCTCGCGCGTGTCGGGGTGCAGAAACACCGGGAAGTCCTTGCCCACCGGCAAGTAGCCCGCGTCGATCAGATCTTGTGGCGTGGCGCCGACCACCACCCAGTCGCGGTCCTGGACGGGCCGCCCCAGGAGGGCATCGCGTACCGCACCGCCGACTTCGTACACCTGCATCAGCGCGACTTTCGGTAAGGCTCTTCGAAGTCCCGGAAATCGCGTTCTGCCAGCGCCTGTTCGATCCAGGCCCGCACACCTGACAGCGCGCGCACCCGCTCTACATAGGCGGCCACAGGCGCCGAGAGCGGCAAGCCGTAGGTGGCAAAGCGCATGCAAACCGGCGCGTAGTAGGCATCGGCGATCGAGAACTCGCCAAAAAGCAGGCTCCCCTCGGGCTGCTGCACCAACAACTCGGTCCACATCGCCGATAGGCGTTCGACGTCAGCGCGCACGCTGGCTTGCTCGCGCCAGATGCGGGCACCGACCTCGGGCAGCGAGGCTTCGATGTTCATGGGGCAGTGGCTACGCAGCGCACCAAAGCCTGCGTGCATCTCGGCGCAGATGCTGCGCGCGCGGGCCCGCGACCGGGCCTGGACCGGCCAGAGCGCGCGTTCAGGAAAGCGTTCGGCCAGGTACTCGGCGATGGCCAAGGTGTCCCAGATCGCCAGGTCGCCATCGAGCAGCACCGGCACTTTGCCCACAGGGCTGACCGAAGCCAGCGTCGTCTTGAACACGGAGTCGGCGCCGAAGGCGTCAAAGCGCACCATGACTTCTTCGAAGGGAATTCCGGCCTGCCGCAGCAGCACCCACGGGCGCATCGACCACGACGAATAGTTCTTGTTGCCGATATAGAGCTTGAGCATGCGGGCGAGACTCGGGTCAAGGGATGTCGCGATTGGCCTCAGGTGCCGCCGGATCACGCGGCCCCACCGTACCCAGGCGTGCCTTGAGCGATTGCGGTTGCCCGGTGAGGATGGCCGCATACGCGGTGGCGTTGGCCAGGACCTTCTTCACGTAGTCGCGCGTCTCATGGAAAGGCACGTTCTCGGCCCAGGCCGCGCCTTCCATCACCGGCCCGTTACGCCAGGCGCGTGAGCGGCTCGGGCCGGCGTTGTAGGCCGCTGCGGCCAGCGGCATGGAGCCGGTGAAGTCATCTAGCACCAGTCGTAGGTAGCCGGTGCCGATGGCGATATTGGTCTCGCGGTCGTTGATCTGGCCGGGGGTGAAGTTGTTCAGGCCAATACGCCGCGCCGTCCAGCGGGCCGTCGCGGGCATGACCTGCATCAGACCCGAGGCGCCCACGTGCGAGCGCGCGTCCATGATGAAGCGGCTTTCTTGTCGGATCAGGCCATACACATACGACGGGTCGAGGTTGATCTCGCCACTGCGTCGCACCACCGATTCGCGAAAGGGCATCGGAAAGCGCTGCTCGAAGTCGAATTCGGCGCGCGTACGTTCGCTGGTGTTGATGCAGCGGTCCCAGACTTCGCGCTCGCAGGCCAGTTGGGCCGCCGCGAGCAGGTCGCGGTCGCCCATGCCGCCCGGGCGCGCCAGATTGGTGGTGTAGTTCCACTCGCGCACACCGTCAGGGCGCAGGCCGATGGCGATGGCGTGCAGGGCCCGCGTGAGGCCCGGATTGCGGCGCGCCGCCTCGCGTTCTTCGGCGGTGAGCGGCGCAGGCCGCGCGGGCAGGGTGATCTTTTGCCCCAGTTCTTCCAGGGCCAGCTGCTCGTAGAAGCCGCGCGGCGAGGCCAGAGCGGTCAGTTGCCGGCGGGCCTCGGTTTTTTCGGTTTCGCCGCCGGTGGCCAGCAGGCCGCGGGCTCGCCAGTAAATCCAGGCGGGATCTTGCTGGGCCTGGGGGCTCATCGCGTTGACCGCGTCGATGACGGCCTTCCATTCGGGTTGCGCGCCGGCGCGCAGGGCTGCGCGCGTCTTCCAGGCGAGCATTTCGTCATTGAGATCGGTGTCGCGCGTGACCTTGGCGAAATACGCCAGGGCGCCGGGGGCCAGTCGCTGCGCCGCCTGCCGCCCGATCGTGCCCCAGACCCAGTTGCGTTCTTCGGCGCTCAGGTGGCCTTCCCACTTGCGGCTGAAGGTGGCGGCGGCCACCTCGGGATCGGTCGCCGCCATGCGCACCAAGGCCAGCGTCACCATTTCCTTGCGCGTGCGCGAGATCGCGACCACGCGATTGGCCAGGTAGCGCGCCGGGTTGGCCAGCGCCTCGCCGGCCTGCGCGCTCACCTCGGGGGCCACGATTTCCACCGCGGCCAGCGCAGCCCGTGTGCGATTGTGTTCGGCGGCATGGCGAGCCTTGCGCCAGATGTCGAGCGGGGCCAGGCGGGGGCCGCTGCCGTTGCCCGCCAGGTTGCGGGCCGCGGTGGTGCAGCCGTCGTCGGCCTCGCGCTGCGACTGCCACAGACGTCGCACTTCATCGACCAGGGCCGGCGTGGCCCCTTCTCGCAGTTGTTGCACCAACAGGGCGTAGCAACGCACCTGCGGGTCGTCGTTCATGCGAAAGCGCGGGTGTTCGTCGGCGAAGGCGGTCCAGTCTCGGCGCTGACCCAGAAGCAGCAGCCAGTCATTGCGCAGGCGGTCTTCCTGGTAGGTCCCGGAATAGCGCGTGAGGAACTCCTGAACCTCTTGGGCGGAGGCGCTGTCCAGGCGCGCGCGCAATTCCCAGTAGGCACCCCAGGGCTCCAGGGTGTGGCCTCGCAGCTGGGGCAGGAGCTGGGTCAGGCGGGCCTTGTTCGTCTGTCGGAAGGCCTGGGCCATCTCGAGGGCGGTCGAATCCCCCGGTGCGTCGGTGCGCCCCTGGGCTTGCACCGAACAGGCCAGGAGAGAGGCTGCGATCAGTGTCAGAATCTTTCGGAACTTCATTGGTGGATTATGGACAAGTCAGAGGAAAAAAAGGCCCTGCGCCAGCAGTTGTTGCAGGCCCGCCTGCAGATGCCCGATCGCCTGGCGCGGGCCGACCTGCTGCAACGTGTCATGCGGATCTGGCTGGTCGGTCGCCCCGACCTGGTGATTGGCGCCTATTGGCCGATCAAGGGCGAATTCGATCCCCTGCCCGCCCTCCATCGCTGGAAGGAAGACGGCGAATTGCTTGATCAGCCCCAGCGCCGTCGTATTGGCCTACCGGTGGTGGACAAGGTGCACAAGACCCTGCAATTTCACGCCTGGTTCCCGGGCTGCCCCATGGAGGAAGACGCCTATGGCATTCCCAAGCCCAAGGACACCGAGGTGATCGTGCCCACCTTGTTGTTCGTGCCCTGCGTGGGCTACGGGCCCGGCGGCTATCGCCTGGGGTATGGCGGGGGCTTTTATGACCGTACCCTGGCCAGCCTGCAGCCGCGGCCCTACACCGTGGGCCTGGGGTTCACCCAGGGCTTCCTGCCCGATTTCGAGCCACAGCCGCACGATGTACCGCTGGACGCCATCCTCAATGACAACGGGGTGGTCTGGCCCGTGCGCTGATGGCGCGCGTATGGCCTTCGCTAAGATCGTCCGCCTAGAGGAGTAATCCACGATGTCCAAAGCCTTTGCCAGCCAGGCCGACCTGTCCGACAAGAAGATCACCTTCGAGCAACTGAGCCCCCATTGCTGGGCCTACACCGCCGAAGGCGACCCCAATTCGGGTGTGATCATTGGCGACAAGTTCATCATGGTGAGCGACGCCACCGCCACGCCCGCGATGGCGCGTGACCTGATCGCCCGCATCCGCACGGTGAGCGACAAGCCAATCAAGTACGTGCTTCTGACCCATTACCACGCGGTACGCGTGCTGGGCGCCAGCGCCTTCGCCGCCGAGGGCGCCACCGAGGTCATCGCCAGCCAGGGCACGCTGGAATTGATCATCGAGCGGGGCCAAGAGGACATGAAGTCCGAGATGGAGCGCTTCCCCCGTCTGTTTCGCAATGCCGAGAGCGTGCCCGGTCTGACCTGGCCGACGATGGTCGTAGGCGGTGGCAATCCGGCGCAGGGCGAGGCGCCTGGCAAGCTCACGGTCGATCTCGGCGGCGTGAAAGTGCAGATCTGGCATCCCGGTCCGGGTCACACGCGCGGCGACACCATCGCCTGGGTCGAAGCCGAAAAAGTACTTTTCTCCGGCGATCTGGTCGAATACGAAGCGGGCGTCTACACCGGCGACGCCCAGCTCGAGGAATGGCCCGCCACGCTCGAAGCCCTGCGCGCCCTGAAGGCCGAAGCCATCGTGCCCGGTCGCGGCGAAGCCATGAAGGGCAACGCCAACGTGAACAAGGCGCTGGACTACACCCAGCGCTGGGTCGAGACGCTGTATCGCTGCGGGCGCGAAGCCGCCGCCGCCAACATGGACCTGAAGGCCGCCATGGCCCACACCCGTCAGGCCATGGACCCGGTGTTCGGCCATGTGTTCATTTACGAACACTGCCTGCCCTTTGATGTGAGCCGCGCCTACGATGAGGCCCGCGGCATCAAGACGCCCCGTATCTGGACCGCCGAGCGCGATCAGGAGATGTGGGCGTCCTTGCAGGCCTGATCCCACACTCGGCCGGCACACCCGACGACAGGGTGAGGCCGGCCCCTGCCCCTAGCCTGTGCGGCTTTCTTCTTCCGAAAGTCGAGACCGCCTATGGCCGCCCTCCGATCCGTGCCGCGCATCCTGCAGCGGCCCGCTGTGCCTCACCCACCGCCTAGCCCGCCATCCGGCTCCCATGTGCCCGGTCAGGGGCGGCAAAAAGGTGACCTGCGCACGCAGGTGGAGGAGCCCCAGCCGAGCCGCGAGCGTGAAACGGGCGATCTCGAATCGACCGAGCGCGAGACGCACGGGCAGGCTTGAGCCTTAGCCGCTCGTGCGGAGTGCTCAGCGCGCGGCGCTGAGGTCGGCGAGATCGCGCTGGTAGGCGCGCAGGCGCCGTACCGCGCTTTGGCGCTGGTTGGGTGTGGTCACGTTGTGCACAGCGGCCACCAGCGCGCAGTTGTCTTCGGTCACCTGCTCACGGTAGCGGCGCGCGCCGGCGTCGGGCGGCAGCTGGCCGCGGTCGACCAGCGCCTTCACCTTGAGGCGGGCTTCCGCGGGCGCCAAGCCAGCCCCACGCAGCTCGCGCAGGGTTTGCAGTGTGTCAGTGTGGCGTCGCTGCATCTCGGACAGCACCTGCGCCGGATCAAAGCGCGAGGCTTCTACCCGCTGGCGCAGCACGGTGCGCTGCGCATCGTCCAGCCGGCCATAGGCATCTTCCATGCGCTCCAGAATTCGCTTGAACTGGCGCTCGCGTCGCTCGCCGGGGCTCACATCCACCCAGTCCTTGCGAAAATCTCGGCTGTTTCGCTCGTAGCGCTTCGCCAGGTGCCGCAGTTGTTCGGGGGTGAACAAGGGGGCGATCGATGCGATGGACGCCTCGGACTGCACGGCCAGCGCCAGAAAGCGGATACGGCCTTCCTCGGCGAGCTTGCAGACCTGTTCGGGCGTCACGTCGGCGGTCGCCATCTGCTCCACCCGTGCCAGGAGCTCGGCGTAGCGTGGCAGCTCGTTGGCCCGGTGCCACTGGTGCAGGCGGGTCAGTTCCTCGCGCACCGGCACGCGCTGGTCGTCGTTGAAGTCCAGGTAGCCGTCCAGCCACCACCACGCCAGCTCGGGTAGGTTGTTGTACCCCAGCTTGATCGCGCTGCACCCCCCCAGCGCTGCGGCCAGGGCCAGGGCCCCGATAATCCGTAGGAGCTTCGATGCGAGAGCAGTCATGGACAACAAAGGAAACACGATGGCGTCAGTGGATGGAGTGATCATGGCGGCCGGCAAGGGCACGCGCATGAAAAGCGGCCTGCCCAAAGTGTTGCACCGATTGGGCGGCCGCGCTTTGCTGGCCCATGTGATTGAGTCGGCTGCAGGGTTGCAGCCACGCCGCCTGATCGTGGTCACCGGCCACGGCGCCGAGCAGGTCGATGCCGCCGCTCGCAGCTTCGCTGAGGGCGCGGGCCTGGCCACCTGCGACACCGTGCTGCAGTCACCTCAATTGGGCACCGGCCACGCCGTGCAACAGGCCCTGCCGCTGCTGCCCGAGGACGGGATCTGCCTGGTGCTCAATGGCGATGTGCCCCTGATCGAGACTGCCACCCTGCAGGCCCTGGTGCAGGCTTGCGCGGGCGAGCGACTGGCGCTGCTGACCGTGGACATGGCCGACCCCACGGGCTATGGCCGCATCGTGCGCGAGGGCGAGGCGGTGCGTGCCATCGTTGAACACAAGGACGCCACGCAGGCCCAGCGCCGCATCACCGAGATCTACTCCGGCTTCATGGCGGCCCCCAATCGTCTGCTGCGCGATTGGCTCGGGCGTCTCTCGAACGACAACGCCCAGGGCGAGTACTACCTGACCGACGTGGTCAAGTTCGCGGTGCAAGACGGCGTGGCCGTCACCGCCTTGCGCACGCCGGATCCGGTACAGGTCGATGGCGTCAACAGCCCCGTGCAACTGGCGCAACTCGAGCGCGCCTACCAGCTGCGGCGCGCGCGAGCGCTGATGGAGCAGGGCGTGCGCCTGGCCGATCCGGCGCGCTTGGATGTGCGTGGCACGCTGTCCTGCGGCGCGGATGTCGAGATCGACGTGAACTGCGTGTTCGAGGGCGAGGTGACGCTGGGTGAGGGCGTGCGCATTGGCGCAAACTGCGTGATCGCCAACGCCCGCATTGCGGCGGGCGCGGTGATCCATCCGTTCACCCACATCGATGGCGAGTCTGCCGGCGTCACGGTGGGGGAGGGTGCCCGGGTCGGGCCCTACGCCCGCCTGCGCCCCGGCGCGGTGCTGGGGGCCGACGTGCATATCGGCAACTTTGTCGAGGTCAAGAACAGCACCCTGGCCGCCGGCGCCAAGGCCAATCACCTGGCTTACCTGGGCGATGCCACAGTGGGCGAGCGCGTGAACTACGGCGCGGGCTCCATCACCGCCAACTACGACGGCGCCAACAAGCACCGCACCGTGATTGAGGCCGACGTGCATGTGGGCAGCAACTGCGTGCTAGTCGCGCCCGTCACCCTGGGGGCCGGCGGCACGGTGGGCGGCGGCTCCACCATCACCAAGGACACACCGCCCGGTGCGCTGTCGGTGGCGCGCGGCAAGCAGGTGGCCATCCCGAACTGGAAGCGGCCCGTTAAGGGCTCGCGCTAAGGCGCGTTGGACGCTGCGCCCAGCGGCAGGCGCGGCGCGAACTTCGCGCGCTTCACGCTGAAAAAGGCCTTCACGTTGCGCACATTGGCGTCGGCGGTGAAGAGGCGCTGCTGCAAGGCGAGGTAACCCGGCATGTCCGCAGCCCGCACATGCAGGATGAAGTCGGGTCCAGGCGAGACGCGGTAGCACTGTTGCACCGCGTCGTCCGCGATGACCCGCGCCTCGAAGGCCGCCAGGTGCTCGGCGCCCTGGCGCTCCAGCGTCACTTCCACGATGGCCTCCAGCCCATGCCCCAGCACCGGCGCGAGGCGATCGGCGCTCAGGATCGCCACCTGCCGCTCGATCAGACCCGCCGCCTGCAGCCGCTTGACCCGCCGCAGGCAGGTGGGGGGTGACACATGCAGACGCTGCGCCAGCGCCAGATTGCTCAGAGAAGCATCCTGCTGCAGCAGGTCCAGCAGCTGCAGGTCGGTCGGATCGAGAAATGAAGGGGTAATTTCTTCATTCATATTGAAATTTTATGCCGGAACTGTCTTTTTGAGAAATAAAAAATCAAAAATACAGTCTAAAAGAATCCTTATTACACAAAACGGAGCCTAAAGTCGGCGGCTCTGAAGGAGTGATCCCCATGTGTGGCATCGTCGCCGCGGTCTCCGACCGCAACATCGTCCCCATCCTCGTGCAGGGCCTGCAGCGGCTCGAATACCGCGGGTATGACTCCTGCGGGGTGGCCGTCCATGCGGGCGGTCTCCAGCGCGCGCGCAGCACCGAGCGGGTGGCTGAATTGATGCAGCAGGTGACGGGCGAGGGTCTGGTCGGCACCACTGGCATCGCGCACACCCGCTGGGCCACGCACGGTGCGCCGGCGGTGCACAACGCCCACCCGCATTTCAGCCACGGCCCGGGCGCCATGCCCTCGGACCGCGCGGGGCGGATCGCGCTGGTTCACAACGGCATCATCGAAAACCACGACGAACTGCGCGCCAGCCTGCAGGCCCGCGGCTATGTGTTTGCCAGCCAGACCGACACCGAAGTCATCGCGCATCTGGTGGACAGCCTGTACGAGGGTGACTTGTTCGAGGCGGTGAAAGCCGCGGTTACCCAGTTGCATGGCGCGTACGCGATTGCGGTGTTCTGCAAGGACGAACCGCACCGCGTGGTGGGCGCGCGCGCCGGCTCGCCCCTGGTGCTCGGTGTGGGCGAAGGCGGCCGCGAGCATTTCCTGGCCAGCGACGCGATGGCCTTGGCCGGTGTGACCGACCAGATCGTCTACCTGGACGAAGGCGATCTGGTGGATCTGCAACTGGGGCGTTACTGGGTGGTGGACACCTCGGGTCGGCCCGCCGACCGCCCGGTGCGTACGGTGCAGGCCCACAGCGGCGCGGCCGAACTCGGCCCCTATCGCCACTACATGCAAAAGGAAATCTTCGAGCAGCCGCGCGCCATCGCCGACACGCTCGAAGGCCTGGAGGCCATCGTGCCCGAGCTGTTCGAGGGCGCAGGCCAGCCGGCGCCAGGCGAGGGCGCGCACCGCGTGTTTCAGCAAATCGATTCCGTCTTGATCCTGGCTTGCGGCACCAGCTACTACAGCGGCTGCACGGCCAAGTACTGGCTCGAGTCCATTGCCAAGATCCCCACGCAGGTGGAGATCGCCAGCGAATACCGATATCGCGAATCCGTGCCCAACCCGAACACGCTGGTGGTCACCATCACGCAGTCAGGGGAGACAGCCGACACGCTGGCGGCGCTGCGTCACGCGCAGTCTTTGGGCATGCGGCACACGCTCACCATCTGCAACGTGGCGACGTCGGCGATGGTGCGTGAATGCAAGCTGGCTTACCTCACACGCGCGGGCGTCGAAGTCGGCGTGGCCTCTACCAAGGCTTTCACCACGCAGCTGGCGGGCCTGTTCCTGCTGACGCTGGCCCTGGCGCAGGCCAAGGGGTGCCTGACCGAATCGCAAGAGGCGGCGCACCTGAAGGCCATGCGGCATTTGCCGGCGGCCTTGTCGGCGGTGCTGGCCCTGGAGCCGCAAATCATTTCCTGGGCCGAGGATTTCGCGGGCAAGCACAACGCCTTGTTCCTCGGACGCGGCCTGCACTATCCCATCGCGCAGGAAGGTGCCCTCAAGCTCAAGGAAATCACCTACATCCACGCCGAGGCCTATGCCGCCGGTGAGCTAAAGCACGGGCCGCTGGCCCTGGTCACGCACGAAATGCCGGTGGTGACGGTGGCGCCCAACGACGCGCTGCTGGAAAAGTTGAAAAGCAATATGCAGGAAGTGCGCGCGCGCGGCGGCGTGCTGTACGTGCTGGCCGATGCAGACACGCGCATCGCCAGTGGCGAGGGCCTGCACGTCATTCGCATGCCCGAACACTACGGGCCGCTGAGCCCCCTGCTGCATGTGGTGCCGCTGCAGCTGCTGGCGTATCACACAGCAGTGGCACGAGGGACGGACGTG
>CANHSE010000058.1 GCA_947463025.1 Comamonadaceae bacterium
ATCAAGACCCCCCAGCAGCTGCTTTGGGCGGCCTTCTTCTCCTTCGTGGTGCCCGTGTTCATCATCATCGGCCTGGTCTACTACGTCGTTTCCGACAGCAAGCCCGCCGGCAGCAATCAGGCCGAGCGTCACGCGTTGGGCGGCGTCACCGCCCAGGACATGGAGCGCGGTATCACCCAGCGTCTGGGCAAGGTCGGCACCGTCGAGATCCGTGATGCCGCCCGCCCCCTGAAGGCTGGCGAAGACGTGTTCAAGGCCCAGTGCGCGGCGTGTCACGTGTCGGGTGCCGCTGGCGCGCCCAAGCTGGGCGATGCCGGGGCCTGGGGCGCTCGCCTCAAGACCGGACTGGAGTCGCTGGTCAATTCCGCGCTCAAGGGCAAGGGCACCATGGGCGCCCAGGCCGGCGGTGATTTCGAGGACATCGAGATCGCCCGCGCCGTGGTCTACCTGGCCAACAGCGCCGGCGCCAAGTTCGCCGTGCCGGACCGTCCGGCCGCTGCCGCTTCGGCCGCCAAGTAAGCGTTCAATCCCCGCCGGGCGCCGGGTGCGCCTGGCGCGTCGATGCCGGGCTTCGCACGAAGCCAAAGCGCCCCGGCAACTCCCCCTCCCTCATCTCCTGCGGCACCCAGGTGCCCGCCTCGACCGCGCACGCGGCCAGCTCCATGTCCAGGCTGTGGACCAGGCCCAGGCCCAGGTCGGTGTCCAGATACAAGCGCCCGTGTTCATCCACCACACAGGCACGCACCTGGGCGGCCCACCCCGTGTGCGACAGCACCGCCCCGTCGGACTGCAGACGCCAGATCCAGGGCGCGACCTCCAGCTCCACATACACGCGTTGCGGGCCGTTTTGGAAGTACCAACGTCCCAGCGCGTCGTGCCCGTAGTTGCGGTGGATGAAGTCGACCAGCTTCTCGTGTTTGAGGAGAGACCCCTTGGCCGCGGGGAAGGGCCCCTGCGCCTGCACCCGGTCATCGCGCATGTACCAGCCGCCGCGCGCGTCCAGGCCCAGCCAGCCAAAGCAGTCCGGCACATTCGGCCACTTGGCCATGGCCTGGCGCACGAGGTCGTCCATGCATCGGATTATCAGCGCGGCGCGCCGCGGCGCACGTCAGCGCAGGAAGGCGTCGTAGCTGGTCTTGAGGATCAGGGCCGAGACCACCACCAGGAAGATCCCGCGCACAAAGCCCGCACCGTGACGCAGCGCCAGACGCGTGCCCACCAGGCTGCCCGCCACATTGGCGATGGCCAGCACCAGCGCGTAATGCCACCACACATGGCCCTTGAGGGAGAACAGCAGCAAGGCGGCCAGGTTGGTCCCGGTGTTCAGGATCTTGGCCGAGGCCGAGGCATGCAGGAAGTCATACCCCAACCAGCGCACAAACAGGAAGACGAAAAAGCTGCCGGTGCCGGGGCCAAAGAAGCCGTCGTAGAAGCCGATGACGGCGCCCAGCGTACAGGCCGCCAGGCGCTCGGCGGCAGGGGCCAGACGCGGCGCATGCTGGCGGCCCAACTCCTTTTTCATGAGCGTGTAGACCAGCACCGCCACCAGCACTGCGGGCAGCAGCTTACGCAGGAAGTCCGCCGAGAGCAGTGTCACTGCCCAGGCTCCGACGAAGCTGCCCACCAGGCCGGTCAGGGCGGCGGGCAGCAGGGCG
Source organism: Comamonadaceae bacterium (assembly GCA_947463025.1). Classification (GTDB taxonomy): domain Bacteria; phylum Pseudomonadota; class Gammaproteobacteria; order Burkholderiales; family Burkholderiaceae_C; genus Ramlibacter. Next base: position 1,656 of record CANHSE010000058.1, read on the forward strand.
TGCCAGTTCAGGGTGACGCGCCGGCTGTACTGGATCGCGGCGATCGAGGTGCCCCACACCGAGGCGCTCTTGTTCAATCCGAACAGGCTGGCTGGCTGCGCGTTCGGAAAGATCGCGAACATGGCAGGCAACAGGATCAGCCCACCGCCGCCCACGATCGAATCCACGAACCCGGCCAGCAGGGACGCCAGCGCCAACAACAGCATTTCCATAGAGCCTGGCATTGTCCCCAAAAAAGCAAAGGCGCCTTGGGGGCGCCTTTGCGTCGGGCCGCATCGTGCGCTGCCCGTGTGTCTTGTTCTTGGTCTGTCTCCGATGTCTCCTCGGACCTCTCGTGACACCCGCTTGAAGGTGGGCGCCGAGTGCCAAAAATGTAAAGGCGTCGTAAGCTCTGCCGTATCAGGACTTACCCGGCGTGTTCGGCGGTGATCCATTGGGCGGCCTTCTCGGCCAGCATCAGGGTGGGCGAATTGGTGTTGCCGCTGGTGATGGTGGGCATGGCGCCCGCGTCCACCACCCGCAGGCCCTGCACGCCCCGCACCCGCAGGCGCGAATCAAGCACCGCCATCGGGTTGTCGTCCCGTCCCATGGCGGTGGTGCCGACGGGATGAAAGATGGTGGTGGCGATGTCGCCGGCCAGGCGGGTCAGGTCTTCGTCGCTTTGGTACTGGGGGCCAGGTCGCCATTCCTCGGGCTGGTAGCGGGCCAGCGCGGGTTGCGCCGCGATGCGCCGGGCCACCCGCAGGGAGTCGGCCGCCACCTGGCGGTCGGCGTCGGTGCTGAGGTAATTGGGGGCGATGCGCGGCGCGTCGCGAAAATCAGCGCTGCGGATTTGCACCGTGCCCCGGCTGCTCGGGTTGAGGTTGCACACGCTGGCCGTGAAGGCATCAAAGCGATGCAGCGGCTCGCCAAAGGCGTCCAGGCTCAGGGGCTGCACATGGAACTCGAGGTTGGGCCAGGGCAGATCGGGGCGGCTGCGGGTGAAGGCCCCCAGTTGCGAGGGCGCCATGCTCATGGGGCCGCTTTGCGTGAAGGCGTATTGCAGCCCGATGCGCAGCTTGCCCCAGGCGCTGTTGGCCAGGGTGTTGAGGGTGGTCACGCCCTGCACCTTGAACACCGAGCGGATTTGCAGATGGTCCTGCAGGTTGGCGCCCACGCCGGGCAGGTGCTGGCGCACCGAGATGCCATGCGACTGCAGCAAGTCGGCGGGGCCGATTCCGGATAGCTGCAGGATCTGCGGCGAGCCGATGCTGCCCGCGCATAGCAGCACCTCGCCGCTCGCCTGCGCGGTCACCGAGCGCTGGCCGTCCCACACCTGCACACCCGTGCAACGCTGCGCGCCGTCGGCGCCGGTGTCGATTTGCAGTCGCTGTACCTGTGCGTGCGTCCACATCTCGAAGTTGGGTCGGCTGTAGCAGGTCGGTCGCAGAAACGCCTTGGCGGTGTTCCAGCGCCAGCCTTTTTTCTGGTTGACCTCGAAGTAGCCCACGCCTTCGTTGGTACCTCGATTGAAGTCGTCGCAGGCGGGCAGGCCGGCTTCTTGTGCGGCTTGCGCGAACGCATCGAGGATCTCCCAGCGCAGGCGCTGCTTCTCGACGCGCCATTCGCCGCCAGCGCCGTGCAGGTCGTCGGCGCCCTTGTGAAAGTCTTCGTGCTGCTTGAAATAGGGCAGGCAGTGGTCCCAGCGCCAGGTGTCATCGCCGGTGAGGTCGGCCCATTGATCGTAGTCACGCGCTTGCCCGCGCATGTAGATCATGCCGTTGATACTCGAGCAGCCGCCTAGCGTCTTGCCACGCGGATAGCGCAGCGTGCGGCCATTGAGGCCGGCATCGGCCTCGGTCTGATAGAGCCAGTCGGTGCGCGGGTTGCCAATGCAATACAGATAGCCCACGGGGATGTGGATCCAGTGGTAATCGTCCTTGCCGCCCGCTTCGATCAGCAGCACGCGCTTGCTGCGATCGGCCGACAGCCGATTGGCCAGCAGACACCCCGCGGTGCCAGCGCCCACGATGATGTAGTCGAACGTGGGACCGGTCACTTCGATGTGGGCATGACGAATTCAGCGCCTTTGCCGATGCTTTCCGGCCAGCGTTGCATGATCGATTTTTGCTTGGTGTAGAAGCGCACGCCCTCTTCGCCGTAGGCGTGCATGTCGCCAAACAGGCTTTTCTTCCAGCCCCCAAAACCATGCCAGGCCATGGGCACCGGGATCGGCACGTTGATGCCCACCATGCCCACTTGCACTCGGCGTGAAAACTCCCGCGCCACGTTGCCGTCACGGGTGAAGCAGGACACGCCGTTGCCAAACTCGTGGGCGTTGATCAGATTCAGGGCCTGGGCGAAATCTTTCACGCGCACGCAGGCCAACACCGGGCCGAAGATTTCTTCCTTGTAGATGGTCATCTCGGGCGTGACATGATCGAACAGCGTGCCGCCGAGCCAGAAGCCTCGCTCGCAGCCCGCGCCGGCTTTGGCGCCGTCAAACTTGCGCCCGTCGACCACCAGCGTTGCGCCTTCGGCCACGCCCTTGTCGATATAGCCGGTGATGCGTTGCTGCGCCACCGCGCTGACGATGGGGCCCATCTCGGCATCGAGTTGCGTGCCGTTTTTCACCTTCAATTCGCGCGTGCGCTGTGCCAGCACCGGCACCAGGCGATCGGCGACATCGCCCACCAGCACCGCCACCGAGATGGCCATGCAGCGCTCGCCGGCCGACCCGTAGGCCGATCCGATCAGGGCGTCGGCCACCTGCTCCATATCGGCATCGGGCATGACCACCATGTGGTTCTTGGCGCCACCCAGCGCCTGCACGCGCTTGCCGTGGTGGGCGCCAGTCTCGTAGATCTTGTGCGCGATGGGCGTAGAGCCCACAAAGGACAGGGCCCGCACATCGGGGTGCTCGAGCAGCGCGTCGACCGCGTCCTTGTCGCCCTGCACCACGTTGAACACGCCATCGGGCAGGCCGGCTTCCTTGAGCAGGCGCGCCATCATCAGCGAGGGGCTGGGATCCAGTGGGCTGGGCTTGAGGATGAAGGTGTTGCCCGCGGCGATCGCCACCGGGAACATCCACATCGGCACCATCACCGGAAAGTTAAACGGCGTGATGCCGGCCACGACGCCCAGGGGCTGGCGCATCGTCCAGTTGTCGATGCCGGTGGACACCTGGTCGGTGTAGTCGCCCTTGAGCAATTGCGGAATGCCGCAGGCGAACTCGACGATCTCGATGCCGCGCGTCACCTCGCCCTGGGCATCGGTGAACACCTTGCCGTGTTCGGCGGTGATCAGGCGCGCCAGGTCGTCGCGGTGGCGATTGAGCAACTCCAGGAACTTGAACATCACGCGTGCGCGGCGCAGGGGCGGTGTGTCGGCCCATTGCGGGAAGGCCGCTTGCGCATTGGCCACGGCGGTGTCCACTTCGCTGGCGCTGGCCAAGGCCACACGGCCACTGACCTGGCCGGTGGCGGGGTTGAAGACATCTGCGGATCGGCCGCTGCGGCCGGCTGCGGGCTGTCCGGCGATCCAGTGGTCAATAGAGCTTGGCTGGGAATTCGTAGGTGCGTTCATCAGAGAAGGACTGCGCGGGGCAAGAAAAAAGACACAAGCGGCCGAGTCTAGGCCTTGGCGGATGCCCCCTGTTTTCGGTCCTTGCGTTTTCCCTGGCTCACACCTATCGTATGAAGACTTTAGGATTAACAAAAATCAAAATGAGTTTAAATTGGACAAGTGGCTATGTGGCCGACCTCACTTACTCCCACGGCTATTACCACGAGCTAGCCCCCTCTTTCCTGCGATTTGCGCTCCTGTTCAACGGCATGGCCCATGGCGCCGGCGATCCTGTCAGCGGCAACTACACCTATTGCGAGCTGGGCTACGGGCAGGGTGTGTGCGCCAACCTGCACGCGGCGGCCAATCCCCGCGGCCAGTTCTGGGGCACTGACTTCAACCCCGATCACGCCTTGTTCGCCCGCGGCCTGGCGCAGCAGGCCGGCATCGACGCCCACTGGCTGGCCCACGGTTTCGAGCAGCTGCTAGACCAAGACCTGCCCGAGTTCGACTTCATCACCCTGCACGGCGTCTGGTCCTGGATCGATGCGTCCGCGCGCCATGCCTTGGTCGAATTCATGCGTCGGCGTTTGAAGATTGGCGGCGTCGTCTACCTCAGCTACAACATCATGCCGGGCTGGTCGGCCGAGAAGCCCCTGCGTGACCTGATGCGCCTGCACACCGAGCTGGCCGGCGCGCCCGGTGACGCCACCTCCAGCCGTATCCGCGGCGCCATCGCCTTCGCCGATCGCCTACGCCGCGGCGGTGCCGCCTTCTTCGAGCAGGACACCCGCGCCGGTGCCATGCTCGACGACATGCGCCGTGACGACATCCATGTCGTCGCCCACGAGTACTTCAACCGCTCCTGGCACCTCACGTATTTCGCCGATGTCGCGCGCAGCCTGGAGGCCGCCGGTCTGAGCTTTGCGTGTTCCGTCCACAAAAGTGATCTGGCGGGGCTGGTGGCGCAGCGTCGGCGCAGCTGCCGCATCGATGACCTCGAGCTCAATCCTGCCCTGCGCGAGACCACCCACGACTTCATCCTCAATCGCCGCTTTCGCCGCGATGTTTTCGTGCGCGGCGCCGACCGCCTGACCCCTGGCGAGCGTGAGGCGCGCCTGAAGGACGTCGCCTTCGTGCTGCTGCGGCCCGCAGCCTCCGTGCACACCACGGTGTCCACGCCGTATGGGGCCGTGAAGCTGGACGCGACGATCACCGCCAAGCTGCTGGAGGCACTGGGCCCTTGCCACGAGCCGGTGGCACTGGGCGTCCTGATGGCGCAGGCGGGCCTGAGCGAAGGGTCGACCGAGCCGGTGTTCCAGACCGTCGCCACGCTGGTGGCGAACAACACGCTGGCCCCCGTCTTTGCCGACGATCTGCGCCGCACCGGCACCGCACGTGCGCGGTCTCATGACCTCAATCGCGTCATCGCCCGCCGCTCGCAAGACACCGACACCCTGCGCTATCTCGCCAGCCCCGTCACGGGCATGGCCCTGGAGGTCGCAGTCCCCGACCGCCTGTGCCTCTTGGCCTGGGAGCAGGGCGCAAGGACCCCCGACGAACTTGCCGCAGCCTTGCACACACGCGGCCTGCCAGACCCCGAGGCGCACGCCAGTCGCTTTCTTCAGGAGGTCGCGCCCACCTGGCACACGCTCGGGTTGCTCGCTCAGGAGCCCGCATGAGCGAAGCCGACGTCTGGATGGACAACGAATCCTGGTGGGTCTACGGCTGTCGCCCGTCGATGGCGGCCGCCTATGCGCGCTTTCACACTCGCAACCGCTTTCATCTGCGCATGGCCATGAGCCAGACGCCCGAGGTCGAGGACGCGGCCTATTGGGAGGTCGAGCTCGGGCGTCGCGAAACCGCCATGCAGGCCGGACAGGCGGTGCACCTGGTGGGCGTTCCCAAGACCGTGTCCACGCCGCCTGAGCCGTCGTCTCCGACGCTCGAGATCGGCGGCCTGGTCAGCTTCTGGTCGATCGAGCACGGCGACTTCCAGGGCTGCACCTTCAGCATCCTGATCGATCGCTTCCTGGAGGGGCGCGGCCTGATGTACGCGATGGCCGAGCCCGCCATCCGCGAGGTCATTGAACGTCACAAGCTGCACCGCGTCATGGCCACGCAGCTGCCGGAAAATCTGCGCAGTGCGCGCCTGCTGCGGCGTCTGGGTTTCGTGGTCGAGGGCTATGCGCGCGATTTTCTTCGTATCAACGGGCGCTGGCGCGACACCGTGCTGCTGTCGCGGCTGGTTGAATAGCGCGCTCCTTGCGCCCGCCAGGGCGACGCCGCCAGGCGTGTAAGCTTGGCCGCCAGATAAGGAGACAGACCATGGGTGCATTCATCCAGCTGCAGGCCGCTGACGGCCATGCCTTCCCGGCCTACGTGGCCCGACCGACGGGCCAAGCCCGCGGCGCCGTCGTGGTGCTGCAAGAAATCTTTGGCGTCAACTCACACATTCGCGCGGTGACCGACGGCTATGCGGCCGAGGGTTATCTGGCAGTGGCACCGTCCACTTTCCATCGCGTGAAGGCCGATGTCGAACTGGGCTACAGCCCGGACGACATGAGCGCCGGCATCGCGCTCAAGGGCCAGGTCGAGGCGCTGCCCGCGCCCGGCGTGCTGCCCGATATTCAGGCCGCCATCGATCATGCCGCGCAGGCGGGTAAGGTCGGCATCGTCGGTTATTGCTGGGGCGGCCTGCTCACGTGGCGTGCAGCCTGTTTACTCAAGGGCCTGTCGGCGGCTGTGCCTTACTACGGCGGCGGCAGCACGACCCCCGAGGAAATCGCCCGCACCCCGCGCGTGCCGGTGCTCGCGCATTTTGGCGAGCGTGACCACTGGATCCCGCTAGAAGGCGTGCAGGCCTTGCAAAAGGCCCATCCCAGCGCCCAGGTGCATGTCTACGCCGCCGACCACGGCTTCAACTGCGACCAGCGGGGCTCGTATGACGCGGCGGCGGCGCAGCTCGCGCGCGAACGCACCCTGGCTTTCTTTGCCCAGCACCTGGCCTAGCGGCCGCTGCGCGCCAGATAGCGCTTGCGCCAGAACACCAAGCCGACCCCCGCCGCCAAGACCGCCATGGCGGCCAGCGTGATCCAGAAGCCCTGGGCCTGATGCAGCAGGGGCATGCCATCGAAGTTCATGCCGAAGATGCCCGTGATCAGGTTCAGGGGCAGGAAGATGGCGGTGATCGCGGTGAGCGTGCGCATCACCGCGTTGGTGCGGTGGCTCTGCGCCGAAAAGTGAATCTGCACCGCCGCCTCGGCGCCCTGCTCCATGCGGCGCACCTGGCTGATCACGCGCTGGATGTGTTCGATCACGTCGTTGGCGCGTGCCACCAGCGCGTCGCGCTCGGCCTGCGACAGCATCGGCGGCGGCTGTTCACGTGCCGTGTCCAACCACTCCTGCATGGCGTCGGCTTGCTCCTCGCACATGTCCTCGAGGTTGTGGATCTGCGCGCGGGCCAGCATCAGCGCGCTCCAGTCGGCCGTGCCCGCGCTCGGGCGTAGCAGCCGCTCTTGCCAGGTGGTCAGCTCGGTGGTGAGGTGTCGGCGCAGTTCCAGGTAGCCGTCCACCAGGGTGTCGACCATGCGCAGCATCAGCTCGGAAGGCCCGGTGGGCAGTCGGGTACGCGCTGCGGCCTGCGTGTTGCCCGTTTGCAGCGCGTCACGCGCGTAGCGCTCGACCAGCGTGTGCATCATCGGGCAGGCCGGTGGATGCACCGTGATCAAGAGGCGGTCGAATACCGCGAAGCACATGGCCTGCGTGCGGATGCGGCGAAAGGCTGCCAGGGCTTGTGCGCCCTTCGTCCGCGCGGGCGCGGGCGCCAGTGCCAGCTCCGCGTCCACTTCAGCCGCTGTCGACAGCCGCCGAAAAATCACCACGTCATAGACCGAGGTGAAGTCGTAGTGCGAAGGATGCAGAGGGTTGTCCAGATCCTTCACATGCAGATCCAGCAGCGGCGAGCCGCCCACGCGCTGCGCCGCTTCCTGCAGTTGCGGCAACTGCGCCTGTAGCTGGTCGCGCCCCAGGCTGACCCACAAAAAACCGTGTTCGGGGGCCTGGGCCGGCACCGTGTCCAGAAAGCGCAGCGTGCCTTCGGTGAATTCGACGATCTGCATGGCAGCCGCGCTCAGGACTCGGGGATCAGGCGCGCAGCAAACGTGCGGCGTCGCGCGCGAAGTAGGTCAGGATGCCGTCGGCGCCCGCGCGCTTGAAGGCCAGCAGGCTTTCCATCATCACCGCGTCGTGGTCGAGCCAGCCGTTTTGCGCAGCGGCCTTGAGCATCGCGTACTCGCCCGACACCTGGTAGACAAAGGTGGGCACGCGAAACTCATCTTTCACGCGGCGCACGATGTCCAGGTACGGCATGCCGGGTTTGACCATCACCATGTCGGCGCCCTCGGCGATGTCCATCGCCACTTCGCGCAGGGCCTCGTCGGTGTTGGCCGGGTCCATCTGATAGACCTTCTTGTTGCTCTTGCCCAGATTGGTCGACGAGCCCACTGCGTCGCGAAAGGGCCCGTAGAAGGCGCTGGCGTATTTGGCGCTGTAGGCCATGATCCGGGTGTGGATGTGACCGGCTTTTTCCAGGGCCTGTCGGATCGAGCCGATGCGCCCGTCCATCATGTCGCTGGGCGCCACGATGTCCACGCCGGCATCGGCCTGCGCCAGGGCCTGGCGTGTGAGCACGGCCACTGTTTCGTCGTTCAGGATGTAGCCGGTGTCATCGAGCAGACCGTCCTGCCCGTGGCTGGTGAAGGGATCGAGCGCCACATCGGTCATCACGCCCAGATCCGGAAAGCGCTGCTTGAGTTCGCGCACCACGCGCGGCACCAAGCCGTTGGCGTTGAAGGCTTCGCGTCCATCCGGCGTCTTGAGCGACGCATCGATCACCGGAAACAACGCCATCACCGGGATGCCCAGGGCCACGCACTCTTCGGCCACCGGCAGCAGCAGGTCCAGACTCAGTCGCTCGACGCCTGGCATGGAGGCCACTGCATCCCGGCGTTTCGTGCCTTCTTGCACGAACACCGGATAAATCAAATCATGCGGGCGCAAATGGTGTTCGCGCACCAGGTTGCGCGTGAATTCGTCGCGTCGCAGCCTGCGGGGACGGCCTTGGGGGTAGGGGGCGTGGATCGTCATGCCGAAAATTGTGCCGTATCGCCCGGGGTCCGCCTGTCGCGCGCGAGGCCTGCACAAACGAAGCCGAAAGAACTCTTTTGCGGCCCGCTCTCGGGGTAAATCCCCGCAATGAAGCTTGAAAGGCCAATACCCCTTTGCTAAATTTGAAACGGGCGGCTTGCCGCTCCCCGCTTTTCCTCCCTGAGCGGGCGCCTTAATGTGTGACAGCAAAAAGGCTTCCCACCCCGGCCCTGTTGCCGGGGTTTTTTTTGGCGGTTCACTACACTGTGCGCCATGCTCTGGGTCAAAGCCTTTCACATCGTCTTCGTGGCCAGCTGGTTCGCCGGCCTCTTTTACCTGCCCCGGATCTTCGTCAACCTCGCGATGGTGCCGCCCGGCCCCTCGCCCGAGCGCGACCGCCTCTTGCTGATGGCGCGCAAGCTCCTGAGGTTCACCACCTTGCTGGCCGTGCCCGCGCTCGGTCTGGGCCTGTGGCTGTGGCTCGCCTACGGTATTGGCCGCGGCAGCGGCTGGATGCATGCGAAGCTGGCCGTGGTGGTGTTGACCGTCGGCTATCACCACGTCTGCGCCCGCATGCTGCGGCGCTTCGAGGCCGACCAGGAGCAGCGGGGCCATGTCTGGTTTCGCTGGTTCAACGAAGCGCCCGTGCTGATGATGGTCGCGGCGGTGGTGCTCGTGGTGGTCAAGCCTTTCTGATCGGCGCGCCATGTCCGAGCGCAAGACCTCGGCCTGGCCCCTCGGACAGGCCTATGTGGCCCTGATCGTTTACGCCAGTCTCTACCCCTTCGAGGGCTGGCGCATTCAGGGCATCGCGCCCTGGGCTTTTCTCTGGAGCCCCTGGCCCCGTTACTGGACGGGGTTCGATGTGCTGGCCAATATCGCCGGCTACGCGCCCCTGGGCTTTCTGATGGCGCTGGCCCTGTTGCGTCGCGTGCGACGCAGCGGCGAGCGGCCCTACGCCAAGACCACGGCGCTGGCGGGCGCGACGCTGGTGGGCGTGGTGCTCGCTTTTCTGATGGAGGCGATGCAGACCTTCCTGCCCTCGCGTGTGCCGTCCAACGTCGATTTCGGTCTGAATGCGGCCGGGGCCATGCTCGGTGCCCTGCTGGCTATCGGCCTGGAGCGCGCAGGCGCGATCGCTCGCTGGACGCGCTTTCGTGATCGGTGGTTCGTGCCCGAGTCGCGCGGGGCGCTGGTGCTGTTGGCGCTGTGGCCTTTCGCGTTGTTGTTTCCGGCCGCCGTGCCGCTGGGGCTGGGCCAGGTGTTCGAGCGATTGGAGGCGGCGCTGGCCGAGTGGCTCGAGGGCACGCCGTTTTTGGAATGGCTGCCCGTGCGCGATCTGGAGCTGCAGCCGCTGGGGCCCGGGGCCGAGCTGGTGTGCGTGGCGCTGGGGGCACTCGTGCCCTGCCTGCTGGCGTTTTCGGTGATGCGTTCCATGGGCCGGCGCATCGGGTTGGCCGTGTTTCTGGTGGCCCTGGGCATCAGCGCCACCGCCTTGTCCACCGCCATGAGCTGGGGCCCGGCCCATGCCTGGGCCTGGTTGAGTCTGCCGGTGCGTCTGGGCCTGGCCGTCGGTCTGGCGCTGTCGCTGTTGGCGACGCCCCTGACCTGTCGGGCCTGCATCTCGCTGGCGATGCTGGCGGTCGTCGTGCACCTGAGTCTGTTGAACCCCGCGCCGGCTAGTGCCTATTTCGCGAACACCCTGCAGGCCTGGGAGCAGGGGCGCTTCATCCGCTTTAACGGCCTGGCCCAGTGGCTCGGATGGTTGTGGCCGTATGCGGTGGTGGTCTACGCGCTGCTGCGGGTGTCGCGCGCCGAGCCGCGCGCGGGGGGCCGCATCTCGGGCGCGACCTAGAATCGCGGGATGCCGCAAGACGCCTCTTCCCCCTACTTTCAACGCCATATTTTTTTCTGCCTCAACGAGCGCGCCTCGGGCGAAGCCTGTTGCGCGCAGCATCAGGCGCAGCAGGGGTTCGAGCGGTGCAAGGCGCAGGTGAAGGCGCTGGGCCTGGCGGGCCCCGGCAAGGTGCGCGTGAACAAGTCCGGTTGCCTAGACCGCTGCGCCGCAGGCCCGGTCGCCGTGGTGTATCCCGAGGGCGTTTGGTACACGTATGTGGATGGCAGCGACATCGACGAGATCGTCGAATCGCATCTGAAAAACGGCCAGGTGGTCGAGCGTCTGCGCACGCCGCCCGAACTCGGGCGCTGACGGCTTCGCCTCAGGCATGAACGCCCAGACCGAGCGCTTGCAATTCACCGGTGCGGCCGGTGTGATCGAGGCCTTGCGCGATGAGCCCTTGCCTGGCGTGACGCCGATCGGCACCGCCGTCATCGCGCACCCGCATCCCCTGTACGGCGGCACCATGGACAACAAGGTGGTCCAGACCCTGGCGCGTGCCTTCGTGCAGGCCGGTTGGACGGCTCTGCGCTTTAACTTTCGCGGCGTGGGCGCCAGCCAAGGCGTGCACGACGACGGCCGCGGCGAGGCGCAGGACATGCAGGCCCTGATCGCGCAGGCGGTACCGCAAGGCCCGCTGGCCTTGGCCGGTTTTTCTTTCGGCGCTTTTGTCACCGCCCAGGTGGCCGCCACACTGTGGCCTGTGCGCCCCTTCGAGCGGTTGGTGCTGGTGGGCACCGCCGCGGCGCGTTTTAACGTCGCCACGCTGCCACCCGAATCACATGAGCGCACCCTCGTCGTGCACGGCGAAGCCGACGACACCGTGCCCCTGGCTGCCGTCATGGACTGGGCCCGCCCACAGACGCTGCCCGTCACCGTCATTCCGGGCGGGGGCCATTTCTTTCACGGACAATTGCCGCTTCTCAAGAGCCTGGTGCTCCGTCATCTATCCGGATTTCCTGGGGGTAGCCCGCGATGAATCGCCTTGCCCGGTCCTTGGCCGCGTCCTTTCTGGCCCTGTCCTGCTTTGCCGTGCAGGCCCAGGCGCCTGCGGCCCTCGATGTGGCCGCCGGCCAGGGCTTGCAGCCCCTGGAGATTGCGGCCCGCAGCTACATGCTGGTCGATGTCACCGCCAACCAGGTGCTGGCGGGCAAAGACGTCGACACCCCGGTCGAGCCCGCGTCGCTGACCAAGCTGATGACCGCCTACCTGGTCTTTGACGCCATCAAGTCGCGCAAGCTGGCCCTGAAGCAGGCGCTGCCCGTGAGCGACCGCGCCTGGAAGATGCCCGGCTCGCGCATGTTCATCGACCCCAAGATGCAGGTACCGGTCGAAGACCTGATCAAGGGAATGATCGTGCAATCGGGCAACGATGCCACCGTGGCCCTGGCCGAGGGCGTGGGTGGCAGCGTCGAGCGCTTTGTGCAGCTGATGAACGACCAGGCCCGCGCGCTGGGCATGAAGGCCACTCGCTACGCCAACCCGGAAGGCCTGACTGCACCCGGTCATGTCACCACCGCCCGCGATCTGAGCATCCTGGCCACGCGCCTGATGCACGACTTCCCCGAGTTCGTGGGCTATTACGCGATCAAGAAATACCGCTACCCCGGCACGCCCGCCGCCAACGACACCAACCGCAACCTCCTGCTTTTGCGTGACCCCAGCGTTGACGGCCTCAAGACCGGCCACACCGATGCGGCGGGGTATTGCCTGGTGGCCACCGCCCAGCGCGAGCTGCCCCATATCGGCACGCGCCGCCTGCTGTCCATCGTGCTGGGCGCCGCCAACGAGAACGCCCGTGCCAACGAATCGCAAAAGCTCCTGAACTGGGGCTACACCGCCTACGAGGTGGTCAAGCTGTTTGACGCCAACCACGCGGTGGTCACGCCCGAAGTCTGGAAAGGCACCTCGGCGCGCGCCAAGCTGGGTCGCCCCCAGCCGATCCTGGTGGCGGTGCCCACCGGCTCGGCCAGTCGCATCAAGACCCAGGTCGCCCGCCCGGAACCCCTGGTCGCGCCCTTGGCCCGGGGCCAGGCCATCGCCACCCTCAAGATCAGCCTGGGCGAGCAGCCCCTGATGGACCAGCCGTTGGTGGTGCTCGAGCCGGTGGCCCAGGCCGGCTTCATGGGGCGGGCCTGGGACGCGATCCGGCTCTGGATCCGCTGATTCAGACACCCGGGTTAAACCTTTTGGCCTCCTGGCCTGCCCCGCGCCAGCCGGGCTTGGTCCGCCGACCACATCGGGATATACTAGAAGGCTTTCCCGCTATTGGGGCGGGAGAGTTTTTTGTCGCTTTTTCAAACGTTTAGGGACGTTTAATGCCAACCATCAATCAACTCGTGCGTCAGGGCCGGGAGGTCGAAAAGACCAAATCCAAGAGCCCCGCGATGCAAAACAGCCCGCAGCGTCGAGGCGTGTGCACCCGCGTGTACACCACGAC
>CANHSE010000059.1 GCA_947463025.1 Comamonadaceae bacterium
ATCGGCCGCGACGCGCAAATCGGTGGTCGGCAAGGAACGCGCACTGCCACTGTCGATGATGGACTTGACCATGCGGGCGATCTTGTTCGCCTCGTCGCCCACACGCTCGAGGTTGGCGGTGGTCTTGGAGATTGCAATCAGCAAACGCAGATCGCGCGCGGTGGGCTGGCGCCTCGCAATGATGGACGACAGATCCCGATCGATCTCGATCTCCATGGCGTTCACACGGGCCTCGATCTCCATCACTTGGGCGGCCGCCTCGACACTGAAATGCGACAAGGCGTAAATCGCCTGATGAATTTGCGATTCAACCAGCCCTCCCAGCTCCATGACGCGAGAAGACACGCCATTGAGTTCGGTGTCGAACTGTGCGGATAGATGCTTGTCGGACATGAAAGCGCTCCTGTAATCAGCCGAAGCGGCCGGTGATGTAGTCCTCAGTCTCCTGGCGCTTGGGCTTGAAGAAGATCTGCTCGGTCTCCCCCACTTCCACCAGATCACCCAGGTACATATAGGCGGTGTAATCGCTGCAGCGCGCCGCCTGCTGCATATTGTGCGTCACGATGACCACCGTGTAATCGTGTTTAAGCTCGGCGATCAGTTCTTCGATCTTGGCCGTCGAGATCGGATCCAGGGCCGAACAGGGCTCGTCCAGCAACAAGACATCAGGTTTGATCGCAATGCCACGCGCAATGCACAGACGCTGCTGCTGCCCGCCCGACAGCCCAGAGCCACTCTGATCGAGCTTGTCGCGTACCTCGTTCCACAGGGCCGCTTTACGCAGCGCCCATTCGACGCGATCGTCCATGTCGGAGCCATTGAGGTTCTCGAACAGGCGCACGCCGAAGGCGATGTTGTCGTAGATGGACATCGGAAACGGCGTGGGCTTCTGAAACACCATGCCGACCTTGGCGCGAATCAGGGCAACGTCCTTCTTGGACGTGAGCAGATTCTCGCCGTCGAGAATGACCTGGCCTTCGGCCCGCTGCTCGGGATACAGCTCGAACATGCGGTTGAACGTGCGCAGCAGCGTCGACTTGCCGCAGCCCGACGGGCCGATGAAGGCGGTCACCTTCTTTTCGGGGATATCGAGGTTGATGTTCTTGAGGGCGTGGAACTTGCCATAGTAGAAGTTCAGGTCACGCACCGAGAGCTTGGGCTTGACGCTGGGGGATACTTCGTCGGGGGCGATAGCGGTGGCGGTCGTCATGTCAGGCGGCCTCTTAGATTTTGTTGCGGGTGACCACGCGGGCCAGGATGTTCAGGCCCAGTACGGCCACGGTGATCAGAAACACACCGGCCCAGGCCAGTTGTTGCCAGTTCTCGTAGGGACTCATGGCGAACTTGAAGATGGTCACTGGCAGGCTGGCCATGGGCTCGCCCAGATTGGATGTCCAGAACTGGTTGTTCAGGGCGGTAAACAGCAAGGGCGCCGTCTCGCCGGAAATTCGGGCCACCGCCAGCAGCACCCCGGTGACCACCCCGGCGCGCGCCGCGCGCAGGGTGATGCCCGAAATCACCTTCCACTTGGGTGAGCCCAGGGCATAAGCAGCTTCGCGCAGGGCCGAGGGTATCAGGGCCAGCATGTTCTCGGTGGTACGAATCACCACCGGCACCACGATCAGGGCAAGCGCCGCCACTCCGGCATAACCCGAGAACTGCTTGAAGCGCGCCACAACCACGGCGTAGATGAACAAGCCAATCACGATCGAGGGCGCCGACAGCAGGATGTCGTTGACAAAGCGGGTCGTATTCCCGAGCCAGCCCTTGGGATCGTATTCGACCAAGTAGACGCCGGCCATGATGCCAATCGGCGTGGCCACCAGCGTGGCCAGCATCACCATCAGGAACGAGCCGTACAAGGCGTTGGCGATGCCACCCACCTCATTGGGCGCAGGCGTCATCTGGGTGAACGTAGCCCAGCTCAGGCCTCCCACGCCCAGGCGCACGGTCTCAAAGAGGATCCAGACCAGCCAGAACAGGCCAAAGGCCATGGCCGCCAGGGACAGAGTCAGTGCAATCCGGTTGATCGTCTTGCGACGATTGAATTTGGCTTCGCTGGCGGCGTTCATGCTGCACGGCCCTCGCTCTTTTGCAGGCGCGCCAGCAGCAGCTTGGACAGCGACAGCACCACAAAGGTGATGAAGAACAGGACCAGACCCAAGTAGATCAGGGCCGCCTGGTGTATGCCGGTGGTGGCCTCCGCGAACTCGTTGGCCAAGGCCGACGTGATGCTGTTGGCCGGTGCGAACAGGCTCAGAGAATCGAGCTGATTGAAGTTGCCGATCACGAAAGTGACCGCCATGGTCTCACCCAGGGCGCGCCCCAAGCCCAGCATGATGCCGCCGATGACACCGCTTTTGGTGTAGGGCAACACCACCTTGAACATCACCTCCCAGGTGGTCGAGCCCAGCGCGTAGGCCGACTCTTTGAGCAGGGGCGGCGTGACGTCGAACACATCGCGCATCACCGCCGCGATGAAGGGGATGATCATGATCGCCAGAATGATGCCGGCCGACAGGACGCCAATGCCCACCGGTGGGCCGGACACCAGCGCCCCCAGATACGGCACGCCCGAGAGCAGGGACTGAAGCGGCTGCTGCACCCAGGTGGCCAAAATGGGGCCGAACACCAGCAGGCCCCACATGCCGTAGACGATGGAAGGCACGGCCGCCAGCAATTCGATGGCGGTACCCAGAGGGCGTTTGAGCCAGGAGGGTGAGAGTTCGGTCAGAAACAGGGCGATGCCAAAACTCACGGGCACCGCAATCACCAAGGCGATCAACGAAGTGGCCAGCGTGCCATAGATCATCACCAGGCCGCCATACTCGTCGGCCACCGGATCCCAGACGCTGCTGGTGAGAAAGCCCAAGCCGTATTGCGTGATCGCGGGCCAGGCACCGACCACCAGCGACGCAAGGATGGCCAGGAGCAAACCTAAGGTGATGAGGGCAGCGCCCCTAGCACTCCATCCAAACAGACGGTCTAGCAAAGAGCCCACGCGGGAGCCCCCTCCCGGCGGCGGAACCCCCTGACGCTCGGAGCGTTCTTTCATGGCGGTCAAATCAAATTGGGCATCATGAGCCGGGAGTGTAGAAGACATGGAACCTCAAATGGTTGGGGCGGGGAAACTCCCCGCCCGGGCCCAGGGGGTGGTCGGTCAGCGGAAGGCGACCGGCTTGCCAGCGGTGTCTTTGATTTCGGTGGCCCACAGCTTCTCGATTTGCTGCTTCACGCTGGGGGGCATGGGCACGTAATCCAGTTCATCGGCGGTCTTGTCGCCGTTCTTGTAGGCCCAGTCGAAGAACTTCAGAGCGGCGGCGGCCTCGGCCGGCTTATCCTGCACCTTGTGCATCAGGATGAAGGTGGCCCCGGTGATGGGCCAGGACTGGGCACCCGGCTGGTTGGTCAGAATTTGATAGAAGGTCTTGGCCCATTCTGCGCCTGCAGCCGCCGCCTTGAAGGACGTATCGTCCGGGGCCACGAACTGACCCGCGGCGTTCTGCACCAGGGCATGGGTCATCTTGTTTTGCTTCACGTAGGCGTACTCCACGTAGCCGATCGAGTTGGGCAGACGGCCGACGAAGGCGGCGACGCCCTCGTTGCCCTTGCCACCGGCGCCCGTGGGCCAGTTAACGGCGGTGCCCTCACCGACCTTGGCCTTCCACTCGGGGTTCACCTTGGACAGGTAGTTGGTGAAAATGAACGTGGTGCCCGAGCCATCAGCGCGACGCACCGGCGCGATCGCGGTGTCTGGCAGGTTCAGGCTGGGGTTCAGGGCCTTGATGGCCGGGTCGTTCCACTTGGTGATCTTGCCCAGGAAGATGTCGCCCAGGAGCTGGCCGTTCAAGCGCATCTGGCCGGGGTTGATCCCCTTGATGTTGACCACCGGCACCACGCCACCAATCACGGTGGGAAACTGGATCTGGCCCTTCTTGGCCAGTTCTTCGTCCCTCAGGGGCATGTCCGAGGCGCCGAAGGCCACAGTCTTGGCATCGATCTGGCGAATGCCAGCGCCGGAGCCGACCGACTGGTAGTTGATCCGCACGCCGGTGGCCTTGTTGTAGTCGGAGGCCCATTTGGCGTACAGGGGAGCCGGGAAAGAGGCGCCTGCGCCCGTGACTTCCTGGGCGCTGGCCAGGCCGGCAAAAGCCAGGGAGATGAGGCTGATCGAGGCGGTCCGGAACATCGTGTTCATGGAGAGATCCTTGAGGTTAAAACAGGAGGGTGAAAGCAACGGGGTATGACTCACTGCCGGTGACTCTAGGGCGGCCACGTGACAGCCATGTGACAAAAATCCGTCACGGTCTTGTCATACGAATGTCATCACTCTGTCACGAGGCTTGCCTAGTCTGTGTAGGGTCAATTTCCAAACACCAAGGAGTCACCCTGCCATGATCCCCCGTCGCCTGATCCTCGCCACGTCCCTGGTTGCCCTGCTTGCGGGCTGCGCCACCACCCAACCCCCGGTGCCGGTGGCCGATGCCCTGGCACGCGACCCCCAGCTTTCGACCCTGTCCGGTCTGGTCCAGAAGGCGGGCTTGACCGACACCCTGCGCGGCGCCGGCCCCTTCACCGTGTTCGCGCCTACCAACGACGCCTTCAAGGCCGTTCCGCAAAAGACGCTCGAAGAACTGGCCGCCAATCCGGCTCGCCTGCGGGCTGTGTTGACCTACCACGTGCTCCCGGCTAACGTGCCCGCAGCCGAGGTCAAGGTCGGCAATGCCAAGACCGTCGAGGGTAGCAACTTGGCCCTTAGCAAGGCCGGCACCTTTGTCACCGTCGAAGACGCCATGGTGCAGACCCCCGACATCGCCGCCACCAATGGCGTGATCCATACGATCGACCGCGTGCTGATGCCCCCAGTTCGTCGTTGAACGCACCTGTTCGCTTACCTGCCCGACACGGCGGGCGCCGCATCAACGGCGCCCGCCGTTTTTTTGCCGGCGCTTCCCCTTGTTATGCTGGGCCCGACATGGAAAACGGAACCCTCCTGGCCGCCGTCGATCTCGGCTCCAACAGCTACCGACTGGAAATCGGCCGCTACGACCACGGCCTGATTCAACGCGTCGAATACCTCAAAGAAACCGTACGCCAGGGCGGAGGACTGGACGCCAACCGCCACCTCACGCCCGAGGCCATGCAGCGTGGCTGGGATTGCCTGGCGCGCTTTGGCGAGCGCCTGGCGGCCTTCGAGCCGGCCAATGTGCGTGCAGTGGCCACCCAGACGCTGCGCGAGGCCCGTAATCGCGACACCTTCCTGGTGCGCGCCCAAGAGGCCCTCGGTTTCCCGATTGAGGTGATCGCTGGCCGAGAGGAGGCCCGCCTGATCTACGAGGGCGTCGCGCGCCTGCTGCCGCAGTCCAAGGAGCGGAGGCTGGTGATCGACATCGGTGGGCGCTCCACCGAATTGATCCTGGGCCAGGGCTTCACCGCCCATACGCTGGAGAGCTTTCGGGTCGGCAGCGTGGCCTGGTCGCAAAAGTATTTCTCTGAGGGCCAACTGTCTTCGTCCGCCTTTGAGCGGGCCGAGGTGGCCGCCAAGGCCATCCTGGACGAAGCCCTGGCGGCCTACCCGCGCAAGGCCTGGGACTGCGCCTATGGGGCCTCTGGCACCGTCGGGGCCGTCGCTGACGTGCTGGCCGCCAACGGGTGGGAGGGTCCAAGCGTGACCCGCGAGGGCCTGGCCTGGTTGCGCGACGAACTGGTGGCCGCAGGACACACCGACCACGTCGACCTGCCGGGCTTGAAGGAGGACCGTCGCCCTGTGATCGGGGGCGGTCTGGCCGTCCTGTGCGCGGTCTTCGACTTGCTGCAGATCGACACCCTGCAGCCCGCGCAAGGCGCCCTGCGTCACGGCGTGCTCTATGACCTGATCGAGCGCCAAGGCACAGACTCCGACCTGCGCGCCACCACTGTCGCCGGGTTGGCCGCGCGCTTTGGGGTAGACCCGGCCCAAGCCCAAAGGGTGGCCGACGTTGCGGGCCATCTGCTGCGGCAATTGCGCGGCGACAGCCGCGCCCTGCGCAAGTTAGCCTGGGCCGCCCGCCTGCACGAGATCGGCTGCCAGATCGCCCACAGCGAGCACCATAAACACGGTGCCTACATCCTGGAGCATGCCGATGCACCGGGCTTTTCGCAGCCCGAGCTGCACAGGCTGGGTCTGCTGGTACTGGGTCATCGCGGCAAGCTGCGCAAACTGCAAGTGGGCTTTGAAGACGACGTTTTCGTGCAGCAGCTGCTGGCGCTGCGGCTGGCCGTGATCCTGTGCCACGCTCGCCGCGATCCGCAGCTCGAAGGTCTGCGGCTGATGCGCCGGGGCGGCGCCCTCATGTTGCAGTTACCTGAGGGCTGGGTGCAGGCATGGCCTCAATCGGCCCACCTGCTGCGCGAGGAAGTGGTGTCCTGGCAAAAGACGCCGCGCGAGTTCCTGCTGCAGGAGTGAGCCAGGCGCAGCGGGCCTGAAGATTCAGTGCCCGAGCATCTCGGGCGCCTGCACGCCGATCAAGGTGGTCTGCAGCCGCCCCTCCCGCACACGTGTGCGCAGCCACCACGCTGCGCCCTTGCGCACCGGGCAACTGGCCTGCGCCATCCCCAGCAAGTGCGCCAATGTCTGCCCCAGCGTGGGCTGGTGGCCGACCACCACGACCGCGCCTGCGGCGCCCGGCCACCCTATCTGCGACAGCAGTTCCTCCACCGAGGCCCCAGGTGCGAGCGTCGGCGCGCACTGGAATTCCCGCCCCAGACCCAGCGCCGTCTGCTCGCAGCGCAGCGCGGGCGAGGCCCACACACGCGCGTCTCGCGGCAAGCGGCGGTCTAGCCAATGCCCCATGCGCAAGGCGTCGCGCTCACCGCGCGGCGTCAGGGCGCGACCCAAGTCATCGCCCCCCTCGGCCACTTCGTGCGCCTGGGCGTGTCGCCACAAGATCAGATCCATCAGGCTCTCCTTTTGCGTGCTACGGGCGTGGCCGCAACGCGATAGCGCGTCATCAGCGCACCTTGCGCCCCGGGACTGCTGCGATCACCGGCGCCCGGCACACGTTGGTAGCGGCCATCGGGCTGAAGGTCCCAGGCATCACGGGCATCGTGCAGGTAAGCCACCAAGCATTCATCGATGATGCGCTGGCGCAGGTCGGGATCGAGCACCGGCCAGGCCAGTTCGATCCGTCGCAGCATGTTACGGTTCATCCAATCGGCGCTGGAGAGGTAAAGCTCCTCCTCATCACCCGCCCGGAAGTAGAACACCCGCGAATGCTCCAGAAAGCGCCCGATCACCGAGCGCACGCGGATGTTGTCAGTGACACCGGGCAGTCGCGCCGGCAGCATGCAAGCGCCGCGCACGATCAGATCGATCGAGACCCCGCTGCGGCCCGCTCGCACCAGGGCCTCCATCAGCGGCTGGTCGGTCAGCGCATTCATCTTCAAAACGATCCGGGCCTTCACGCCGTGAGTCGCCGCCTCGGCCAGACGATCGATCTTGTCGATCATGCGTCGATGCAACTGGAAGGGCGCGAGCAGCACGCGTGAAAGACGCGGCAGTCGCGCCTGGCTGGCCAGATGGTTGAACACGTGGTCGATGTCCGCCGTCAGCTGCGAATCGGCAGTCAGGTAACTCAGGTCGGTGTACAGGCGCGCGGTGCGCGGGTTGTAGTTGCCGGTCGATAGGTGCGCATAGCGAGCCAGTTGCCGCCCTTCGCGGCGGGTCACCAGTAGCATCTTGGCGTGAGTCTTGAGCCCCACCACGCCATACACCACCTGCGCGCCGATCGATTCGAGCTTCTCCGCCCAATTGATATTGGCCTCTTCATCGAAGCGGGCCTTCAGTTCCACCACCGCGGTCACTTCCTTGCCCCGGTGTACGGCTTCGCGCAGCAGGTCCATCATGACCGAGTCGGACCCGGTGCGATAGACGGTCTGCTTGATCGCCAGCACCTGAGGGTCGGCCACGGCTTCACGCAGGAAATCGATCACGCCATCAAAGCGCTCGAAGGGCTGATGAATCAGGACATCCCCCTGGCGCAGGCGCTCGAAGAACGATTGCCCGGGCACCAGTTGTCGCGGGTAGCTGGCCGGATACGGCGCGAACAACAACTGCGGCGCCTCCACCAGATCGATCACCTGCTGCAGCCGCACCAGATTCACCGGACCCGGCACGCGGTACAGGGCCTGCTGCGGCAGTTCAAACTGCTGCAGCAGAAAATCTGCCAGGTAATCCGAGCAAGCCGCCGACACCTCCAGCCGCACCGCCTCACCGTACTGACGATGTTGCAGACCCAGGCGCAAGGCGGTGCGCAGATTGCGCACATCGTCTTCGTCCACGGCCAGGTCAGAGTGGCGGGTAACGCGAAACTGCGAGAACTGCAGGACCTCGCGGCCGGGGAACAAATCTTCCAGGTGCGAGCGGATCACGCTCGAAAGCATGACCAAGCGGGTCTTGCCGCCTTCGGCCCGCGCGGGCACCCGAATCACGCGGGGCAGCACGCGTGGCACCTTCACGATGGCGATGTCGTTCTCCCGGCCAAAGGCATCGTGGCCACCCAAGCGAACAATGAAGTTCAACGACTTGTTGGCCACCTGCGGGAAGGGATGCGCCGGATCGAGACTGACCGGAATCAGCAGCGGCCGCACCTGTCGCTGAAAATAGTCGGCCACCCATTGGCGCTGCTCCGGGCTGCGATCTGCATGCGAGAGGATCTCGATCCCGGCTCTGGCGAGCAGCGGAATCAGGGCGTCGTTGTACAACGCATACTGAGTCGCCACCAGCGCATGGGCGGCCTGAGACAGCGCTTCGAACGAGGCCGGCGAGCCCAGATCACTCGTCTCCCCCGTGCGAGCCGCCATCAGGTGCGGCGCAAAACGGACCTCGAAGAATTCATCGAGGTTGGACGACACGATGCACAGGTAACGCAAGCGCTCGAGCGCCGGCACGTCCGCACGGCGCGCCCAATCGAGCACGCGCTCATTGAACGCCAAGATGCTGTGGTCTCGATCCAGCCAAGGCGTGCGGGCATGCGCCGCAGCCGAGGCCGCAGAGAACTTCAAGGAGGTGGCGTCGTTCGCTGTCACGCCTTCAGTCTTCATTGCTGAGATGACAGGTGTGTGACTGCTTCTTTTGTACTCTCGGTGTGTACCGTGTTGCAGGGCACCAAAAACGACACGAAGCGCCGGGTGGCCTCCTCCCAGCTGAAATCCTGGGCCCGCGCGCGAGCCTCGTGCCGCGGCGTGCGCAAGGCCTCATGGCAAGCCACGCGCAGGTCCTCGTTCAGCGCACCTCCGAGGCGCTGCCCGCCCGGGTTGCGTCGCGCCGCCAACACCTCCAGCGGTCCATCCTCCGGGAAGGCCGCCACCGGCGTTCCGCAGGCCATGGCCTCCAGCATCACCAAGCCAAAGGTGTCGGCGCGACTGGGAAACACGAAGACGTCGGCGGCCGCATACACCTGGGCCAGCTCCGCCCGGGGCAGCAATCCCACCCAGTGCACCTGGGGATGGCGCGCCCGCAGCGAGGCCTCCAGGGGCCCGACCCCGCAGACCACCTTGGTGCCCGGAAGGTCCAAGCGCAGGAAGGCTTCGATGTTCTTCTCATACGACACGCGCCCGACAAACAGGGCCACAGGTCGACGCAGCAGCCCCAGCGGTCGATAGGCCTGAGGTTGCGGCGCGTAGCCAAACAACTGCGTGTCCACCCCATGGGTCCAGGGCCGCAGGTGCGTGAAGTCACGCTTGTGCAACATACGCAGCACGCCCTCGGTCGGCACCATCACACCCGAGGAGGGCCGATGAAAATGCCGGAACAAGGCATAGCCCCACGACAGCGGCACCCTTAACGCGGCCTGCAGGATCTCCGGAAAGCGGGTGTGAAAGGCGGTCGTGAAGGCCAGCCCCCGCTTGAGGCAGTAGCGCCGACCCGCCCAGCCCAGAGGGCCCTCAGTCGCCAGGTGAATGGCGTCGGGCGCGAAGGCATCCAGGCGCTGCTGCAGCCCTTTGGCCGGCGACTTGGCCAGGTCAATCCCCGGATAGCCAGGACAGGGGCGTGTATCGAACTGCCCGGGCTCGATCACCAGAACCTCATGCCCCAGTACCCGCAGCTGAGTGACCAGTTCGACCAGGGTGGTGACGACCCCATTGACCTGGGGCGTCCAGGCATCCGTCACGAGTGCGATTTTCATGCGGACACCTGGGCACTTTCCTCGTGCTGCAACTGCACGGCTTGGCGTGGCTCGTGATCGACCGGCTCCCAGTGCACCAGCTCCAGTCGACCATCGTGGTGTTCCACCAGCGCCGTGCGACTCTCGACCCAATCACCATCGTTGCAATACAGAACACCCTCGATCTCGCGCATCTCGGCGCGATGAATATGGCCGCACACCACGCCCTGATGGCCCCGCCGCCGGGCCTCACGGGCTACGGCAACCTCAAAGTCTGTGACGTAGTTCAAAGCCTTTTTCACCTTGTGTTTGAGATAGGCCGAGAGCGACCAATAAGGCATGCCCATTCGATGGCGCAAGCGATTGAGATGGCGATTGAGCTTGAGCGTGAACTCATACAGGTTGTCCCCCACATAGGCCAGCCATCGTGCGCACTGGACCACACCATCGAAGTCGTCGCCGTGGATCACCCAGAGACGTCGCCCGTCGGCCGTCACATGCACGGCATCTCTCACCAGCTCAATGCCGCCAAAGGGATGGTCGGTGAACTCACGGGCGAATTCGTCGTGGTTGCCGGGCACATAGACCACACGCGTGCCCTTGCGCGCGCTGCGCAGGATCTTTTGCACCACGTCGTTATGCGGTTGCGGCCAGAACCAACGTCGGCGCAAGGCCCAACCATCGATGATGTCGCCGACCAGATACAGCGTGTCGCAGCTGTGATCCCGCAGGAAGTCCAAAAGGGCGTGGGCCTGGCAACCCGCCGTCCCCAGATGGATGTCCGAGATGAAGACAGCGCGATACCGTCGGATCTGCGATTGAACGGGTTCGTCCGATGTGTCACGGTGCAAGGCTGCGGTGACGACACCCGCAACATGTGGCGCGAGTGCGTCAAAGGCAGCACGCACGATCAGCGCCCGAGAAAATGCTTGCGATACCGCGCCGGCAGATCGGCAATCCGCATCAGCATGGGCAAATCGGCGGTGTTGAAGTCTGGGTCCCAGGCCGGCGCGCCCAGCACCTGCGCCCCCAGGCGCAGATAGCCCTTGATCAGGGCCGGCGGCTCCGCCTCCAGGGAATCATCGAGCCGCTCAATGGGCAGCGGCAGGCGGGGATGGACCTGGTACTCAATCGGGGCCAAGTGATCGCGCTGCACCCGGCGCCAGATACTGGCCGCCAGATCGCCACTGACCACGCCTTCATGGACCATGGGGATGCTGGCGCAACCGATCATGGTGTCCAGATCGTTGCGTGCCATGAACTCCGCCAGGGCGCCCCACAAGGCCAGGATCACACTGCCCTGACGGTAATCACGGTGCACACAGCTGCGTCCCAGTTCGACCATGCGGCTGCGCAGCGCCCGCAGGCGGGTCAGATCAAACTCGGTCTCGGTATACAGGCCGCCTACGCGGCGGGACTGCGCCGGCGTGAGCACGCGGTAGGTCCCCACCACGGCACCCGTGGCCGTATCCAGCACGATCAGGTGCTCGCAGAAATCGTCAAACAGATCGATGTCATGTCCGGGCAGGTCGCCGGCCAGGCGCGCGCCCATTTCGCCGGCGAAGACCTCGTACCTCAGTCGCTGCGCCGCCCGGACTTCGTCCTGGTGGCTTGCCCAAACCACTGAAATGGGGCCACGCTCCAGCGCAGGAACCGACGGATCTGGGCATCGAAGTGACCCCCTGGGCAGACTGACGGGCGATAGCGCGAAGGTCGGGGTGGGCAGTTCTCTCACAGGGCACCTCCATCTTTGGGATGCCCATCAGTGTCTCGCGCGTCGATGACACGGCCGTGTCGGATTCAAGTCAGTTCAGTGACGGACCTGTAGCGGTCTGTCACAAGCCGCGTGCGCCTCAACCCGCTTTAGCCCGCCTGAACCGCCGCCACCAGCCGCTCGGCGCAGGCGCGCGCCTGCGTGGCATCCGACGCCTCGACCATGATCCGCAGCAGCGGCTCGGTGCCGCTGGCGCGTACCAGCAGCCGGCCCTGGCCCGCCAGTTCGGCCTCGACCGCGCGGGTCTCTTGCGCCAGGCGCGCATTCGACTTCCAGTCCTGGCCCGGGGCCAGACGCACATTGAGCAGGACCTGCGGGAACAGCCGAACGTCCTCGAGCAGCTGCGACAGGGTCTTGCCACTGCGCACGCAGGCCTTGAGCACCTGCAGTGCGCTGACCAGACCATCGCCTGTGGTGTGCTTGTCCAGGGCCAGCAAATGGCCCGAGCCCTCGCCCCCCAGCAGCCAGCCGCGACGCTCCATTTCCTCGAGCACATAACGGTCACCCACCGCGGCGCGCACAAACCCGACGCCGCGGCGCTGGAGGGCCAGTTCGACCGCCATATTGGTCATGAGCGTGCCCACCGCGCCGGCGACTGCATGCCCCCGCGCCAACCGGTCGTCCACCATCAGGTACAGGAGCTCGTCGCCGTTATAGAGCCGCCCCTGGGCATCCACCACCTGCAAGCGGTCGGCATCGCCATCGAGCGCGATCCCGAAATCGGCGCCCTGCTCGAGCACCGCGCGGATCACCGCATCGGGATGGGTGGCCCCCACCTCACGGTTGATGTTCAGTCCGTCGGGCGCGCAGCCAATGGTGTGGACCTCGGCCCCCAGCTCATGGAACACCCGCGGCGCGATGTGATAGGCCGCACCGTGCGCTGCATCCACCACCACCTTGCAGCCTTTGAGCGTGAGATCCGGATCGAAGGTGCTTTTGCAGAACTCGATGTAGCGACCTGCTGCATCGTCCAGGCGCCGGGCCTTGCCCAGGCTGGCCGAATCGACCCAGGCCGGCGGCTCATCGAGCATGGCCTCGACCTCGCGCTCCCAGGCATCGGACAGCTTGGTCCCCTGGGCGCTGAAAAACTTGATGCCGTTGTCGGCAAAGGGGTTGTGGCTGGCGCTGATCACCACGCCCAGGCTGGCCCGCTGCGCCCGCGTGAGGTAGGCCACGCCCGGCGTGGGCAAGGGCCCCAGCAGCGTCACATCGACACCGGCCGAATTAAAGCCCGATTCGAGGGCGCTCTCCAGCATGTAGCCCGAGATGCGGGTGTCCTTGCCTATCAGCACCGTGGGCCGGGCCTCGGACTTTTTCAGCACGCGCCCCACCGCGTGGGCCAGGCGCAGGATGAAATCTGGGGTGATGGGGGGCTGGCCGACCGTGCCGCGTATGCCGTCGGTCCCAAAATAATGTCTGGTCATCCCCCTATTGTCGGGGCTCAGGCCGGCGGGCGGGCGGCCGCCCACACCTTCAGGGCGGCCACGGTCTCGGCCACGTCATGCACTCGCACGATGCGGGCCCCGCGCTCCACGGCCAGCAGCGCCGCCGCCACACTGGGCACCAGCCGCTGCGACACCGGCAGCCCGGTCACCGCACCCAACGAGGATTTGCGCGACCATCCCACCAGCAGCGGCCAGCCGTCGGCCACCAGCGTCGATTGGCGCGCCAGCAGGTCGAAGTTTTGCGTCGGCGTCTTGCCAAAGCCCACGCCCGGGTCCCAGGCGATGCGATCCCGCGCCACGCCACGCGCCAGCAGGCCCTCGGTCACCCCGCGCAGAAAATCGCGCACCTGCGGCACGGCCTCGCCCTCCATCGGCGCGATCTGCATGGTCTGCGGCTCGCCGTGCATGTGCATCAGGCACACACCACAGCGCGCATAGGCCGCCACGGCATCCATCGCACCCGGCTGGCGCAGGGCCCAGATGTCGTTGACGATGTCGGCGCCCAGGTCCAGAACCTCGCGCATCAGATCGGCCTTGTAGGTATCCACCGACACCGGCACGCCCAGCGCCAGCGCCTCGCGCAGCACCGGCAGCAGGCGGGCGCGCTCTTCTTCCAGGGGCACCGGGGGGCTGCCGGGGCGGGTGGATTCAGCGCCCAAGTCCAGGATGTCCGCCCCTTGGGCCACCAGGCGCTCGCAGTGATGGATGCCCGCGCTCACGCTGGCGTGGCGACCGCCGTCGGAAAAGGAATCGGGGGTGAGGTTGACGACGCCCATCACGCGGGGCGTCGTCAGATCGATCAGGTGTCGCGTGGTCTGCCAGTGCATCCACGCATTGTCGTTCAGCCCTTAGGCCACCGTGCGAAGCCGCGGTGTTACGCCGCGGTGGGAGCCGGATCGGTGCCGACCGCAGTACCGCCCGCGTCACCACCGGTGGGCGGCGTGCGCGGCGTGAAGTCCTTGGGCGGACGCGGGGGCTTGCCGGCCATGATGTCGTCGATCTGCTCGGCGTCGATGGTCTCCCACTCCAGCAGGGCCTTGGCCATCGCGTGCATCTTGTCCTGGTTGTCCTCGATCAGGCGGCGCGCCAGCGCGTACTGCTGGTCGATGATGCGGCGGACCTCACCAT
>CANHSE010000060.1 GCA_947463025.1 Comamonadaceae bacterium
ACGATCTTTTCGGGGCGGGGGATCACCGGCAGGAAGGTGATGTCGGCCAGCTTGGCATCTGCCGTCTTGCCCGCGACATGGCTAGCCGCCTGCAGGTAGGCACCCGATCCGATGTAGTCGGCC
Organism: Comamonadaceae bacterium; assembly: GCA_947463025.1. GTDB lineage: Bacteria > Pseudomonadota > Gammaproteobacteria > Burkholderiales > Burkholderiaceae_C > Ramlibacter. Next base: position 124 of record CANHSE010000060.1, read on the forward strand.
AGCGTGAGGTACTGGGGCATCTGGCGGCCCAGATCGACGACGCCATCTGCACCGACGACGGCACCCCAGGTTTCGCGGCCTTGGTGAAGGAAAGAAAGCAGTTTCATGGAAGGACTCCCTGTTCGTGAAAGAAAAGATGGGGGTTGGAAACGGCCGACTCAGTCCGCGGCGCGCGTGCGAAAACGCGCCTGCCACTCGTCGATCGGCATGAAGGTCGGGTCGCGTCGGCAGATGGCCTCGGTCTCGCGCAGGAGCGTGGCGTCGTCCTGCGACAGATCCAGCGGATCGCCGTGGGGTTGGGTGATGTAGAAAGGCATGTCGATGTAGATCTCGACGGTGTTGCCCTCGGGGTCGGCGAAGTACACCGACAGCGCGTTGCCATGATTGAGCGGCACGAAGCGGCTGGCGCCATTCGCCTCGGCCAGGGCGCGGATGTCGCGCAGATGCTGGATGGTGGGCACAGCAAAAGACAGCTGCATCACGGTGCTAAAGGTGGCCTCCGGCGGTCGGCCGCCCGCGATCACCAACTGGTGGTGCTGGTCGGGGCTGGCGCTGAGGAAAATCAAGGGCGCCTTGAAGGTGCGGCCCACACCGCGGTCGGTCTCGACCAATCCGAAGACAGTCTTGTAGAAGGCGACCATGCGCTCCACATCGGTGACGAAGATGCCGAAGTGGGATGGGGTGGGTCGGGTAATTTTCAACATGTCGGGTTCCGTGAAAGTGGCTGTCTAGGTGCGCGTGCGGGGCGTTCAGGCGAGACGCCGCTTCACGCGTCGCCTGGCATCTTGCGCAGCGCGGCGACCACATTGCGCTGCGTGCTGAGCATGTGTTCGCTCAGAAGCATGCACGCGGTGTCGGCGTCGCGCCTGAGGGCGGCCTGCATCAGGCGGCGGTGTTCCTCGTTCTTGCGACGCAGGCTCTGACGGTGGCGGCCGGAGATCTGGCGATAGCGCTCGGCCTGGTCAAACAGGCTGGCGCTCAGGGCCAATTGCCGCTGCGAGGGGCAAGCGGCCAGCAGGGCCTGATGAAAGTCGCGGTGACGCTGAACCCAATCGGCGTCCAGCACCACCGGCCCCTCGGGCAGACGCGACTCGAGACGTTCGAGACGATGAAAGCGGGCGACCAGATCGGCTTCCCAGGCATCGTCGCCCGCTGCAATCGAATCGCGCAGGGCCGACACGTCGATCATCAGCCGCATGCGGGTGATATCGGCCATATCCTCGGCCGAGATCGGCGCCACGCGAAAGCCGCGACGCTCGTCGGCGCGCACCAGGCCCTCCTGGGCCAGCCGATTGAGCGCTTCGCGCAAGGGGCTGCTGGAAAAGCCGTATTGCACCTGCAGCAACTCCAACTTGAGCTTGGCGCCAGGCGGGTGCTCCCCCTGCAGCACGTCGCGGCGCAGGCTCAGGAAGGCCTGCTCGGACACGGTGCCGGGCGTGGTGCCGGTCGGGGTGCCGGCTGTAGGGGCGGCGCTAGCGGAGGCGTCCGGTCTTTCCATAAATCTATTTTGTGCACAAAGTTATTTTTTGTGCTCAATGGAAACCCTGATGCCGGGCGACGCCCCTGCGCCCCAACGCCGCTGCGCCCTCTACACCCCTGCGTGCGCCTCCTGCCGCCGTGCCCGCTGTGCCACCTCGCGGGCGGGCAGCTGCTTGAGCCGGTGGTCGCTCCAGAACTGCCGCCAGCGGCGCGCGCCAGGCAGGCCGTTGTAAAGCCCGAGCATGTGCCGCGCGATGGCATACCAGGGCGTCCCGTGGGCGGCCGCCTCGCGTTCCATGTAATCGACCATCGCGGCTTCCACGCCCTCACGGGTCAGACCCCGATCGGGCGCGCCGAAGAAGGCGCTATCCCAGGACGCCAGCCACCAGGGGTTGTGATAGGCCTCGCGCCCGATCATCACGCCGTCCACCGACTGGAATTGATCTTGCACCTGGGCCGACTGGGTGATGCCGCCGTTGATCGCGATCACCAGATGCGGAAACTCACGCTTCAAACGCTGCACCACCTCATAGCGCAGCGGTGGCACCTCGCGGTTTTCCTTGGGGCTGAGCCCCTGCAGCCAGGCATTGCGCGCATGCACGATGAACACCTGGCAGCCCGCCTCGGCCACCGTGCCCACAAAATCGCGCACAAAGTCGTAGCTCTCGCCACGGTCAATGCCAATGCGGTGCTTGACGGTGACCGGCACCGACACCGCATCGACCATGGCTTTGACGCCATCAGCCACAAGCCGGGGCTCGGCCATGAGGCAGGCGCCAAAGGCCCCGCGCTGCACCCGGTCGCTGGGGCAGCCGCAATTGAGATTGATCTCGTCATAGCCCCATTGCTCGCCCAGACGCGCGGCGTGGGCGAGATCGGCGGGGTCGCTGCCCCCCAATTGCAAGGCGACCGGATGTTCTTCTGCGTTGAAATCCAGATGCCGGGGCACATCGCCATGCAGCAGCGCGCCGGTGGTCACCATCTCGGTGTACAGGCGCGTGTGCTGAGACAGGAGGCGATGGAAATAGCGGCAATGCCGGTCGGTCCAGTCCATCATGGGGGCGACGGACAGGCGCCAGGGCGCCGCCACGTCGGGCGGGACCGGGGAAGATGAGGGAGGAGGCGACTGCACGAACCGCACTTTACGCGGTCCGCGCCGGTCTACCCTTAGCCCATATGCAGGCCGCCGTTGACCGAGAAGTCGGCGCCGGTGGAATAGCCGCCTTCGTCGGAGGCCAGCCACGCGATGATGGAGGCGATCTCTTCGGGCTGGCCCAGGCGCTTGACCGGGATGGTGCCCACGATCTTTTGCAGCACGTCTTCGCGAATGGCCTTGACCATGTCGGTGCCGATGTAGCCGGGGCTGACGGTGTTGACGGTGACGCCCTTGTTGGCCAGTTCTTGCGCCAGCGCCATCGTGAAGCCGTGCATGCCGGCCTTGGCCGCCGAGTAGTTGGTCTGGCCGGCCTGGCCTTTTTCGCCGTTGACCGAGCTGATGTTGATGATGCGGCCCCAGCCTTTTTCCACCATGTCGCCGACGACCTGCTTGGTCACGTTGAACATGGAGTTCAGGTTGGTCTCGATGACGGCGTCCCAGTCTTCGCGCGTCATCTTGACGAACATGCGGTCGCGGGTGATGCCGGCGTTGTTCACCAGCACGTCGATGGCGCCGTGTTCGTTCTTGGCCTGGGTGAAGGCCTCGACGGTGGAATTCCAGTCGCCCACATTGCCGACCGAGGCGTAGAAGATGTAGCCCTTCTCCTTTTGCTCGGCGAGCCACTTGCTGTAGTCACGCGTGGGCCCGCAGCCGGCGATGACCTTGAAACCTTCACGGTGCAGGCGCTGGCAGATGGCGGTGCCGATGCCGCCCATGCCGCCGGTCACATAGGCAATTTTTTGACTCATGGGTTCTCTCCTTGAAGGGTCAGTGGGGTGGGGATGAATGGTTGTACGCCGCTCAGGCTCGTTCAACAGCGAGGGAAACCCCCATGCCGCCGCCGATGCACAGCGCGGCCAAGCCCTTGTTCGCCTGGCGCCGCTGCATTTCGTGCAGCAGGGTGACCAGGATGCGGCAGCCCGAGGCGCCGATGGGGTGGCCGATGGCAATGGCGCCGCCGTTGACGTTGACGCGGGCCGGATCGATGTCCAAGGCCTTGTTGACGGCGCAGGCCTGGGCCGCGAAGGCCTCATTGAGTTCGAACAGATCAACGTCCTGGGCCTTCCAGCCGGCGCGCTCCAGGGCCTTGCGGGAGGCGGGCACAGGCCCCATGCCCATGGTGGCCGGGTCCAGGCCCGAGGTGCCGAAGGCGGCAATGCGCGCCAGGGGCTTGAGCCCCAAGGCGGCGGCCTTGCGCGCGCTCATGACCACCACCGCGGCGGCGCCATCGTTGATGCCCGAGGCGTTGCCCGCGGTGACCGAGCCGGCCTTGTCGAAGGCCGGACGCAGGCCCGCGAGGGCTTCACCGCTGGTCTTCTTGTTGATGAATTCGTCGGCGTCGAAGACGAGCGGATCGCCTTTGCGCTGAGGAATGCTGATGCCGACGATTTCGTCCTTGAATTTGCCGGCGTCCTGCGCGGCGGCAGCCTTTTGCTGGCTGGCCAGGGCCAAGGCGTCTTGCATGTCGCGGGTGATGCCATGGGCCTTGGCCACGTTCTCGGCGGTGATGCCCATGTGGTACTGGTTGTAGACGTCCCACAGGCCGTCGACGATCATGGAGTCGACCATCTTCCAGTCACCCATGCGCTGGCCATCACGCGAGCCCATGAGGACATGAGGTGAGGCGCTCATGTTCTCTTGCCCGCCAGCCACCACGATTTCGCTGTCACCGTAGGCGATGGATTGGGCTGCCAGCATCACCGCCTTCAGGCCCGAGCCGCACACCGCGTTGATGGTCAGGCCCGGTACTTCCTTAGGCACTCCAGCCTTCATCAGGGCCTGACGCGCGGGGTTCTGGCCGGCGCCGGCCGCGAGCACCTGGCCCATGATCACTTCACCGATGTGCGCCGGATCGAGTTGGGCGCGGGCGATCGCCTCGCGAATCACGGCGGCGCCGAGATCGGGCGCAGCCACCTTGGCCAGCGTGCCGCCGAACTTGCCAACGGCGGTACGGGCCGCCGCGACGATGACGATGTCTTCCATGAGGGTCTACTCCTGTTGAATGAATCTCAGGCCTTGGCCTTGACGTAACGGCCCGGCGCGGGCTCGATGGCCTTGTACTTCGTGCTGCCGTAGCCCTTGGGCGCCGGCACCTGCTTGCCCGCCAGGGGCTGGAGCCAGGCGTACCAGTCGGTCCACCAGCTGCCCGGGTGCTCCTTGGCGCCGGCCAGCCAGGCCACATGGGTGGGGGGCAGCTTGGCGTTCGTCCAGTAAGAGCGCTTGTTCTTGGCCGGTGGGTTGATCACGCCGGCGATGTGACCCGATGCGCCCATGACGAAACGCTTGGGGCCGGGCAGGTGCTGCACGCTGGCATAGGCACCGCCGATCGGCACGATATGGTCTTCGCGCGAGCCGTAGATGTAGGCCGGGATATCGACCTTGCGCAGGTCGATCTTTTCGCCGCACACCGTGGCCTTGCCGGGCTTGACCAGGTTGTTCTCGAAGTAGGTGTTGCGCAGGTACCAGGCGTACATGGGCCCGGGCAGGTTGGTGGAGTCGCTGTTCCAGTACAGGAGGTCAAAGGGCGGCGGGGTCTCGCCCTTGAGGTAGTTGCCCACGACATAGTTCCAGACCAACTCATTGGGGCGCAAGAAGCTGAAGGTGGAGGCCAGGTCTTGCCCTTTGAGCAGACCGCCCTGGGCCATCTGCTGCTCGCGGAATTTGACGAATTGCTCGTCGATGAAGACATCGAGGATGCCGGTGTCGCTGAAGTCCAGGAAGGCCGTGAGCAAGGTGACCGAGGCCACCGGCTTGTGGCCGCGCGCGGCCAGCACCGCGAGCGCCGTGCCCAGGATGGTGCCGCCCACGCAAAAGCCCAGCGCGTTGATCTCCTTGGCCTTGGCAATCGCCTGGACGGTCTCGATGGCGCGGATCGCGCCCTCGCCGATGTAGTCGTCCCAGGTGACGTTGCGCATGGATTCATCCGGGTTGCGCCAGCTCACGAGGAAGGTGCGGTGCCCCTGGTCCACCAGGTGACGCACAAAGGAGTTCTCGGGTTGCAGATCGAGGATATAGAACTTGTTGATACAAGGCGGCACGATTAGGAAGGGCCGCTCGTAGACCTTGGCCGTGCTCGGCTTGTATTCGATCAGTTGGAACAGCTCGTTTTCGAAGACGACCGCGCCCTCGCTGGTGCCGACGTTGCGCCCGACCTCGAACACGCTCTCGTCGGTCATGGACAGATGGCCCTGCTGCATGTCCTTCCACATGTTTTGCAGGCCGCGCGCGATGCTCTCGCCATGGGTGTCCAGGGCCTTCTTCTGGGCGTCGGCATTGAGCGCCAGGAAGTTGCTGGGTGCGGACGCCGCCAGCCACTGTTCGACCGCAAAGCGCAGACGCGTCTTGGTCTTTTCGTCGGCCTCGGTGGCCTCGACCAGCCCCAGCAGCGTGCGGGCATTGAGCAAGTAGACCGACGCGGAGAACGCGGACATCGGGTTGTGCGACCAGGCATCGCCCGCAAAGCGGCGGTCGGCGATGCCGGGGTTGGCGTTCAGGCCCTTGTTCCACAACTCGGTGGCCTCGCGCACATAGGCCGCTTGCAAGGACTGGAGCTTGTCGCTGGAAAAGCCCATCGCAGGCAGGAGGCCACTTGATGCACCTGGGGTGCCACCACTCATGGCCTGGAAGGATTCCAAGGCCTTTTTCCAGCCCTCTCCGAGGTTTTGCTGGAACTGGCTGGCGGCCTTCGTCCAATCTGCTTGAGAATCCATGGTGTTCGGCTCCTGCCCTGAAATTCGCGCGAAGCCTGAAGTATCCCATTAGCACTCGGGGATCCCAGCGCGGCGACACACATTCCCATGTACCTCATCGCAATCGGCTGGCTCTATGTCGCGCTCATGATGGCTGTCGCGGAGGCGAGCAATTCCAACGGGTCGATCCTGGGCGCGGTGATTACCTTCGTCCTATACGGGCTGGCGCCTACCGCTCTGGTGATCTACATACTGGGGACGCCCGCGCGCAGACGCGCCCTCAAGGCCCAAGAAGCCGCGCTGGCTGCCCAGGACGGTCAGGCCGCCCCGACCGCTTCAGCGCAGCCAGATGCTGGCCGCGATGCGGCCGCTGACGCGGTCGCGCCGGTGCGAAAAGAACCTTGAGGGCTGGGTGACGGTGCACCAGGAGGGGCTGCCGTCGTTGCCGTGGATGCAGTCGGGCGCCAGGCCCAGGGCCTGCAGGCGCTGACGCGCCAGGCCCGGCAGATCCGCCAGCCACTTGCCCGGTGAGGCCGGTCGGAAAAACGCCGCGCAAGCGGCATCGTGCGCCGCGTAGGCAGCCCGAACCTCCTCCCCCACCTCGAAGGCACTCGGGCCGATGCAGGGCCCCAGCCAGGCCTGGGTGTGGGCCGCATCCAGGGGCTGCATCGCCGACTCCAGCACCCCGTGCCCGCCCTGCCCCAACAAGCCCCGCCAGCCCGCATGGGCCGCCGCCACGCGTGCGCCGCGGGTATCGGCCAGCAGCACCGGCAGGCAGTCCGCCACCATGATCGTGCAGGCCACACCCCGGGCCTGGGTGTGGCAGGCATCGGCCTGCAGGCCGTCGGGGGTGGTGGCATCCAACTCGAGGGTGTCCACGCCATGGACCTGGTGCAGGAACACCGGGCGCACGCCCAGGTGCTGCGCGTAGCGCGCGCGGTTGGCGGCGACCGCGACGAGGTCGTCGCCGACATGGTCACCCAGGTTCAGGCTGTGCCAGGGCGCCACCGAGACGCCGCCCTCGCGCGTGCTGCATCGCGCCTGGACCCCCTCGCCCACCGGCCATTGCGGCAGCAGCACCTGCATGACGATCAGCCTTCGTTGTCGGGGCAGCTCGAAGGCTGTGCCTGCTGGAAGGCCGGCAGCGCCATGCAGGCCTCGAAGGCGGCCAGGGTGCGGGTCAGGCCCGAGAAGTCGACGTTGAAACGCTGGCCGTTGAAGATCTGCGGCACCAGGATGCAGTCGGCCAGCGTGGGCGTGTCGCCATAGCAATAGCGGCCTGCGGGGTACTGGGCGAGTTCGCGCTCGAAGGCCTCCAGGCCGGAGCGCACCCAATGCCGGTACCAGGTGTTCTTGGCTTCTTCGTCAACCTTCAGGTCACGCACCAGGTACTTGAGCACGCGCAGGTTGTTGATCGGGTGGATCTCGCAGGCAATGGATTGCGCCAGCGCGCGCACCCGAGCGCGCCCCAGGGCATCCGGGGGCAGCAGGGGCGGCTGGGGATGGATCTCGTCGAGGTACTCGATGATGGCCAGGGACTGCGACAGACGCTCGCCGTCGTCAAGCACCAGGGTCGGCACCAGGCCGGCCGGGGCGATCGCCTGGTAGGCCGGCTGCTTGTGCTCGCCCTTGACCAGGTGCACCGGCACGTACTCATAAGGCAGGCCCTTGAGCGCCAGGGCGATGCGCACGCGAAACGAGGCGGAGGATCGGAAGTAGTTGTACAGCTTCATCCGGCGAGCATAAACCGCCGGTCGGGGGCCCAGGCCGATCCAGTACAGTCATGGACTGGCTGGCCTCGCGCCCTGCCCGAAGAAAAAAGAAAGGTTGTCATGAGTTTCGTGTTTCCCCCGCCCGCTGTGGTGTCGGTGCCCGTTGTGGGCCGCGCCGAACGCTTTCCTGTGGCCCGCGTCTATTGCGTGGGGCGCAACTACGAAGAACATGCCAAGGAAATGGGCTTCACCGGCCGCGAGCCGCCCTTTTTCTTCCTGAAGCCGACGGACGCCGTGGTGGTGGTCGACGCCGGCCAGACCGGCTCCATCCCCTACCCCCGCCAGACTCAAAACCTGCACCACGAGATCGAGCTGGTGGTGGCCATCGGCACCGGCGGGCGCAACATCCGGGCCGCGGACGCCTTCAAGCACATCTTCGGTTACGCGGTGGGCCTGGACATGACCCGACGCGACCTGCAAGGCGAGATGAAAAAGCAGGGCCGCCCCTGGGAAATCGGCAAGTCCTACGACCACTCGGCCCCGATCGGGCCCATCACGCCCGCCGCTCAGGCCGGCGCCATCGAGCAGGCAGCCTTGTGGCTGCAGGTCAATGGCCAGGACCGCCAACGCAGCAACGTCGCCAAGTTGATCTGGAACATCGCCGAGACCATCGAGCACCTGTCGGCCGCCTGGGACCTGCAAGCCGGCGATCTGATCTACACCGGCACGCCCGAGGGCGTGGCGGCCGTTGTCACCGGCGACCAGATGGTCGGCCATGTCGACGGGCTCACACCGATCACCGTGAACGTGGGCGCGGCCTGAGCACCGACTGAATTCGCCACGTCGCACCGGAGCGCCACATGAAGTTGCTGGAACAACTGGCCAAGGGGTGCGCTGTGTTGGCCGGTGTGCTGCTGACGGTCATCACCCTCATGACCTGCGCCAGCCTGATCGGGCGCAACACCACCGGCACCACGCTGGTCGGCGACTTTGAGCTGACCGGACTGGCCGCAGGCGCGGCGATCGCGCTGTTCATGCCCTGGTGCCAGGTCACGCGCGGCAACATCATCGTGGACTTCTTCACCGTCCGTGCCAGCGCAAGCACCCAGGCGAGCCTGGACCGTCTGGGCGCCTTGTGCCTGGGCCTGGCCATGGCCTTTCTCGCCTGGCGTACCACGCTGGGCGGACTCAATGCCTGGGCCTCGCAATCGGGCAGCATGATGCTGGGCTTTCCAGAGTGGATCGTCTACGCCCTGATGGTGCCGCCCCTGGTGCTGACCGCCGTGATCGGCGTGGTGCAGGGCGTGCTGGGGTTCTCGACGGAGGCCAGCGAATGAGCCCGCTGGCCCTCACCGCCCTGATCTTCGGCGTCATGCTGGTCATGATGGCGATCCGCATCCCGATCGCCATCGCCATGTTCAGCGCGGGTGCGCTGGGCTATGTGCTGCAAGCGGGCTGGCTGCCCCTGGCCAACTTCCTGAATACGCAGGCCTTCGCGCGCTTTGCCAGCTACGACCTGTCGGTGATTCCTCTGTTCATCCTCATGGGCAATTTCGCGAGTCAGGGCGGCATCTCCAAGGCGCTGTTCGAATTCGCCAGCGTGGTGATGGCCCGGTTTCGCGGCGGTCTGGCCATGGCCTCGGTGATGGCCTGTGCGGCCTTCGGCGCGATCTGCGGGTCGTCGGTCGCCACAGCCGCCACCATCACCTCGGTGGCCTTGCCCGAGATGCGGCGCCACGGCTACTCGGGCCGCCTGGCCACGGGCGCGCTGGCTGCCGGCGGCACCCTGGGCATCCTGATTCCGCCCTCGGTGCCTCTGGTGATCTACGCCATCCTGGCCGAACAAAACATCGCCAAGCTGTTTGCCGCCGCCATGATCCCCGGCTTGATCGCCATGGTGGGCTACATGATCGCGATCGCGATCTATGTACGCGTGGTTCCGGGCCATGCGCCCGAGCATGAAGACGCCCCGCGCCTGACCGCCGCTACGCTCTGGGGGGTGATGCCCATCGCGATCATTTTCTTGCTGGTGTTTGGTGGAATCTATGGCGGCTTGTTCACGCCCACCGAGGGCGCTGCCGTCGGCGCGGCGTCCACCTTCGTGGCGGCCCTGGCCAAGCGCGAGATCACCTGGGACAAGTTCAAACACTGCTTTTACGCAACGGCCCAGGCCTCGGCCATGATCTTCATGATCTTTTTGGGCGCCGACCTGATGAACGCCGCCCTGGCGCTCACGCAGGTGCCCGGTCAGCTGGCTGCGGTGGTCAATAGCTGGGGCCTGCCGCCGCTGGCGGTGGTGGGCGCGATCTTGCTGTTTTACGTGGTGCTGGGCGCGGTGATGGACGAACTGTCCATGATCCTGCTGACCATCCCCATCTTCTTCCCCATGGTGATGGCCCTGGACTTCGGCATGCCGTCGGAATCGGTGGCGATCTGGTTCGGGATCATGGTGCTCATGACGGTGGGTTTCGGCCTGCTGGCGCCACCGGTGGGCCTGAACGTCTATGTGGTCAATGGCATGGCCAAGGACGTGCCCATCGCCGAAAGTTACCGCGGCGTGATGCCTTTCCTGGTCAGCGACACCCTGCGCACCCTGCTGCTGCTGTTTTTCCCTGGCATCTCACTGTGGCTGGTGAAGTACCTGGGGTGAGCAGCTTCAGGGAAAATCCCCAATCGCGAGGCCTACGCCTCGGTTAAGTTCAAACTCTTGTTGTCCCGGAGCCTTTGATGATCCAACGCCGTACCCTCCTGAAATCGTCCGCTGCCGTCGCCCTGGGCGCACCCGCCCTGTCGGGCCTGGCGCAGCAAGCGGTCACCTTGAAGTTCCACACCTTCATGGCCCCTCAGTCCAATGTCTGGCTGGCCATGCACAAGGCCTGGATGGACAAGGTCGAAAAAGACTCGGGCGGCCGCATCAAGTTCGAGGGCTATCCGGCCATGCAATTGGGGGGCACGCCCGTGCAGCTGTACGACCAGGCCCGCGACGGCGTGGTCGATGTGGTCTGGACCCTGCCTGGCAACACCGCCGGCCGCTTTCCGCGCATCGAGGTGTTCGAGCTGCCCTTCATGCTGACCAACGCCGAGGCCACCTCCAAGGCCTACTGGGAGTACGTGCAGACCGTCGCCGCCGACGAATTCAAGGACACGCAGGTGATCGCCCTGAACGTGCACGGGCCCGGCATGTTCCACACCAAGGACAAGCAGATCAAGACCGTCGACGACGTGCGCGGGATGAAGCTGCGCGGACCGACGCGCCAAGTCACCAAGATGCTGGGCTTTTTGGGCGCCACGCCCGTGGGCATGCCGCTGCCGCAGATTCCCGACGCCCTGTCCAAGGGCACGATCGATGGCTGCGCCATCCCCTGGGAAGTGGTGCCTTCGGTCAAGGTGCACGAGCTGACCAAGTTCCACAGCGAATTCGATCCGGCCGGTGGCGCCCTCTACACCACCACGTTCGTGATGACCATGAACAAGGCCAAGTACAACGCCTTGGCCCCTGACCTCAAGAAGGTCATCGACGCCAACTCCGGCATCGAGACCTCGGGCTGGCTGGGCAAGGTGCAACAAGGCGGCGACCCGGCCGGCCGCAAGGCGGCTGAAGACCGCAAGAACACGATCTACACCATCCCAGTCGCCGCTGCCCAGGACTTCCGCCGCAAGGCGCGCCTGGTCGAAGTCGAGTGGGTCGAGGACATGAACAAGCGCGGCTTCGACGGTCGCAAGCTGCTGGACACCGCTCGCAACCTGATCGAGAAGCACAGCAAGACCGCCGCTGCCCCGGCTGGCAAGGCGCCCGCGAAGAAGGCCTGAGTCCCTAGCCGGACACCGCCAGGGCTCCTGCGGGAGCCCTTTTTTTAGTGCTCTTACACTGACGCGATGCAACGCAGCCCGATCAAGCATTGCCGTGACTGCGGAAACGCCGTGCGCTACCGCCTCCCGGACGACGGCGATACGCGCCAGCGGGCCATCTGCTCCGCCTGTGACACCGTCCACTACGAGAACCCGTTGAACGTGGTGGGCACGGTGCCCTACTTCGGCGACCGGGTGCTGCTTTGCATGCGCAATATCGAGCCGCGCCTAGGCAAGTGGACGCTGCCCGCGGGCTTCATGGAACTGGGCGAGACCACCGCCCAAGGCGCCGCGCGCGAGACCGACGAAGAGGCCGGTGCGCATTTCGAGATGGAAGGCCTGTTCTCCGTGCTGAGCGTGCCGCGCGTGGGCCAGGTGCACATGTTCTACCGCGCCCGGCTGCTGCATGAACGCTTCGAGCCGGGACCCGAGACGCAGCAAGCCCGCCTGTTTGGCGAGCACGAGATCCCCTGGGACGAGATCGCGTTTCGCACCGTGCGCGAAACCCTGCTTCGCTACTTCGACGATCGACGCCGTGGCGTGTACACGGTGCACACGCTGGACATCGAATAAGCGGTCTCAGCGCGCGGGGCGTACCGCCGACAGCACCAGCGCACCGCCCGTGAGCGAGCCGTATTCCCAGGGCTGCTGCTTGCCACCGGTAGCGGCCATCACCTTCTCACGCACCTTGCGCAGTACGACCGCGATGTCGTCGGGATCGCCCAGGTGCTCAAGCAAGGCGCGGGTGAAAGGCGAGTTGCGCTGGCCGACGCCGTCGGCCGCGACCTGACCATCCTTGGTGGCATAAGAAATCAGCGTGCCCTGGGCCGCATTGATCGGTGCCAGGCCCTTGGAGACGCTGCGGGTATCGGAGCGCGCCAGCGGGTTGTCGCGGCAGGCATCGAGGAACACCAGCTTGGTCTTGCCGGGCATGAACTGCTCCAACACCGAATTGAGCGACACGCCCTGAATGGTGGCCTGCGCGACGTCGGACTGGTCGATGTCCACCGGCAGCATGTAATTGGTGCCCAGAATCTGCACGCCGTGGCCGGAGTAAAACAGCAGGCTCAGATCGGCTTGCGCCGCCGAGCGGTTGAACTGGCTCAGGGCCCCCACCAGGCGGGCGCGGTTGGCATCGGTCACTTCCGTCACCTTAAAGCCCAGGGCGCGCAGCTTCTCGGACATGGCTTTGGCGTCGTTCACCGGATTGGTCAGACGCGCCGAGCCTGCGTAGGCGGCGTTGCCGATCACCAGGGCATGGGCATCCAACGGCCGCACGGGAAGGGCCGGACGCAAGCTCGTCGTCTGCGCCTGTTGCTGCATCCGCGCCAGCGCTTCCTCGGCCTGACGCTGACGCTCGCGCGCCTGTTCGGCCTCAGCCCGCAGGCGCTCGGCCTCGGCAGCCAATGCGGCGTTCGAGGTGGGCGCAGCTGCAATTGCGGGGGCAGCAGCCGGCGCTGCGGCGACCGCGTTGCCGACCGAGCGCACAAAAGGAAAGCGCTGGGGGTCCAGGGCCTCGGCGCGCGCCAGCTTGCTGTCTGCCCAGGTGCCCGCGCTGGTGACCGTGCCGTCCGCCTTGTACAAGATGCCCGAGCCGTGAAACTTGTCGTTGCGGAACTCGCCTACATAGCGGTCACCGTCGGCATAAAAGAACGTGCCTACGCCGTGGAACTTGGACGCTTGCATCGGCCCCACATAGCGGTTGCCGCTGGCCGCGAAGTGGTAGGTGCCGCTGCCGGAAAACTCGCCATCGACGAAGTCGCCGCTGTAGCGGTCGCCGTTGAGATAGAAGA
>CANHSE010000061.1 GCA_947463025.1 Comamonadaceae bacterium
ATGCCTTCCTCGCGCAGAAAACGATCCTGGTGTCGCTGACGCACAGCGGCCTCGAGGCCGGCGTGATAGGGCAGGGCCGTGACGCCTTCATCGCACAGGGCTTGCGCGATTTCCTCGACGCGCTTGCGCGATTGGCAATAGACGATGCCCGCTTCGCCCGCATGCTCCGCCTCGATGAACCGCAGCAGCTGACGCGTGGCATCTTGCTTCTCGATGATGGTGTAGGCGATGTTCGGTCGATCGAAGCTGCTGACAAATTGGCCGGCTTCTTCGAGTTGCAAACGCTCGACGATGTCCTGGCGCGTGAGCGCGTCAGCGGTGGCGGTCAGAGCCAGGCGCGGCACACCGGCATAGCGCTCGTGCAGCACGGTGAGCGCGCGGTATTCGGGCCGAAAGTCGTGGCCCCACTGGCTCACGCAATGCGCTTCATCAATCGCGAACAGCGCCAGCAGGCCGCGTTCATGCAAAGAATCGAGTTGCGCCAGAAACCGCGGCGTGGTGACGCGCTCGGGCGCGGCATACAGCAGGGTGATCTCGCCGCGCAGCAGGCGCTTTTCGACGGCGTGGGCCTCTTCGCCACTCAGGGTCGAATTGAGGAAGGCCGCTTCGACGCCCGCCTCGTGCAGGGCGCCGACCTGGTCATGCATCAGCGCGATCAGGGGTGACACCACGATGCTGATGCCCAGGCCGCCCCGATGACGCACGATGGCGGGCACCTGGTAGCACAGTGACTTGCCCCCGCCGGTGGGCATCAGCACCAGGGCATCGCCGCCGGCGCAGACATGGTCGATGATGGCGGCCTGGGGCCCGCGAAATTGTTCGTAGCCGAAGACCTCGCGCAGCACCTGCAGGGGCGCGGGGGCGGAGGGTAAGGTGCGGGGGGCGGGAGCGTCGGTGGCGAGCAAGATGTCGGTGATTGTCGTCGCAGATCACGCGCATGCGGCGGGTCTTCCTACAATCGGGGGATCATGACCGCCACGCCCGCCTACACCCGCGCCCAGGCTCTGCCGCGCATCCTCGCGCAGCGCATCGCCCTCATCGATGGCGCCATGGGCACCATGATCCAGCGCTTTCGCCTGACCGAAGAACAGGTGCGCGGCGAACGCTTCAAGGACCACACCAAGGACCTGAAGAACAACGGCGAAGTGCTGTGCCTGACCCGTCCGGACGTGATCCGTGACATCCACGAAGGCTTTCTGGCCGCCGGCGCCGACATCATCGAGACCAACACCTTCGGTTCGACCACCATCGCCCAGGACGACTACGAACTGGGCCACCTCGCCCGCGAGTTGAACCTGGCCGCCGCCCGGGTGGCGCGCGAGGCCGTGGACAAGTTCTCGACGCCCGAACACCCGCGCTTCGTGGCCGGTGCCCTGGGCCCCACGCCGCGCACGGCCAGCATCAGCCCCGACGTGAACGATCCGGGCGCACGCAATGTCGATTTCGAGCAATTACGCGCTGCTTATTACGAGCAGACGCAGGCGTTGGTCGAGGGCGGGGTCGACCTTCTGCTGGTGGAGACCATTTTCGACACGCTCAATGCCAAGGCGGCGCTTTTTGCGATTGAGGAGTACTTTGAAAAGTCTGGCGAGCGGCTGCCCCTGATCATCAGCGGCACCGTCACCGACGCCTCGGGCCGCATCCTCAGCGGCCAGACCGTCACCGCCTTCTGGCACAGCGTGCGCCACGCCCAGCCCCTGGCGGTGGGGCTCAACTGCGCGCTGGGCGCCGCGCTGATGCGGCCCTATATCCAGGAGCTGGCCAAGGTGGCGGGCGATACCTACATCAGCTGCTATCCCAACGCCGGCCTGCCCAATCCCATGAGTGAGACCGGCTTTGACGAGACGCCCGAAGTGACGGCCCGCCTGTTGCGGGAGTTCGCGGCCGAGGGCTTGATCAACATCGTAGGGGGCTGCTGCGGCACGACGCCCGAGCACATCGCGGCCATCGGCCAGGCGGTGGCGCCCCTGGCGGCGCGTAGCGTGCGCCGGGATTTTTTCTACAAAGACGCGGCCTGAGGACAGGCGCGGGCCCTGCGGCTAAAATCTCGGTACTCAAGGAGCGCTGCAGCAGCCGCCCGCCGGCTGCCAGGCTTGAGGACCCCCAACGGCGCTCACCTCGCAACCCCTAGCCGCAGGTGAGCCATGCCGAACCCGACTTCCGCCGACTCTGACTTTGACGCCCGCCCCGAGCGCGCCGTGCCGCCCATGCGCCTGGCTGGCCTGGAGCCCGTCGCGATCGGCGCGGACGCCCTGTTCGTCAACATCGGTGAGCGCACCAATGTCACCGGCTCCAAGGCCTTTGCCCGCCTGATCCTGGCCGGCGAGTACGAGCAGGCCCTGGCTGTGGCGCGCCAGCAGGTGGAAAACGGCGCCCAGATCATCGACATCAACATGGACGAGGCCATGCTCGATAGCCAGGCGGCCATGGTGCGTTTTCTGAACCTGATCGCCTCCGAGCCCGACATCGCCCGCGTGCCGATCATGGTGGACAGCTCCAAGTGGGAGGTGATCGAAGCCGGTCTGCGCTGCATCCAGGGCAAGGCGATCGTCAACTCCATCAGCCTGAAAGAGGGCGAGGCGCCGTTTCGCCACCAGGCCAAGTTGATTCGCCGCTATGGCGCGGCGGCGGTGGTCATGGCCTTTGACGAAAAAGGCCAGGCCGACACCTACCAGCGCAAGATCGAGATCTGCGAGCGCGCCTACCGCTTGCTGGTCGACGACATCGGCTTTGCGCCCGAAGACATCATCTTTGACCCCAACATCTTCGCCATCGCCACCGGCATCGAGGAACACGACAACTACGCGGTCGACTTCATCGAGGCCACGCGCTGGATCAAGCAGCACCTGCCCGGTGCCAAGGTCTCGGGCGGCGTGTCCAACGTGAGCTTCTCGTTTCGCGGCAACGACCCGGTGCGTGAGGCGATCCACACGGTGTTTCTGTATCACGCCATCCAGGCGGGCATGGACATGGGCATCGTCAACGCCGGCATGGTGGGCGTGTACGACGAGCTCGAGCCCACGCTGCGAGAGCGCGTGGAAGACGTGGTGCTCAATCGCCGACCGGATGCGGGTGAGCGCCTGGTCGAGATCGCCGAGCAAGCCAAAGGCGCGGCGCGCGACGACAGCAAGCGCAATGAATGGCGCGGCGGCAACGTCAAACAGCGCCTGTCGCACGCGCTGGTGCATGGCATCACCGACTTCATCACCGAAGACACCGAAGAAGCCTACCGCGACGTGCTGGCCCAGGGCGGACGCCCGCTGCACGTGATCGAAGGCCCGCTGATGGATGGCATGAACATCGTGGGCGACTTGTTTGGCGAGGGCAAGATGTTCTTGCCCCAGGTGGTCAAGTCCGCGCGTGTGATGAAGCAGGCGGTGGCCCACCTCATTCCCTACATCGAAGAAGAAAAGAAGCAGCAAGAAGCCGCCGGCCAGGACGTGCGCGCCAAGGGCAAGATCGTGATCGCCACCGTCAAGGGCGATGTGCACGACATCGGCAAGAACATCGTCACCGTGGTGCTTCAGTGCAACAACTTCGAGGTGGTGAACATGGGTGTGATGGTGCCCTGTCATGAGATCCTGGCGCGCGCCAAGGTCGAGGGCGCGGACATCGTGGGCCTGTCGGGCCTGATCACGCCTTCGCTCGAAGAGATGCAGTACGTCGCCGCCGAGATGCAAAAGGACGACCATTTCCGCATCCGCAAGATCCCGCTGTTGATAGGCGGCGCCACCACCAGCCGTGTGCACACGGCGGTCAAGATCGCGCCGCACTACGAGGGCCCGGTGGTCTACGTGCCCGATGCCTCGCGTAGCGTGAGCGTCGCGCAGAGCCTGTTGTCGGAGCAGGCCAGCAAGTACATCTCTGACCTGCAAGCCGACTACGAGCAGGTGCGTCAGCTGCATGCGAATAAGAAGCAGGTGCCCTTGTGGCCGCTGGCCCAGGCCCGCGCCAACAAGACGCCGATCGACTGGAAGGCCTACACCCCGCCCGTACCGAAGTTCATAGGCCGGCGGGTGTTTCGCAACTTCGATCTGGCCGAACTGGCCAAGTACATCGACTGGGGCCCCTTCTTTCAGACTTGGGACCTGGCCGGTCCCTTTCCCGCGATCTTGAAAGACGAGGTCGTGGGCACCGAGGCCGTGCGCGTGTACGCCGATGGCCAGCGCATGTTGAAGCGCCTGATCGAGGGGCGCTGGCTCACGGCCAACGCGGTCATGGGGCTGTGGCCCGCCAACTCGGTGAACGATGACGACATCGAGCTGTATGCCGATGAATCACGCAGCCAGGTGGCGCTGACCTGGCACGGGCTGCGCCAACAGACCGAGAAGCAGGCGGTGGACGGCGTGATGCGCCCGAGCCGCTGCCTGGCGGATTTCGTGGCGCCGAAGTTCGACGCGGCGGGCCAGAGCCTGGGTGTGCGCGATTACGTGGGCGTGTTTGCGGTCACCGCCGGTATCGGCGTGGACAAGAAAGAGAAGTATTTCCTCGACGACCATGACGACTACTCGGCCATCATGCTCAAGGCCCTGGCCGACCGCCTGGCCGAGGCTTTTGCCGAATGCTTGCACGAGCGCGTGCGCAAGGACCTCTGGGGCTATGCAGCAGGCGAGGCGCTCTCGAGCGAAGACCTGATCGCCGAGAAATACCGCGGCATCCGACCGGCGCCGGGCTATCCGGCCTGCCCCGACCACAGCGTCAAGCGCGGCATGTTCGATCTGCTGCAGGCCGCCGACATCGACATGGGCCTGACCGAGAGCCTGGCCATGACGCCGGCGGCCAGCGTGAGCGGCTTTTATCTGGCGCACCCCGAGGCGACTTACTTCAACGTAGGCAAGATTGGCCCCGACCAGCTCGAGGACCAGGCGCGTCGCCGCGGCGAATCGCGTGAGTCGCTCGCGCGGCTGCTAGCCCCCAATCTTTGAGCCTTGCACACACGCCGCTCGTGACCGAAAAGCCCCGCATCCTCCTGACCAACCCCATCCACCCCGAGCTGCAGGCGCAGCTCGCGCAAAGCTGCGAGGTGGTGGTCGCGCCCGACACGCAGCCCGAGACCCTGATCCGGCTAGCGGCTAAGGCGCATGCGATCGTGGTGCGCGCTCACCTGCCGCCGGCGCTGTTTGACCACGCCCCGCACCTGCGCGCCGTGGTGCGCCATGGCGTGGGCCTGGACATGATCCCGGTCGAGGCCGCCACCGCGCGCGGCATCCCGGTGGCCAATCTGCCGGGGTCCAACACCAGCGCTGTCGTCGAATACGCCCTGGCCGCCATGCTGCATTTGCGCCGCGGCCTGGTCACGATGGATGCCACCTTGCGTCGCGAGGGCTGGGTCGTGTCCCGCGCGCTGGCCGACCCGGGCACCGATCTGGCGGGCAGCACCTGCGGCATCGTGGGCGTGGGCGCGATCGGCGGGCGCATGGCGCAGGTCGCCGCCGCCCTGGGCATGCGGGTGCTGGGGCTCACGCGCCGTCCGGCCTTGCTGCCCGCGGGTGTCGAGGCCGCCGACAAGGCCACGCTGTTTGCGCAGTCCGACATCGTGGTCCTGTGCTGCCCGCTCAATGACACGACCCGCGGTCTGGTCGATGCCACCACGCTGGCCCGCATGAAGCGCAGCGCTCTCTTGATCAACGTGGCGCGCGGGCCGGTGGTCGATGCCGTCGCCCTGGTCGCTGCCTTGCGCGCAGGCCACCTGGGCGGCGCGGCGCTGGACGTGCACGACCAGCAGCCGCTGACCGGCACCGAGCCTGTGTTCGATGCACCGAATCTGCTGCTCACCCCGCACGTGGCCGGCGTCACCGACAGCAGCATGCGCGCCATGAGCGTGGCCTGCATCGACACCCTGATGGCCCTGTTGCGCGGCGAGCGCCCGCCCAACGTGGTCAACCCGCAGGTCTTTCGCTGATTCGCCGTGTCGCCCCGGTGCTGGAATGCGGGCGCGACATGGGTAGACTGCGGGCCAGAACCATAAGGCGCACAGCGCCCCGGAGACTCCCGCATGAAGATCACAGCCATCACGGCCATCCCGCTGTCGTTTCGCTTGCCCGAAGGCAAGACCGTCACCATGGGTGTGGGCAGCACCACCAAGCGCGATGCCATCATCGTCCGCATCCAGACCGATGAAGGTGTTACCGGCTACGGCGAGGCCCACCCCGGTCGCAGCCCCGCCGCTGTTACCAGCCTGATCCACGGCACCATCGCCCCCATGCTGGTGGGCATGCAGGCCACCGACGTGGTGGGCGCTTGGCAGCGCGTGCACCGCATGCAGCTCTCGAGCCACGGCCTGGGCGCTGGCGCCGCGCTGGCGCTCTCGGGCATCGACATGGCGCTGTGGGACATCCGCGGCAAGGCGGCCAATATGCCGCTGTACGAGTTGCTTGGCGGCACGCGTCGGCGCGTGCCCGCCTACGCGGGCGGCATCGCCCTGGGTTACCAGCCCAAGGAGTCGCTGGCCGAAGAGGCCCAGGAGTACGTGGCCCGCGGCTACAAGGCGCTGAAGCTGCGCCTGGGCGATGGCGTGCAAAACGACATCGACCGCCTGCGGCATGTGCGCCAGGTGCTGGGTGAGGGCGTGGACATCCTGAGCGATGCCAACACGGTGTTCACGATGGCCGACGCGCGCCGCGTGCTGCCGGTGCTGGCCGACATCCGCGCGGGCTGGCTCGAAGAGCCTTTTGCCTGCCACGACTTCGCTTCTTACCGCGAAGCCGCCAAGATCACACCGCTGGTGCCGCTGGCGGCAGGCGAGAACCACTACACGCGCTTCGAGTTTGCGCAATTGCTCGAGGCGGGCGCGGTGCAGGTGTGGCAGCCGGATCTGTCCAAGTGCGGCGGCATCACTGAGGGCGTGCGCATTGCGTCCATCGCCTCGGCCTGGCGCATCCCGATTCACCCACACAGCTCGGCGACCGGTCTGAACCATGCGGCGACCTTGCACTTCATGGCGGCGACCGAGAACTCGGGCTACTTCGAGGCCTGCGTCTCCAAGTTCAATCCCTTCCGCGACATGTTCGGCACCCAGTTCGAGATCGGCGCCGATGGGTGCGTCGTGCCGCCTACGGGCCCGGGTCTGGGCGTACAGGTGGACGAATCCCTCTTCAAGGAATACCCCAGCATCGACGGCCCCGGTTACGTGGTCAAGTTCTGAACCTCACGACAACGAAGGAGACAACACCATGCGCAATTCCATTCGTCGCCTGCTGGCGACCCTGAGCCTGGGCCTGCTGGCCTTGGGCGCCGCCGCCCAGAACTTTCCTGAGCGTCAGGTGAAGTTCGTTGTGCCCTATCCGCCGGGCGGCTTCAACGACACCCTGGCCCGCGTCTCGGCCGAGAAGTTGAACAAGATGTGGAACCAGCCGGTGGTGGTCGAGAACCGACCCGGTGGCAACACCACTGTCGGCAACCTGGCGGTGGCCAAGGCCCCGGCCGACGGCTACACCATCTTGATCACCCCGCTGCCTTTCTCGGCCCTGCCGGGGCTGTATGGCGCGACGCTGCCCTATGACGCGCTCAAGGATTTCACGCCCCTGGTGTGGGCGGGCAGCACGCAAAACGCGCTGGTGGTGCGCAACGAGCTGCCGGTGAACAACGTGCGCGAGCTGCTGGAGTACGCGCGCAAAAACCCCGGCAAGCTCAATTACGGCTCCACCGGTTCGGGCTCGTCCAACCATCTCACGATGGAACTGCTGATGAAGATGACGGGTGTGAAGATGGCGCACATCCCCTACAAGGGCAGCGCCCCGGCGGTGACGGCCATGATCGGCGGCGAGATCGACGTGCTGTTTGACAACGTACCCAACGTGCTGCAACACATCAACGGCCGCCGCATGAAAGCGATCGGCGTGAGCGGCGCGCAGCGCTCGGTGTTGCTGCCCGACACCCCCACCGTGGCCGAGGCGGGCGTGCCCGGCTTCGAAGTGAATGTGTGGTTTGGCATGCAGGTGCCCGCCGGCACGCCCAAGGCCGTCGTTGACAAGCTCAATCGCGACATCGTCACGCTCCTGAAGGAGCCCGATGTGGTCCAGCGTTTCCGCAATCAGGGCGTGGAAGTCGCCGCCAGCACCCCGGAGCAATTTGGTGCGCTGGTGCGCAGCGAGATCACCAAGTGGACGCAGTTGATCCGGGAAGCCAACATCCGCATCGAATGAAGATCACCGATGTCACGCTGACGCTGTTCGCCTGGGACGACATCCCGGCGACCAGCTACGGCGCCCACACGGGCAAGTTCTCGGGTAAGAGTCAGCTGGGCCTGTTGGCCATCACCACCGACCAGGGCCTGACCGGCCATGCCTTCCTCGGCTCGGCCTTCTTCCCGGCCGACGCCGACGGCGCGTCCTTGATTCGTGTGTTCAAGCCGCTCCTCATGGGGCAAAACCCGCTCGATCGCGAGCGCCTGAACAAGGCCATGTGGAAGCGCGTGCGCACGGCCACGGTACGCGCTATCGGCGCGGTGGACATTGCCCTGTGGGACATCGCCGGCAAGGCCGCGGGCTTGCCGATTCACCAGCTTTTAGGCACCTGTCGCCACCAGGTTCCTGCCTATATCAGTTCGGCGGTGCTACCCAGTGCGCAGGCCTATGCCGACGAAGCCTTGCACTATCGCGCGCAAAACTACGCGGCCTACAAGATCCATCCGCCGCAGGTGTGGCGTGAGGACATCCGCGTGTGCGAGGCGGTGCGCGAGGCGGTAGGCGATGACTACCTGCTGATGCTCGATGCCGCCTGGAGCTACGACTACCCGCAAGCCCTGCGCGTGGGCCAGGCGGTCCAGGACCTGGGCTACTACTGGTACGAGGACCCGCTGTCCGACGCCGACCTTTACAACTACGTCGAGCTACGCAAGAAGCTGCACATCCCGATCATGGCCACCGAGTACCCCGCGGGCGGGCTCGACTCGTTCACGCCCTGGATTCGTGAGCGCGCCACCGACTACCTGCGTGGTGATGTGGCGGTCAAGGGCGGCATCAGCACCATGATGAAGGTGGCCCACCTGGCCGAGGCCTTCCACCTGAATTTCGAGGTGCACCACGGCGGCAACTCGCTCAATAACGTGGCCAATCTGCACGTGATCATGGCGATCACGAACACCGAGTTCTTCGAGATCCTGCTGCCCTCGGCCTCGCAGAAATACGGCCTGGTGCAGGACATCGAGGTGGACGCGCAGGGCCTGGTGCATGCGCCCACCGGTCCGGGCCTGGGCGCGCAGATTGACTTCGAGCTGATCGCGCGCAAGCAGGTGGCGGTGCTGGCCTGAGGCGCGCGGTGCGCGCGCGGTGAGCGGGCGAATCAGTCCACAGGCTGCGCCACGCGCTGCGCTACCCACAGCGCCAACGTCGCGGCCAGGCTGATGACGACCAGGCCCCACAAGCCGAGGGTGTAGCCCCCCTGGGGTGACCACAGCAGCCCCATCAGCCACGGCGCTGATGCGCGCGCTAGCGCTGTCGGCACACCCAGAGCGCCATTGAGCGCGCCCACATGCTGGCGACTCACGTATTGCGCCACCGCCGTGCCTTTCACGATCGTGACCATGCCGTTGCCCAGGCCAAACAGCAGCACGAAGCACAGGGCCAGCGCGACGCTGCCCTGGGAGGCGAGCAGCACGGCCAGACCCAGCGGAATCAGCAGCGGGATCAGGCGATTGGCCCGGTGTGGATCGCCCCGTCGCTCCAGGACGAACAGACCCAAGCGTCCGACCACCTGAATCACGCCGATGCTCGCGGGCACCACCACCACCCAGGCCGGCGGCAAGCCCGCTTCGCGCAGCAGGCTCACCATGTGCGCAGGCAGGGCCGCCACCACGCCCATCATGGCCACCACAAAAAATCCCGCCAGCAAGAAGGGCGCACCTCGCATCAGCCGAACGCGCTCGGCCTTTTCGCCCGTGGGGGCGATGCCGTGCGGGGACGGTGCGGGGGCCGCCGGCGGTGGCGGATCGCGCAGCATGCGCAGATGGATCGGCGCGCAGACCGCCAGCGGCAACACGGCCAGCACCCCGAGCGCCGCCCGCCAGCCCCAGGCGTCGATCAGCCATGCCGTGAGCGGAATGAACACGGTGCTGGCCAGCCCACCTAGAAAGGTCAGGGTGATGATGGCCCGACGAAAGTCCTGCGGATAGCGGCGCGTGACCACGGCGAACACCGGGTTGTAGGCGCTGGCTGCCATGCCCGCGCCTAGGAGCATCCACACCGCGTAGAACGAGGCCACGCCGCTCACCTGCGTGTGCAACGCCAGGCCCGCAGCAATGAGCAAGGAGCCGGCCGTGACCACGCGGCGCTCGTGACCCTGATCGATCCATCGGCCCACCGGATAAGCCAGCAAGCCGTCCACGCCCAGCATCAGGCTGAAGGCCAGCGAACTTTGCGCGCGGCTCAGACCCAGCTCGCGTTCGATCGGCTCCATCAACAAGGCGAACGTGTAGAACACGCTGCCCCAGGTGACCAGCTGCGCCAGCGAGAGCCAGCCCACGACGTGCCGGTCGTAGCGATCCACGGGCAGGGGCAGGCTCATTGCATAAATTGTCACACGCACGGGGCGCAGCCCCGTCGCGGTCAGTGACCTGCGCCCGAGAGGCTGCGTCGGTACTGAATGGCCTCAGCCAGATGGACTTCGCTCACAGTGTCGGCCGCCGCGAGATCGGCGATGGTGCGCGCCACCCGCAGCACGCGGTGCGTGGCGCGTGCGCTCCAGCCCAAACGTTGCGCCGCGCCGCGCAGAAACTGCGTGGCCGCAGGCGAGAGGGCGGCATGCGTGTCCAGGTCGGCGCCGGCCAGGCTTTGGTTGGCATCGCCTTGTCGATCCAGCGCGCGTTGCCGCGCCTGTGCGCAGCGCGCGCGCACGGCCTCACTGCCTTCGCCCGGCGGCGCGCCGAGTAAATCCTGCGGCGGCAGGGCCGCCACTTCTACCAGCAGGTCGATGCGATCGAGCAGTGGTCCGCTCACGCGGCCCTGATAGCGTGCCACCTGGTCGGGCGTGCAGCGACAGGCCCGCTGCGACGACCCGAGCCAGCCACAGGGGCAGGGGTTCATCGCCGCCACCAACTGAAAGCGCGCTGGAAATTGCGCTGCGTGCGCGGCGCGCACGATACGCACCAGCCCGGTCTCCAGCGGCTCGCGCAAGGCCTCCAGGGCCGCGCGGGGAAACTCGGGCAGTTCGTCCAGGAACAACACGCCGCCATGCGCGAGGGAGATCTCACCGGGCCGCGGTGGCGAGCTGCCACCGACCAGGGCCACCGCGCTGGCCGTGTGGTGCGGGCTGCGCGTGGGGCGACAGCCCCAGTCGCCCGGCTCGAAGCGGCCGGCCAGGCTGGCGATGGCGGCGCTCTCAAGCGCTTCTTGCAGGCCCATGGGCGGCAGCAGGCCGGCCAGGCGTTGCGCCAACATCGACTTGCCTGCGCCGGGCGGCCCCACCAGCAGCAGCCCGTGGCCACCGGCTGCAGCGATCTCGAGGGCGCGGCGCGCGCCGGCCTGCCCGCGCACATCGGCCAGGTCGGGGCTGCTGCGGCGCGCGTCGGGTGCTTGTGCGCTCACGCGGGTCCAGCCGGTGGCCGCCGCCGCGCCGTCTGCCTGCGGCGCAAAGCGCTGGACCACATCCAGCAGGTGCTCGGCGCGCCACACCCGCAGTCCTGGCACCAGGGCGGCTTCTTCCGCGTTGCCCGGGGGCAGCACCAGCTGCGGCGGCTGGGGCTCGGCCTGCACCGCCAAGCCCATGGCCAGCGCGCCCCGCACCGGACGCAGCTGCCCCGACAGCGAGAGCTCGCCGGCGAACTCGAAGCCTTCCAGGGCCTGTGCATCGATTTGCCCGCTGGCGGCGAGCAAGCCCACCGCGATGGGCAGGTCCAGCCGCCCCGAGTCCTTGGGCAGGTCGGCCGGCGCCAGGTTGACGGTGATGCGTTGGTTATGGGGAAAGGCCAGTCCGCAGGTCAGAAAAGCCGACCGCACCCGTTCGCGCGCCTCGCGCACCTCCGTATCGGCCAGGCCCACCAGCGTGAAATGCGGCAGGCCGTTGGCCAGATGGACCTCCACCCGCACAGGTTCGGCCGCCAGACCGCGCAGGGCGCGACTGCGCACCACACACAAGCTCGTGTTCATCTTGTTTCGCTCCCCAGACAGGTGCATCCTAAGTCGCACAGGCCCTGACATCTGGCTGATGCACCGATTTGGGGCGTCGCTGGGGTCGATCGGGTCGCCCACGGCGCAGCCTGTGACGGCCCGCTTACAGAGGAAGAAGCCCGGGGCCTAGGCGCCCCGCAAGGCCGTATGGCACGGTAACTGCTAAACAGCTTTGCAAGTGATTTCTTGGACTTATGGAGGACCCCATGAAACTCAAACCCGCCCTTTTGCTGTCGATCCTGGGCTTGTCTGCGAGCGCTTTTGCCCAGACCAAGGCCCCCGAGCCCGACTACACCCTGTCGTTCAACGCCGGCGTGGTCACTGATTACCGCTACCGCGGTATCTCTCAGTCGCGTCTGAAGCCCGCCGTTCAGGGCGGCATGGACTTCGCGCACAAGAGCGGTTTCTACCTGGGCGCCTGGGGCTCGTCGATCAAGTGGATCAAGGACTCGGGTATCGCCGGCACCAAGGGCGACGTCGAGCTGGACCTGTACGCCGGCTACAAGGGCGCGCTGGCCAAGGATCTGAACTATGACCTGGGGGTGCTGCGTTACGAATACGTCAACAACAACCTGGGTAGGTCCCCCGGCTACGCCGACGCCAACACCACCGAGGTCTATGGTGCCCTGACCGCCGGCGTCCTCACCGCCAAGTACTCGCACAGCCTGACCAATCTGTTTGGCAACATCAACAGCAAGGGCAGCCAGTATCTGGACCTGTCGGCCACCTTCGACATGGGCGACGGCTGGACCCTGACCCCGCACGCGGGCCGCCAGCTGGTGAACAACAACGCCGCCTACCACTACACCGACTACTCGATGACGGTGGCCAAGGACCTGGGCAAAGGTCTGACCGCCTCCCTCATGGCGGTGGACACCAATGCCAAGACGGGTTCATACACCTGGGGCGGCAAGTACGTGGGCAAGTCCGGCGTGGTGGCCGGCGTCAAATACAGCTTCTAAGTCTGAAGCCCTAAGGAGCCAGTTATGAAACTCGTCACTGCCATCATCAAGCCGTTCAAGCTCGACGAAGTGCGTGAAGCCCTGTCGGCCATCGGCGTGCAGGGCATCACCGTCACCGAAGTCAAGGGTTTCGGCCGTCAAAAAGGCCACACCGAGCTGTATCGCGGCGCGGAATACGTGGTCGACTTCCTGCCCAAGGTCAAGATCGAGGCCGCCGTGTCCGAAGACCTCGTGGAGCGCGTCATCGAAGCCATCGAGGGCGCGGCCCGCACCGGCAAGATCGGCGACGGCAAGATTTTTGTTTACGACCTCGAGCAGGTCATTCGCATCCGCACCGGTGAGACCGGCAAGGAAGCCCTCTAAGAAATTCAGGAGAGA
>CANHSE010000062.1 GCA_947463025.1 Comamonadaceae bacterium
CATGACCATGTGGATGCCGAACAGCAAGGCGATCACGGTCATGATGATCAGCGGCGTCATGCCGCTTTGCACATCCGGCGCGCGAACAAACTCACGGCCGAACCAGATCACCACCAGCAGTGCGACCAGGTTGATCCAGTGACGTGCGGGCAGCAGCAAGGGCGTGCCGCCGATCTTGCCGTTGAGCTTGCCGAAGGCAATCAGCGAGCCGGAGAAGGTCACCGCACCGATCAGGATCCCCACGTAAATCTCGACCTCGTGGATGGCTTTTTCAACGCCCTGGTACTGGACGGAGGTGTCAACGTAGCTGGCAAAACCCACCAGACAAGCGGCCAGACCCACCAGGCTGTGCATCAGCGCCACCAGCTCGGGCATCTGGGTCATCTTGACCGTTTTGGCCGCGTACAAGCCGATACCGCCGCCGATCACCAGCGCAGCCAAGATCCAGGGCACGCCGGCCGCCGCCACCCGCGGGCCCACGATGGTGGCGACCACCGCCAGCGTCATGCCGATGACGCCATACAGATTGCCGCGGCGCGACGTTTCCGGGTTGGACAAACCACCCAGACTGAGAATGAACAGGATGGCAGCGCCCAGGTAGGCGGCGGTGGCCAGGCTGGCAGAGATGAGACTTTGGGACATGGTCGTCTTTGTTTGTTGTTGTGGTCTCAGGTCACTTGCGGAACATGTCCAGCATGCGGCGGGTGACAGCGAAGCCGCCGAACATATTGACCGCGGTGAGCACGATCCCAGCAAAAGCGAGCCACTGGATCAGCGTATCGGGTCGGCCATTGCTCCCCGCTTCGGGCGGCAGGATCTGCACCAGCGCACCGATCACGATGATGCTGGAGACCGCGTTGGTCACGCTCATGAGGGGCGTGTGCAGCGCAGGCGTCACGTTCCAGACCACCATGTAGCCAATGAAGCAGGCCAGCACGAACACGGTGAAGTGGGCCAGGAAGGCGGGGGGCGCGTACGCACCGATCGCCCAGAAAGCCAGCGCACCGAGGCCGAACACCACCGCCAGCGTCTTGGCGGGCAGGGGCCCACTGCTGCCGTGACCATGGCCACCTTTTTTCTCGGCCACCGCAGCAACCGGTTTGGCGGGCGGCTTGGGGGCTGCCGCCAGGGGCGGTGCCGGCCAGGTGATCTCGCCGTTCTTGACCACGGTAAGGCCGCGAATGGCGTCGTCTTGCATGTTGACGTTGATGACGCCGTCCTTGGTCTTGCACAGCTCCTCGGTCAAGCGGAACAGGTTGGTGCCATAGAGCGTGGACGACTGGCGTGCCATGCGCGAGGCCAGATCGGTGTAGCCGATGATCGTCACACCGTGCTTGACCACGGCCTTGCCAGGCTCGGTCAGCTCGCAGTTGCCGCCTTGCTCGGCGGCCATGTCCACGATGACGCTGCCGGGCTTCATGCTTTTCACCATCTCGGCGGTGATCAGCTTCGGGGCCGGTTTGCCGGGAATGAGCGCGGTGGTGACGATGATGTCCACCTCGCGGGCCTGCTGCGCGTACATCGCGCGCTGCGCGGCCTGGAAGCCTTCGCTCATGACCTTGGCATAGCCGCCGCCGCCCGAGCCTTCTTCTTCGTAGTCCACCTTGACGAATTCACCGCCCAGCGACACGACCTGGTCGGCCACTTCGGCGCGGGTGTCGTTGGCGCGCACGATGGCGCCCAAGCTGGCGGCCGCACCGATGGCGGCCAGACCGGCCACACCGGCACCGGCGATGAACACCTTGGCGGGCGGTACCTTGCCTGCGGCCGTGATCTGGCCGTTGAAGAAGCGGCCAAAGGCGTTGGCCGCCTCGACCACCGCACGGTAACCACTGACACCGGCCATGGAGGTCAGCGCGTCCATCTTCTGGGCGCGACTGAGGGTGCGGGGCAAGGCGTCGATCGACAGCGCCGTGACCTTTTTGGCCACCAACTGCTGCATCAGCTCGGGGTTTTGCGCGGGCCACAAGAAGCCGATCAGCGTCTGGCCTTCGTGCATCAGGGCCACTTCGTCGGCGGTGGGGGCGCGTACCTTGAAGACGATGTCGCTGCCGCTCCACAGCGCAGCGGCATTGGGCGCGATCGAAGCACCGGCCTCGACATAGGCCGCATCGGACAGGTCGGCCAGATCGCCCGCGCCTTGTTCCACGACCACGGCAAAACCGAGCTTGACCAACTTGGCCACGACATCGGGGACCGTGGCCACCCGTTTTTCGCCGGGGAAGATCTCGCGCGGCACACCGATGCGCTGCGGTGTGGGGGCGGCAGCGCCAGCGGCCGGGGTCTCAGTGGAAGTGGCAGAAGTCATGGGGTTCGTCCTCTAGGGGGCCTTCAGGGTTGCGCCGGTCCGCGCAGGAAATCGAAATCACAGCCACCATCGGCCTGCAGCACGTGGTCCTGGTACAGCTTGGCGTAGCCCCGCTCGGCCAGCGGGGGCCGTGCCGGCAAAGCGGCGCGACGGCGCGTCAGTTCGGCCTCGTCGACCAGCAGGTCCACGCGGCGCTCTTTCACCGACAGGCGAATCCGATCGCCCGTGCGCACCAGCGCCAAGGGGCCACCGGCCGCGGCTTCGGGCGTCACGTGCAGCACGATGGTGCCGAAGGCGGTGCCGCTCATACGGGCGTCCGAGATGCGCACCATGTCCTTCACACCCGCCGCCGCCAGCTTTTTCGGGATCGGCAGGTAGCCCGCCTCGGGCATGCCGCTGCCGCTGATGGGGCCGGCGTTTTGCAGCACCATGATGTCGTCGGCGTTGATGTCGAGGTTGGGATCGTCGACGCGCTCGGACAGGTCCTGCAGCGAGGTGAACACCACGGCGCGGCCCTCTTTTTCGAACAAGGTCTTGTCGGCCGCCGAGCGCTTGAGGATCGCGCCGCCCGGTGCCAGAGAGCCAAACAGCGCCACCAAGCCACCCACCGGCTCGATCGGCTCGGAGGCCTTGCGCACCACGCGGTGGTCGGCCCAGGCGCCCTCTTCGGCGGCCAGGCGCTCGCCCAAGGTTTCGCCGGTGACTGTCATCGTGTCCAGGTGCAGCAGGGGCTTGAGCTCGCGCAGCAAGGCGCTCATGCCGCCCGCTGCGTAAAAGTCTTCCATGTAGTTATCGCCGGTGGGCTTGAGGTCGACCAGCACCGGCGTGGTGTCACTGAGTTCGTTGAGCAAATCCAGCGGCACGGGAATGCCGCGCCGTCCCGCCACGGCGGTCAGGTGAATGATGGCGTTGGTACTGCCGCCCAGCGCCAGCAAAACGCGCAGGGCGTTGTGCACCGACTTGGGGGTGATGATCTGGCTGGGTCGGATCGGGTTGTGAATCAGCTGCACCGCCTGGGCGCCACTGGCCTCGGCCGCGCGCAGCCGGTCGGCATGCACCGCCGGGATGGCCGCCGTGCCCGGCAGCGACATGCCCAGCGTTTCGGCGATACAGGCCATGGTGCTGGCGGTGCCCATCACCGCGCAGGTGCCGGCGGTGGTGGCCAGCCGGCCCTCGACCACGTCAATGGTCTTGCGGTCGATCTTGCCGGCCCGATAGCTGCCCCAGAAACGGCGGCAGTCGGTACAAGCGCCCAGGCGCTCGCCCTCGTGGCGGCCCGTCATCATCGGCCCGGTCACCAGCTGAATGGCGGGCAGATCGGCCGCCGCCGCCCCCATCAACTGCGCGGGCACGGTCTTGTCGCAACCGCCAATCAGCACCACCGAATCCATGGGCTGCGCACGCACCATTTCCTCGACGTCCATGCTCATGAGGTTGCGGAACATCAGGCTGGTCGGACTGAGGAACACCTCGCCCAGCGAGATGGTCGGAAACTCGATCGGCAGTCCACCTGCGGCGAGCACGCCCCGCTTGACGGCATCGACCAGCTCCGGCATCGAACGGTGGCAGTTGTTGAAGCCCGAGCCACTCGAGGCGATCCCCACCACCGGACGCTGGAGCATCGCCGTCGAATACCCCATGGATTTGATGAAGCTGCGGCGCAGATACAGCGCAAAGGCGCGGTCGCCGTAATTGGTCAGGCCTGTGCTGATGCCGTGTTGTGGTGTGTCGCTCATAAGAGATCTAAAAACGAGATTGGATGACAGGGCGCATACCCTAGCGCTCCGCCGGGGAATGGGGAGCAGGTTGACGGGCTGGCGGGGGCTGCCCGCGCCTGCCCGCCGGACTATAACGGGCTACAGCCGGGTCTTGATGAACTTGGCTTCCAGGTAGTCCCGGATGCCCAGGCTGCCGCCCTCGCGGCCCATGCCACTGGCGCCGACGCCGCCAAAGGGCATTTCGGCGCTGGCAATGGCCAGCTCGTTGATACCCACCATGCCAGCATGGATGGCCTCGCTGGCCAGCGTGGCGGTCTTGAGGGAGCGGGTGAACAGATAAGACGCCAGTCCGTAGGGGGTGCTGTTGGCCAGCGTGATCGCCTGGTCAAAGGTCTCGAAGGAGGCGATCGGTGCCACCGGGCCAAAGGGCTCCAGTTGCATGATCTTCGCCTCACCGGGCACGTCGGCCAACACCGTGGGCGCCAGGTAATACCCCTGGGTGCCGCTCAGGTGGGCGGGGCGTTCGCCACCGGTCAGCAGGCGCGCGCCGCGCTGGACTGCGTCGGCGATCAGGTCGTGCGCATGGTTCAGGCCGCGCCGATTGGCCATCGGGCCGACCGCCGTATCGGGGTCCAGACCCGGGCCGACCTTGAGCGAGCGGGCCACTTCGGCAAAGCGCTGGCAGAAGGCGTCGTAGATGCTGGCGTGGACATAAAACCGCGAGGGCGAGGCACACACCTGGCCGCAGTTGCGGTACTTGAATCGGGCGCATTGCTCGGCGACATCCTGGACATCGACGTCGTCGAACACCAGCACCGGCGCATGGCCACCCAGCTCCATCGACACCCGCTTGATGCCATCGGCAGCCAGCTTGAGCATGCGCTGGCCGATACCGGTCGAGCCGGTCAGCGAGACCTTGGCCACGATGGGCGAGCGCACCAGGTATTCGGAAATCAGGCTGGAGTCACCGGTGACCAAGTTGATCACGCCCGGAGGCACGCCGGCCTCGATCAGGGCCTGGACCACGGCCATGCAGCTGCCCGGCGCCTCGCTGGCGGGCTTGACGATGATCGAGCATCCGGCGGCCAGGGCCGCGGCGATCTTGCGCGAAGGCAGCAGGGCCGGGAAGTTCCAGGCCGAGAAGGCCGCCACCACGCCCACGGGCTCGTAGCGCACCTGCATGCGCACCTCCGGCAGGCGCGACTCGATGGTCTGGCCGTAAATGCGCTGGGTCTCGCCGGCATACCACTCGAACTGGTCGGCAGCGTCATTCGTTTCGCCGACGGCCTGAACCAAAGGCTTGCCGGTCTCGGCCGACATCAGGCGACCGATGTCTTGCGCGCGGGCGCGCACCAGGTCGGCGGCCCGGCGCAGGGTGCGCGAACGCTCCCACGGCGAGACGGCCCGCCAGACCTGCAGCCCCTTCTGGGCGCTGGCCAGGGCGGCGTCGAGGTCCACCTCCAGGGCGGACGGAATAAAGCCCAGAATTTGTTCGTTGCACGGGTCGATCACTTCGCGCACGCCGCCATCGCTGGCGCCGCGCCACTGACCGTCTATGAGCAGACCGTAATCTCGGTACAGACCGAACTCTTCGCGTTTCATCACCTGTCTCCTGGAGGGGTGTTATCAGATTCGGCTGGCGTGGTAGCGACGCTGCACGTCGTCACACCAATTGCCCACGTTCCAGGAGCCGTAGGCCCCCAGTCCGGCGTCGGCCTCGGTGCCGGCATACACCGGCACATGGACCACCGACACGCCCGCGTGCGCATGCGCTTGCTCCAGCGCCTGACGCAGGCTCTCGGGCGTATCACCGCCCCAGAAGGCTTGCACGCCCGCGATGCTCGAGGCCAGGCGCACATAGTCCACGGCCACCGAGTCGTTGGTGCGAAAGTCCACCCCGTACTGCGCGTGCTGCAGCCCCGAGATGGCGGCCATGCGCCGGTTATCAAAAATCACGACCATGCCTCGCGCGCCGTGTTCGACTGCGCTGATCAGGGCCTGCGGGTTCATCATGAAGGAGCCGTCGCCCGTGAAGGCGATGCCATAACGCGGGTTGCGCGCCATCCCCGAGGCGATCACCGCGCAGGTGGCAAAGCCCATGTAGGACGCGCCGGTTTCGGTGAACGTGTCAAAGGGCTGATCGTCTTCGACGGTCTGAAAGCCGTTGGCCTGGACATCGCCGGCATCAAAAAACTTGACCGCCTGAACCTGCTTGGCGAAGTCGCACACCGTCTTGAGCGCCGCAGGCTGCGACAGCACCGGGCGTTGCCACACCGGGTCTTGCATGCGCGGCGCGGTCTGGCGCTGCGTGAGGAAGGCGCGCCAGCGCACCTTGGCCTGCCAGCAGTCTTCGAGCCATTGCTTGCGGGCGCTATCGGGCTTCACCGGGCCCAGCGCGGCGAGCAGCTGGTCGATCACCACGCCGATATCCCCCGTCAGCGCCAGGGTGCGGTTGTAGTGGGTGGCATCGAGCAGATCGCCGTTGATGTTGATGACGGCCTGAGCCTTGGGATAGCCCACACCCGAGCAATCGGCTTGGCACACGGCACGCGAGCCCACCACGATCAGCAGCTCGCCGTTTTCCATCGCGTAGTTCCCGCTGATCGAGCCTTTGCTGCCCCCCACATGCATGTTTTGCAAGTGGGCGTCGGGCATGACGCCGGTCGAGCCGGGCGAGAGCACCACCGCCGCGCCGATACGCTCGGCCAGGGCGCGCACTTGCGCCGAAAACTCGCGGCTGCCGCCGCCGGCCTTGAGCACGATGCGCGGACTTTTCTGAATCAACTGCGCCGCCTCGGCCAACAACTGGGTGTCGGCCACCGCCTGCGGCGACACGCGCAGCCGTGTGGGCAGGCTGGTCAGGTGCAGGTCCTCGATCACTGCGGGCTGCGTGTTCAGGGGCAGCATCAGGAAGAAAGGACCCGCCTTGTAGGGGTGATGCACACATTGCGTGCCACGACGCAGCGCATCGCGCAGCGCCTGCGGCGTGTGCAACACATACGACTGCCCCATCAGGGCCGTCATCTGCCCGTACACATGCTGCGTGGGTTTGGGCACCTGCTGCATGTTGTAGCCCTCGCCGTGGGTCGTCTCGTCACCGTAGATGTGATAGAGACCCACGCCGTTGCTCGCTGCGGCCAGCGAGCCCGCCATCGCCTGCATGCCGCCCGGTCCGATGGAGGTCACCACTGCGCAGGGCTCGCGATAGACCCATGAAAGCGCCGTGCCCGCGTGCGCCATCTCCACTTCGTTGCGGAAGTTGAAGACCTGCGTCACACCCGCTGCGGTGTAAAGGCGCAGTACCTCGGCCAGATCCGTCGAGCCATGCCCGAAGATGGCCAGGTACTTGCTCACGCCTTGTCGCAGCAGCCCGAGGACCAGGCCCTCAGACAGCGTCACACTCATACGCTCAGGAAGCAGCCCCTGATCGAGAGCGTTCTGCAGGCTGCCGGCTTGGGCAATGGCCTGGGCGCGCAAAGCGAGTCCGGCCGAGCCGGGCATGCCGATCGGGGGGATGGGAGCACGTGCATTCATGGGTCAGAGGGAGGAGTTACTTCTTGGCCAGCAGACCGGCCTTGCTCATGGCACGTTCCACCTGACGGTCGTCTTCGGCAATCAGGCGACCGAAATCATCGGCGGGGGCAAACGAAGCCAAAAAGCCCAACTTCTCGCCCTGGGCCCGGAACTCCGGGCTGTTCACGGTATTGCGCAGGGCGGCCTCCAGCTTCAGGATGACCGGACGCGGCGTGCCCTTGGGAGCGGCAATGCCGCGCCACATATCGGACTGGTAGCGAATGCCCTGCTCGGCGGCCGTCGGCACATTGGGGAAGGCAGGCTCGCGGGTGGAGGCCAGTACGCCCAGCACCTTGAGCGTGCCCGCACGCACGTGGGCGGTCAGCGCGCCGGGCGCCTGGACCACGGCCTCGATGTGATTGCCAAGCAAGCTGGTGACCACCTGGGCGGCACCGAAGGGGACGTGCGTGACATCGCCGCCCACTTCGGTGAAGAAGCCCACCGCAGAAATGTGCGTGAAGCTGCCCGAGCCCGAGTTGCCCACGCGGATGGCACCGGGCTTGGCGCGCACCGCATCGATCATCTCCTTGAGGTTGTTCCAGGGGGCGTCGCTGCGAACAGCCAACACCGGCAGCTCCGACGTGACCTTGGCCACCGGGTCGAAGGCCGTGTAGTTGAAAGGCATCTGGCCCGAGTAGAAGACCGTGGAGACCGAGTTCGAGTTGAACACCAGGCTGTAGCCGTCGGGCCGCTGGCTCTGGACATGGCGGTAGCCGATGGCACCGCCAGCACCCGGGCGGTTCATGACCGTGACGGGCTGACCCAGTTGCTTGGACATGCCCTCGGCCAGCACGCGTGCGACCACATCCGCCGAGCTTCCTGCCGGGAACAGAACGTTCAGCTCAATCGGCTTGACCGGGAAGTCCTGAGCCGCCGCGCCCAGCGCGCTGACCGACAGGGCTGCACCCAGGACCAGTCGCTTGAAGCCGGTGTTTTGAAGATCGAATAACTTGAAAAGGTTCATGTCTGTCTCCGTTTTGATGGACTTAAAAATCCGGCGCGCATCGACTCGTTGGGTGATGTCACGCCGCACTCACAAACTCAAGCGGCCCGCCGCAGCGGCTGCGGCGCGGCTCGCTTCTCTCGCAAAGCGGCCATCACCCTCTCGGGCGTGGCCGGTAAACGCGTCATACGCACACCCACTGCGTCGTAGATCGCATTGACGATCGCGGCGGCAGTGGGCGTGATGGAAGGCTCGCCGATGCCCTTCACGCCCAACGGCGTCTTGGGATCGGGTTCAGTAATCAACACCGAGGTCACTTGCGGAATATCGACCGAGGTGGGCAGGATGTACTTGGCAAAGCCGGGGGTCGTGGTCTTGCCGCCCACCTGGATGTAGTCCTCCATCAGGGTGTGCCCCACGCCCATCACCACGCCGCCTTCGATCTGGCCTTCCACCTGCTGGGGGTTGACCACGCGGCCCACATCGTGTGCGGCCCAGACGCCCAGCACCTGCACTTCGCCGGTGTCGTCATCGACTTCCACTTCCGCGATTTGCGCGCCAAAGACATAGCTTTGCCAGGGCGTGGCGGCGCCGGTCTCCGGATCGAGCGCGGTGTGCGCCGAGGTGAACAGGCCACTGCCCACGATGACGATGCCGCGCTCCTTTTTGAGGACATGCACCGCATGCTCCATGGACATGCGCTTGCTGGCCGATCCCTCCACCCAGCACTGACCCGCATGGGCGTGGATGCTCTCGGGCGCGACTTCCCAATAAGCGCCCATGGCCGCACGAAACTTGCCGAAGGCCTCGCGGCAGGCGATCGCCACCGCGTTGCCGATCATGTAGGTCATGCGCGTGGCACCGGCGTGCGCCGCCTCGGGCACACGCGCGGTGTCGTTGTCGGCCAGCACGATGTCGTGCGGGTGCACGCCCATCGCATCGGCTGCGATCTGGCACAGGCCCGTGAGCACACCCTCGCCGATCTCGGTCACGCCGGTCGCCACCTTCACGGTGCCGCCGTCATCGAGTTCCACCCACACAGCAGCGCGATCCATCGCAGCGGTACGCGCAATGCCGTACCAACCACACGCAACGCCTCGTCCCTTGTGTCTCATCGTCGAACTCCTAGTTGCTTTGATCTTGCTGTGCGTAACGCTCTTGCGCGACGCCGGGGATACAGGTCGGGCGGGTGCCGGGACGTCCCAGATCCTCGCGCTCGGGCAGGCCCTGCGCTTGCCGGTGCGGCACACCCGCATCCCAGCCCGCGACGCCCAAGACGGCCTCCAGGCAATCCACGGCCAGCACCCGGTCCAGCTTTTGCCGGGTGTGGGTGGTGGCGCCGTCTCGCATGAGGTTGACCATGCGAAGTGCCACCGGGTCCATGCCCAGGCGCTGGGCGCACAGGTCCAGATGCGCCTCGGTCGAGAACTCCGACTGGAAGGCGCCGAAGGCACGCATCGCCCCGCTGGGGGTGTTGTTGGTGTAGACCCCGATCGAATCCACCCAGACGTTGGGGATGGCGTAGGGGCCCGGGCCCAGGATGGCCGACTTGTTCATCACGCCGGGCGTGGACATGGCGTAGGCGCCGCCATCGGAGACCATCACCATGCGCGTAGCCACGATGCGGCCATCGCGCTTGAGGCCCATGGTGTAGCGAATCTTGAAGGGGTGACGCTTGGCGCTGGCCGCGAAGCTCTCCTCGCGGGTGAAAACATAGCGCACCGGGCGGCGCGACTTGATCGCGGCCAGGGCCATGATGCCCTGGTAGATCATGTCCTCTTTGCCGCCAAAGCCACCGCCCACGGTGCTCATGATCATGCGCACCTTGTTGATCGGACGCCCCAGGATATGCGCCAGCATGTGCCGGTGGTGGGTGATGTTCTGGCTCGGCGAGTGCACGGTCACGCAGCCATCGGGCTCGACATAGGCCAGGCCGGCCTCGGGCTCGAGGTAGGCGTGTTCGATCGGCGCGGTCTGGTAGGTTTCCTCCACCACCACGTCGGCCTCTTTCAGGCCGGCTTCGAAATCGCCTTTGCGAATCTTGGTGTGCTTGCAGATATTGCCCGGGGCATGCGCGTGCAGCTGAATCGCCTCCGGCTTCATCGCCTCTTCGGGATCGAACAGGCCCGGCAGGGGCTCGTACTCGACCTCGATCAGCTTCAAGGCCGCACGGGCGATGTCCACCGTCTCCGCCGCCACGGCCGCCACCGCCTCGCCCACATAGCGCACCACGCCGCGCGCCAGCGTGGGCTGGTCTTCGATGAACACACCGTAGTTGTCTTTGCCGGGCACATCGTCACAGGTGACCACCGCCTCCACGCCGCGCAAGGCTTTGGCCCGCGAGACATCGAGCCGCTTGATACGGGCATGCGGATGCGGGCTGCGCAGCACCTGCATGTGCAGCATATTGGGCATCCACATGTCGGCGGCGTACTTGATGGCGCCAGTCACCTTCGCCGGCGCGTCCAGGCGCCGCGTGCGTGCGCCGATGAAGCTGTCGGACGCATCTTCTTCAAGCGCGGATTCAGGCAAGCTGCCGTTCATCACATCGCGCGCGAGTTCGACCGCGTCGATGATTTTTTGGTAGCCGGTGCAGCGGCAGATGTTACCGCCCAGGCCTTCTTTGATTTCCTCAGCGCCTGCCTGCGGGTTGCGGCGCAGCGTGGACGTGGCCGCCATCACCATGCCGGGGATGCAATAGCCGCACTGGCTGGCGCCGCACTTGTGAAAGGCGCGCTGCAAGGCGGTCATGCCCTGGTCGCGGTCGAGATCGTCGACGGTCTCGACCTTCGCACCGTCGACCTTTTGCACCGGCGTCAGGCAGCTTTTGACCAGTTTGCCGTCCAGGAACATCGAGCAGGTACCGCACTCGCCGGCGCCGCAGCCTTCCTTGTTGCCGGTGAGTTTGAGTTCTTCGCGGACAAAATCAATCAGGCGGTAGTGATTGGGTACCACCCGCACGACCTCGCGGCCGTTGACGGTGGCCGAAATCTCGACGGTGGGGTGGCGACCATCGGCGGGCGCCGCGCAGACTTTGGAATGGGGCGCGAGGGAATCAGGCATGAGCCATTTCCTTGGGAAGACGAGCGACTTCAAGACCGGCGCGCGACAGAGCAGAGACCAGCGCGCGCTCGACAAAATTAACCAGGACTTCGCGTCGGTATTCCTGCCGGCTGCGTGAGCGCACCTGGTCGGCAGCGGTTTGCGCGGCTTCGCGCACCAGACGCGGGGTGGGCACTTGACCCACCAGCATCGCCTCGATCGCGCTCAGACGCTCGGGCACAGGGCCAACCGCTCCGATGGCCACGCGGCAGGCTTCGACGTTGCGACGGGCCCAATCGAGCTTGACGGCCGTCGCCATGCACACCGTGGAGATCGCTAGCGAACGGCGGTGGCCCACCTTTTCAAAGGCACTGCCCCAGCCCTCGATCGGATCGATCGTCAGGGCTGTGAGGATCTCGCGATCCTTCAAGGCCGTCTTGCCGGGGCCCAGGATGAATTCCGACAGGGGCATCTCGCGCCGCTGGATCTTGCCGCCCTCGCGACGCGCCAGATGCACGCGCGCGTTCAGGACCAGCAAGGCCGGCTGCGAATCCCCCGCCGGCGAGGCATTGACGATGTTGCCGCCGATGGTGGCTTGCTCGCGGATCTGGTCGTCCGCGAACCAGGCGGCGCAGGGCCCGAGTACGGGCGCCAGACGGCGCAGTCGTGCATCGCGCTCGTACGCCGCGATCGGCGTAGCGGCACCGAGCAACACGCGCTGCTCGGTGACCGAGATATCGCACAGCTCGGGAATGCGGCTGACGTCCACCATCGCCGGCAGATGCACATCGCCGGCTCGCCCCTCGCGGGCCCAAGGCAGCAGGTCGGTGGCGCCTGCCACCAGCCGGGCCCCGGGCACTTGCTCGAGTGCATCAAACGCCGCCTCGAGCGTGCGCGGCATGAAGTAATGGTCGAACGTCAGCATGGCCGTGCGATCAGCAGCCTTCGGCGTGGCTCATCTTCACCACGACCTTGATGGCGTCGTCGATGCGCTCGCGGGCATAACGCAGCGCGGTCGGCACTTCTTCGAGCGGGAAGGTGTGGGTGTGGATCAGCTTGGCGTCAAAGCGCTTTTGCTTCATCAGCGCAGCGGCGCGGTGGGTGGCACTCTTGCCTTCGCCGCGGATGCCGTACAGATAGATGTTGTTGCGAACCAGGTTGGCGACGTCGACCGGCGCCGGCTCGCCCGGGAAGGCGGCCAGGCAGATACGACCGCCACGGCGCAGCATCTTCGAAGCGTCGTTGATGGCGTTGAGTGCACCCGAGCACTCGAGCACGTAGTGCGCGCCCCCGTTGGTGTACTCGCGCACCTTGGCAACCGCGTCTTCCTTGGTCACGTTGATGGTGTAGTCCGCGCCCAGCTTGCGGCCCATTTCCAGGCGGTTGTCGCGGGTGCCGGTCAGGATGACCTCGGAGGCGCCCAGCGCCTTGGCCACACCCACGCCCATCAGGCCGATGGGACCCGGGCCCATGACCACCACCGACTGGCCGGCAATCAGGCCGGCGGTCACGTCCAGACCGTACATGGCGGTACCGGCGGTGACGATCAGGGTCGCCTCCTCGTCGCTCATGTTGTCGGGCACGTGGGCCAGGGTGTTGATGTTGTTGACGGCGTACTGGGTGAAGCCGCCGTCGGTGGTGAAGCCGTTGGCGCGGTGGCCCTTGTTAACCTCGCCGTAGTTCTGGCCGTAGTTCAGGCAAGCCGTGTACATGCCTTCGCGGCAGCGCTCGCAGCGGCCACAGCCGGCGTGCACTTCCACGGTGACGCGGTCACCGATCTTGAACTCGTCCACGCCCGGGCCCAGCTTGACCACGGTGCCCATGTACTCATGGCCGGGGGTGAAGTTCTTGTTGAA
>CANHSE010000063.1 GCA_947463025.1 Comamonadaceae bacterium
CCACACGCTGTCGCTGCAAGGCGTCGGTCAAGCGCCGGCGCGCGGGTCCATAACCATCCCACCCGTCGTTCCACAAACGCTCACCCGGCCCCGGTAAGTTATCGCGCCGACCGAAGAGGCCCTGCTGCCCGATCACTGTCCAGCCCGAGCTGCTACTCGCCAGCGACTGCTCGAGCCAGCGCTCCTGCGCAACGCCCAGCAGGGTGCGCGCGGGATCGTCCCAGGCCTCGCAGCCTGTGGGGTCGATCGCCCCCGTGGCGCGCTGGGCCGTGCCGCAGACCTGCAGATCCCGAAACTGGCGCGTGTCCAGCAACAGCAAATCGGCCAACTGGCCAAAGCGATAGCGTTCGTGCAGGCGCACACTCGCCCCCGCCACAGACCGCGCGAACGCCGAGGCACGCAGCGGCATGTGCTCGTAGTAGGCCTGGTAGGCGGCGTTGCGCCGCGCCATGAAGTCCTCCACGCCATTGAGGCCCGCGGGTCGGTTGTCGCCTGCATGCACACCGGCGTAATCGTTTTGCACCTCATGGTCGTCCCAGGTCACCAGCCAGGGACACGCCGCATGCATGGCCTGTAGCTGGGGGTCACTGCGATACAGGGCATGACGTTCGCGGTAATCGGCCAAAGTCAAGACGCGGGCCAGCGTGGGGAAGTTGCGCACCGCCGCTGCGGCATTGGGGTATTCGTAGATGTAGTCGCCCAGGAACATCACGAAGTCGGGCTGGTCATCGCGCATATGGCGGTAGGCCGCGAAGTGGCCGTGCTCCCAGCGCTGGCACGACGCATAGGCCACGCGCAGCCGCTTGGCCGCCGCCTGGGGCAGCGGCAAGGTGCGGGTGCGCCCAGTGGGGCTGCTGATGCCACCCGCGATAAATCGATAGAAATACCAGCGGTCGGGGGCCAGCCCCTGCACCTCGGCGTGCACGCTGTGCGCGAGTTCGGGGCTGGCCACGGCCTCACCACGCTGCGCGATTTGGGAGAACGCCTCGTCATGGGCCACTTCCCAACGCACCGCGATCGGCGCCTCACCCAGGCTATCCAACAAGCCCGGTGCGCGCAAGCGCGTCCACAGCACCACGCCGTCCGGTGCGGGCGAGCCACTGGCCACGCCCAAGTTGAAGGGATCAAAGGTCCAGCGCCGCTGGGCCCAGGCGCCCTGCGACAACCAGGAGCCCGTCGCGGCCGCCGCCGCCAGTTGCAGCAGGCGACGGCGATCAGGCCGTGGCACGTGAGATAGAGCGGAAAAGGGGGGCATAGGCGGGCCGATTATGGTGCGCCCGCGCCAGCCGCGCAGCCCCGGCGCGCTCAGACGTCCGCGCTCAGGCCTTGGGCAGCTGCGCCTGCTTGCGATCCGCCACGATCCTCTGACCGCTGGCACGCTCGCCCACCCGCTTGAGGTAGGGCTTGTAGTCGACGCCTGCAGCGGCCAGCAGATCGACGCCGTAGGCCTTCTGGGTCACCATGCCCACCAGGCCCAGGCTGTTGAACGCCGACAGGTCGGCCTGGGTGAAGGTGTCGCCCGCCACATACGGTGAGAAGCGAGCCAGCTGCGCAAAGCCTTGAATCGCGCGCTCGATCTGCTTGCGGATGCGGGCCAGGCTCTCGTCGGACAAGGCGGGCGCGCCAAAAAAGGTCATGCCATACAACTGGCGCGCTGCAATCTCCAGATGCCAGTCGATGAAAGTGGTGAGCTCACGCACCTTGGCGGCGGCAAAGGGATCGGCGGGCAAGAGCGCCGGAGTGGGATAGGCCGCCTCGATCCAGTCGACGATCACCTGGCTTTCGCACAGCGGGCCTTGCGGGGTCGTGAGGTAGGGGACCTTTTTCAGAGGCGAAGCAGTCTGCATGCCGTCAGAGGGCTTGTGCGGCGTGTCGTAGGCCTCCTGAAATGGCACGCCCTTTTCGAGCAGGGCCATCTTGACCTTGTTGTAGTAGTTGGATACGGGAAAGCCGTGCAAGGTGAGGGTCATGGGGTGGCTCCTATCGAATGGGTCGAATCTGTGTCGGACGCAGTCTACGCAGTTCGCCTGCCGCGCCCTGGCGCGCAGGCGACGGGCCTCAATCGGGCGGATCGATCCGACCCAGGACCTGCAAGGGCCCGTTGCCGGTTGGCACGCTGACCACCAGGCTTTCGGCCGTCGAAGGCGAGACACCGGTAAGGCCCTGCACATTGACCTGGTGGGTCACCACGACCAGCGCACCCGGACCCCGCCACTGGCGCAGGATCTCGCGCGCCGCTGCGGTCTGGCGGACGGGATCGCCCTGGCCGGCGAAGAAGGATCCGAATGCCGGCTCCGCAAGCGGCGTCGCACCCGTCAAAAGCAACTGCGCGGTGTCGCGGGTGCGGCACCAAGGTGAATACAGCACGGCGTCCACTCGGATCCCCCGCTGACGCAGGCGCTCGCCAAGTCGACGGGCCTGCGCACGGCCCTGGTCATTCAGATTGCGCTGCGTGGCGCAATCGTCCAGGCGCATGCCGGGCGGGTCGCCGACCCCAGGGGCATAGGCATGGCGTATCAGCGCGATGGCCCCCGGCCGGGCCAGAGCGGTCCAAGCTGCCTCATCGGCGCGCAGGTCGGTGGCGCCCAGCGCACTGAGCGCCAGGACGCCGGCAAGCCGCGCCATCTGCCGCCAGCGCCGGAAGGGGGCTGGCATGCGAGGGAGTGAACAAAG
The DNA here is from genome assembly GCA_947463025.1 of Comamonadaceae bacterium. Lineage (GTDB taxonomy): Bacteria > Pseudomonadota > Gammaproteobacteria > Burkholderiales > Burkholderiaceae_C > Ramlibacter. The sequence goes on from CANHSE010000063.1 coordinate 2,674, forward strand.
GGCAGCAGAGGGTATGGGCATGACGGCAACAGCGCGGAGCGGGGATGCTCCATTGTCGCAAGCTGGTCAGCCCAGCGCGCGCGCCAGGCGCGACACGCCCTCTTCGATCTTGGCGACATCAGCGGTCGCGAAACTCAATCGCAGCGACGCCATGTCGGGTTGGGTCGCAAAAAACGGTGCGCCTGGCACGAAGGCCACGCCTTGTTCGATCGCGCGGCGCGCCAGCTCGCCCGCGTCTTGCAGCTTGCCGCCTTTGCCGGTCAAGCGCGCCCAGAAGAAAAGCCCGCCCTCGGGCTGCGTGAACTCGATCGCATCGCCCAGCTCGCGGCGCAGCGCCTGCCCCATGGCCTGCGCGCGCCGCGCATAGACCTTGCGAACTTCCTCGAGCCTGGCGGGCATGCGGCCAGACTTCAGATACTCGGCGGCGGTGGCTTGCGCAAAGGTGCTGGTGTGCGCGTCGCTAAATTGCTTGCACATGGTGGCCCGCGCGAGCAACTCGGGCTGCGCCACCATCCAACCCACACGCAGCCCGGGGCTCAGCACCTTGCTCAAGCTTCCGCAGTAGGCGACGAGGTCACGACTACCCGGCACTTCATGCGACAGCGCCAGCAGGCTGGGCGGCGGCGCGTCACCGAAGTACAGGTCGCCATAGGGGTCGTCTTCCACGATCAGCACCTGGTGCTTGACCGCCAGCGCCAGAATCTTGCGCCGACGCTCGAGGGACAGCATCGCGCCACTGGGATTGCCGAAGGAGGGAATCAGATAAACGAATTTCGGGCGGTGCTCGGTGATCAAGGCCTCGAGGCGATCCACCTGCACGCCCTGCGCGTCGATCGGCGCGGCGATCACTTGCGCGCCATAGAGGCGAAAGCACTGGATGGTGGCCAGGAAGGTTGGCCCTTCGACGATGACCTTGTCGCCCGGATCGATCAGGGTCTTGCCCACCAGGTCCAGCGCCTGCTGGCTGCCGGTGGTGACGATCAACTGATTGGGAGCGATGTCTGAAACGCCCTTGGACTGCAGAAAGGACGCCAACTCGGCGCGCAGCGGCTCGTAGCCCTCGGTGGCGCCGTATTGCAAGGCGGCGCCGGGGTTGTCGGTCAGCGCCTTCTGGCTGGACTCACGCAGGCCCGCCACATCAAACAAAGCGCTGTCGGGGAAGCCCCCGGCGAAGCTGATGATGCCGGGCTTGCCCAGGAGCTTGAACAGCTCGCGGATGGCCGAGGTTTCGACGTTTTGAAGGCGCGCGGCGAAGGGCAGAGACATGGTGGCGGGGCGGTATGAGGGCAAAGCGCGATGGTAGCGAAGTGGAGACTAAAACCCGGCGACCAGGCCATCCCGCCGCGAATCGCTGGCGCAGACATAGCCTTCGACCTTCGGATCCCCCGCGCGCCAAATGAACTGGCCGGCACCAAAGTCCTGGTAGTTGTCGTTGATCACGCCCACTTGGTGACCCCGCGCAGCCAGCCCTTGCACCGTGACCGGATCCATCTGCTGTTCGACGTTGATCTCCAGGCCCGCGTTGTAACGCCAGCGCGGCGCGTCGCAAGCGGCCTGCGGGTGCTGGGCGTAATCGACCATGCGCACCAGCGTCTGCATATGGCCCTGCGGCTGCATATTGGCGCCCATCACGCCAAAGCTCATGACGGGCTGGCCGTCCTTCGTGAGGAAGGCCGGGATGATGGTGTGGAAGGGGCGCTTGCCCGGGGCCACCTGATTCGGGCCGGCCTCGAGGCTAAAGGCATGACCCCGGTTTTGCAGACTCACCCCGAACTGCGGCTCGACGCAGCCCGAGCCAAAGCCCAGATAGTTGCTCTGAATGAAGCTCACCATCATGCCGCTCTCGTCGGCAGCGGTGAGATAAATCGTGCCGCCCTTGACCGGATTGCCCGCGCCGAAATCCTGGGCGCGCTTCATGTCGATCAACTTGGCGCGACGGGCCAGATACCCGTCATCCAGCATCTGCGCCGGCGTGACCTGCATGCTCGAAGGCTCGGCCACATAGCGGTAGACGTCGGCAAAGGCCAGCTTCATGGCCTCGATCTGCACGTGCTGCGAATCGACACCGTCCACCGGCATGCTCGCGAGGTCAAAGTGTTCGAGGATGCCCAGTGCCATCAGCGCCGAGATGCCCTGACCATTGGGCGGGATCTCGTGCAGCGTGTAGCCGCGATAGTTCTTGCCCAGGGGCTGCACCCACTCAGGCTGATAGGCCGCCAGATCGCTGGCCTTGAGGCTGCCCCCATGCTGCGCGGAAAAACGCTCCAGCGCCTGCGCGATCTCGCCACGGTAAAAAGCCTCGCCGCGCGTCTGCGCAATCGCGCGCAGACCGCGCGCCGCACCCGTAAACTGGAACAACTCGCCCACCTTCGGCGCACGGCCCCAGGGCAGAAAACTCTGCGCGAAGCCCGGCAAGCCGCCCAGTTCTGGCGTGGCCGCCGCCCACTTTTGCTGCACCACCACGGGTAGCAGGTAGCCCCGCTCGGCGATCTCGATCGCCGGCGCCATCAGGTCGGCAAAAGGCAGCTTGCCAAAGCGCTCCGACAAGGCGGCCCAACCGGCCACCGCGCCCGGCACCGTGACCGAATCGAAGCCCCGCTTGGGTGGCGTCTTGGCATCTGCGCCGTATTTGCCCTTGAAGTAATCGGTTGTCCAGGCCGCGGGCGCCCGGCCCGACGCATTGAGGCCATGCAGGGACTGCCCGTCCCACACAATCGCGAAGGCATCGCTGCCCAGGCCATTGCTCACGGGTTCGCAAATCGTCATGGCCGCAGCGGCAGCCACCGCGGCGTCCACCGCATTACCGCCTTGCCACAGCATGCGCAGGCCAGCCTGGGCCGCCAGCGGATGCGAGGTCGCCACAGCGTTACGCGCGAACACCGGCAGGCGCGCAGTGGGATAAGGGCTATTGAAATTGAAATGCATGGTCAGTCCGAGGTGAGCTTGCGCGCGGTCATGAGCGCGTGATTATCCCGGTGCAAGAAAGCCCGAGTGGCGGGCTGCGGCAGCCCCGGCCCTACACTTGCCCGCCATGAAACCCCAGGACATCGAATCGTTCTTTGCCACCCTGAAGGCGGCCAATCCCCACCCCGTCACAGAGCTGGAATACACCAGCGTGTTCGAGCTGCTCGCGGCGGTGCTGTTGTCAGCGCAGGCCACCGATGTGAGCGTGAACAAGGCCACCCGCAAGCTATTCCCCATCGCCAACACCCCGCAGGCCCTGCTGGACCTTGGGCTCGAGCGCGTCGAGCGCGCGATCCAGACCATCGGCCTGTACCGCACCAAGGCCCGCAACCTGCTAGAGACCTGCCGGATCCTGATCGAGCGCCATGGCGGCGAGGTGCCCCGCACCCGCGAGGCGCTTGAGGCCCTGCCCGGCGTGGGGCGCAAGACGGCCAACGTCGTCCTCAATGTGGCCTTTGGCCAGCCCACCATGGCGGTGGACACCCACATCTTTCGCGTGAGCAACCGCACCGGGCTGGCCCGGGGCAAGAATCCGCTGGCAGTGGAAAAGGCGCTGGAGCGACGCGTCCCGGCGGCCTATGCGGTGGACTCGCACCACTGGTTGATCCTGCACGGGCGCTATGTGTGCCAGGCGCGCAAGCCTCGCTGCTGGGCGTGCGCCGTCGCGCCTTTTTGCGATTTCAAGGACAAGACGCCGGCCCCGCCCTGAAGGCCATCAGGGCAGCACGACGCACAGCACACTACACGGTGCGTGCTCGATCAGCGACTTGGACACCGACCCACGCCACCAACGCGCGGCCCGACTGCCCACATGCTTGTGGCCGACCACGATCAGGTCGGCACCGATCGCGCCCGCATGGCGCGCGATCTCTTCGATCGGCTCGCCGGTGATCAACTCGCCGCGCGCACCGCCGAAGCCGGTGGCTTGCAGCTGGCGCAGGCCGTCGGCCAGCACCGCTTCAAACTTGGCCTTCTCGCGCGCCTCGAGCTCGACGTCATACACACCGCCCTCCAGCCCTACGAAGGCCATCATCGATGGCATCACCGCCACCAACGAGATCTCGGACTGGCTCCACTGCGCGAGTTCGCGGCAATCGAGTAAGGCCTTCTGCCCCGCCTCGCTTCCGTCATACGCCAACAGGATACGTTTGTACATGGCCGACCCCCTTGAAGTGTGGAAGTCAGCATAGTCCGCAGCGCAGGCCGCAGCAACAAAGCTGCATGGAGGGAATCCCGTAGTGGGTATCCCTTACCGGGGGCAGGACATCACCGCAGGCCTGCGACCGGCAACGCGACCCAGGTCGGCCCCACCGACTGCACCGCGATGCGCTGGTCAAACACTCGCTCCAGGGCGCGATGCGTGGCTGCATCGGTGCAGGCGCCCTGATGCACCATACGGCCCTCGTGCAGGATCACCATGGCGTCGGCCTGCAAGGCCAGATTCAATTCGTGCAGCACGGTCAGTGCGGTACCGCCCGCACGCACGTGGGCGCGCACCAGACCCAGCCAGTCCGCCTGATGTGGCGGATCGACATGGGCGAGCGGCTCGTCCATCAGCAGCACCGGCGCCTGCACCGCCAAGGCCCGCGCCAGCAGCACCCGCTGGCGCTCACCGCCCGACAACTGCCCCAGTGGCCGCTCGCGGCATTCCCAGCTGCCGGTGCGACGCATCGCATCGTGCACGGCGGCGAGATCCGACGCCGAGGGGGACGCCAGCCAAGCCTGATACGGCAGGCGAGCGAGCATCACCAGATCGTAGGCCCGCAAGTCTTCGCCGCCGCCCTCGCCCTGCCCCAACCAGGCCACCTGCCTGGCCCGCTCGCGCGGGCTCAGGCTCGATGCCTCGCGGTCTTGCCAAAGCACCCGCCCCTGCGAAGGCAACAGGCACGCCAGGGCTTGCAGCAGCGTCGTCTTGCCCGCGCCGTTCGGCCCCACGATCGACGTCCAGTGGCCTGCGGGCACGGTCAGATCCAAGCCCGCGATCACCTCGCGGCCGCCGCGCGCAACGCGCAAGGCTTGCGCCTGGATCGCCGGCGCGTTCACCAGGACCTCCGGTGCATCAGCCACAGCAGGTAACCACCCCCGAGCACCGCGGTCAGCGCGCCCACTGGCAGTTCCTGAGGCGCCAGCGCCCAGCGCGCGATCACATCGGCTGCCAACAACAGCACCCCACCCGTCGCAGCCGACAGCGGCAGCAAGCCCCGGTGCGTGGGCCGGGCGAACGAGCGCACCAAGTGCGGCGCGACCAGCCCGATGAAGGCGATCAAGCCCACCTGGGCCACCGCGATCCCGGTGGCCAATGCCAGCGTCGCCACCAGCGCCATGCGAACCGGCCCCAGGGCAACACCCAAGCTGGCGGCAGTCGTCTCGCCCAAAGACAAGGCGTCCAGCGCCCGGCCCAGCCCCCAGGCCGCCAGACCTGTGACGGTCAGCCCCAGGGCCAGCAGCTGCACGGCCTCCCACCCGATGAAGGCTGTGGTCCCCAGCATGAAACCCTGCAGGGCTCGCATCACCTCGGGCACCTGAAACATCACCAAAGCGGCCATCGCACCGAGCACCATGCCCACGACTACCCCCGCCAGCAGCAGGCGCAGTGTGTGCTGCACCCCACGTGCCAGGGCCACCGTGATCAGCACCGCGGCCATCGCACCGACAAAAGCGGCACCTGTCATGCCCCAGCGCAGAGCCCAGCCCACCGCCAGGCCCGGCCACACGCCCAGCCCCACCAGGAAGACGGCTACGCCGAGGCTGGCACCGGTGGCACTTCCGAGCAGGTAAGGGTCGGCCAGCGGATTACGAAATAGCCCCTGGGCCACGGCGCCCGCGAGGGCCAGCAAGGCGCCAGCCAGCCAGGCGCCCAAGGTGCGAGGCAAACGGATCTCCCACACGATGGCCGATGCGGATTCTTGAGCGAAGGTCAGCGGCTCCCAGCCCGCACTGCCCACGCACAGACCCAACATCACCCCCAGCACCGAGGCGACGGCGAGCCCCCCCGCAGCGGTGGCGGTTGCACGTGCGCTCATGACCGGTCGGCCGGGAGTCGGCCCTGGATGCAAGCCACCATCAGGCGTGCGCCCTCGGCCATTCGAGGACCCGGTCGCACCAGCACGTCGGATTGCGCAGGCGTGAACCGACACACACGTCCTTCGCGCAGCGCGCGCAGACCCGACCAGCCCGGGCGCGCCGACAGATCGCCGGCGGCTCGGTCCGAGATCATCACCACATGAGGATCCGCACGCACGATGAACTCGGGATTGAGCTTAGGGAACGGCCCCAGTGTGCCCGGCACCACATTGGCAACGCCGACCCGTGCCAACAGCTGCCCGATGAATGACGTCTCGCTGGCCGCATAGGGTGCGCTGCTCACCTCGAAGTAAACCCGGGTGCCACGCTGCGCGGGAGCAAGCGACTGAGCGGCGGCGGCCAGCTCGGCGTCCACGCCTTGCAGCAAGGCGGGCCCCGCGGAGGATCCCAGCGCGCGATCGAGCTGGCCCACCACGCGCCGAAAATCCTCCAGCGTGCGCGGCTCCAGGGCCAGTACTTTCAGACCCAGCGACTCGAGGCGGGCCAGCGCGCGCGTCGAGGTGGCGGCCAACACCAGATCGGGCCGCAGGGCGAGGATGGACTCCACCTGCGCATCTTCCATCCCGCCCACAGCGGGCAAGGCGCGCACCGTCTGCGGCCAGTTGGAATGGGTGTCCACCGCCACCAGGCGTTCGCATGCACCGAGGGCGCACACGGTCTCGGTCAGTGAGGGCAGCAGCGAGACGATACGCTGGGGCGGCGCAGTGAGCGTGATGCGTGCGCCGCGATCGTCGGTCAGTGTCACGGCGTGCGAGGCGCCCGCTCCCGTGAGTGCGAGCAAGACCAGGCTCATCGCCCACCCACGCCGTACACGTTCAGCCATGCAGACGACTCCACGCGCACACGATGCGGTGCATCTGCTCGATGCCATCGGTCAAGGCTGCGGGCCCGGGCTGCAGGATGTCAGCCGATTTGATCTCGAACAACTGCCCATCGCGCACAGCGGGTACGTCCTGCCAGCCGGGTCGCGCCGCCACACGCTCGGGACGGAACTTCTTGCCGCACCAGGAACCGATCACGATGTCGGGCCGGCGTCGCACGATTTCGGTGGGGTCCTGGATGATGCGGTGCTTACCCAGAGGCTCACGCGAAAGTTCAGGAAAGCAGTCGTCGCCCCCCGCGATCGCGAGCAACTCGCTCACCCAGCGTATTGCGCTGATCGGCGGTTCGTCCCACTCCTCGAAGAACACGCGGGGCCGTCGGGGCAAAGCGCGTGCCGCCTCTTCGATCTGCGCCAAGCGAGCGCGCATGCCGTCGATCAGGGCCTGCCCGCGCTCGCTCTGGCCCACCAGGGCCGCCACCTGCCAGAGCATCGAGAAGATCTCCTGCACGCTGCGCTGATTGAAGACGGTCACTTGCACGCCTTTTTTCACCAGCGCGCTGGCGATATCAGCCTGCAAGTCGGAAAAGCCGAAGACGCAATCCGGTTCCAGCGCCAGGATCTTGTCGATCTTGGCGCTGAGAAAGGCGCTGACCCGCGGCTTTTCATCGCGCGCGCGGCGCGGGCGTACCGTATAGCCCGAGATGCCCACGATGCGCGCCTCCTGCCCCAGAAGGTAGAGCCACTCGGTCGTTTCCTCGGTCAGGCAAACGATGCGCTGGGGGCTGTGGTCGACGGACATCGCGGCGAGCTTACTTGGGTTGCCAGCGCAGGGTGACGTACACAGAACGCCCCGGCTGGTTGTAGCCGTAGGTGGTCTCGTAGGCCCGGTCGGTCAGGTTGTTCAACTTGGCCTGCAGGCTCAGGGCGGGCGCAAATTGCCAGGTGGCGTTTAGATCGACCAGGGTGTAGGCGCCCAGCGGCTGGGTGTTCGTGGAGTTATCAAATCGCGAGCCCACGTGCAGCACCGAAGTCCCGAATAGCCAGGCACCCTCGCGCCAGCTCGCACCCAAGGTCGCCTGTGTGTCGGAGCGGCGAGGCAGCGCCTTACCCGTCTCCAAATTGCGCGGACGCATGTCCTCCAGCGATGCGCGCAGCGACAGGCGATCGATCCGGGCCTCATAGCCCAGGGTCAAACCGTCGATGCGCGCGCGGCCGATGTTTTCAGGCTCAGACCCGCTGCCCCATGCGATCATGTCTCGAATACGGTTATCGAAGTACACCAGCTTGGTCGTGTGTACGCCCTGGGACCAGGCTAAACCCACGTCGCGGTTGCGCCCGCGCTCAGGCCGCAGATTCGGATTCCCACCCGAGTCCCAGGCACTGGGCGGGTAGTACAAGTCGTTGAACGACGGGGCAACAAAAGTGGTTCCCGTGGAACCATGAATGCGCCATCCTGGCGCAAAGCGCCAGCCGTACCCCGCGAAGCCGGTTTGACTCGCTCCGAACTGCGAGTTGACATCGCGCCGCATGTTCACCTGCCAGCTGTGGTTGCCCGCCTGTCCAGTGAGCCCAACGAACCCGGCAGACATCGTGCGTTGTGTCACGTCGTAGGCCACTGGGGTGGTCACTCGCTGCCTGCGCTGCTCCAGCCCCGCCAGCATGATGCCGGCACGGGTGTCCACCGTGTTCTGCCAGGTCGATTGCGTCTGCGTGGTCTTGAAGGGGTCCGGGTAAGCGGCGACGATCGGATGATTGGCGTCCACGCTCTCGCTGATACGCAACTCGGTGGTCCATCCGGGCTGTACGCGCCCCTTGAAGCCGGCCTGGGTCAAGGATGCGCGCAGCTTGCTGCGACTATCAACGGGTTGCCAATCATCAAAGTGTCCGGTGGCATCCGAGTACAACAGCGATGCATCGGCCGACCAGTCACGGTTCAACTGATAACGCAGAGATGCATTGACCGCGTTCTGGCGAAACGGGTCGCGGTCTGGCTGGTAGCTACCGAAAGGAGCGCGCGGATTGGCGCTCGAAAATCCCCGCTCCGCACTGCGCTGCACCCCGAAGCTGTACCTCAATGCCCCCTCGCCCCCGCTCGCACCAGCCGCGGCCCGCGCATGGCCATAGCTGCCCGCCGCCACGCTGGCATAGGGATGAAAGCCCGCCTTCGGTGCGCGCGTGAACACCTGCACCACGCCGCCCACGCCATCCGCCCCATACAGCGCCGAGGCGGGCCCCTTCAAGACTTCGATCCGCTCGATGGCCTCGACCGGCAGGGTCTCCCACACGGGCGTTCCCGCGGTAGCCGAACCCAGTCGGACGCCATCGACCAACAAGATCGTGTGGCGCGCCTGCGTGCCACGAATGAAGACACTGGAGAACTGACCCAGCCCCCCGTTACTGGAGAACTGCAGCCCCGCCTCGCGGGCAAGCAGCTCCGGGAGGGTGCGCGCGGTCGATGCCTCAATCGCGGCGCGCTCAATCACGCGCACCTCGCTGACCAACTCGTCGCTGCGGGTGTCGATGCGCGTGGCGGTGACCACGGTCTCGGGCAGGGTGGGAGGCTGCGCCCAGGCCAGCGTGGACGCGGCCAGGCTCAGTGTGAGCGTGCACGCGCGTTGGCGCGGTACGGAAAGCACACGATTTTTCATGGGAAACCAACAGTGAATAGCCCGCACCGGCTTCCCCGCCAGTGCATTGGGCGTTACGGCGACGGTGCGCTTGCGCGCGCTGTCGCCACCTTGTTGGCCGGTATCCGGGCTAACGGATCGCCCTCATCGCCTTCCCAGGCCCCAAGGGGCCCAGTGGCACATCGTCATGAGGGCGGGCGTACATCCAAAGATCTACGCGCTCCGCTTACCGTTGCGGGGGCAGCGCAGGTTGGGCCCAGGGGCCTTCCTGCTTCCCGTTGAACTGCGGCATGAGAACCACACCGCGAGCACCAACGGGCGGATTCTAGAGCCACCGCGGTACGCAAACCCTACAATCGCAGCCCATGGCCTCCGACTCCTCCCTGGACCCGCTCGCAGAACGCGTCGAACGCTTGCTGGTGCGCCACGAGGAGCTGCAACGCACCAACGCGCTGCTGGTGTCGCAGCTCGAAGCCCTCACCCAGGAACGCGACTCGCTCAAATCGCGTCTGTCCGCGGCGCGCTCGCGCGTCGATGCGCTCCTGGAGCGCCTGCCCGAAGCCAAGAACGCTGCCTGAGTGGCGGCCCGCGCGCAATGAACCAGATCGAAGTTCAGATCATGGGCCAGAGCTACCTGCTCGGATGCCCCGAAGGTGGAGAGGCGCGTCTGCGCGAAGCGGTCGACAAGGTCGACAGCGCCATGTGCCGCATCCGTGACGCCGGCAAGGTCAAGGCCCGCGACCGCATCGCGGTGCTCGCGGCCTTGAACCTCGCCTTTGACCTCACCGACCGCGCCGCACCCGCTGCAGCCGCACCGACATCGTCGCCCGACGCCCCCTCCGACGCACACGCGCAGGAACGTGTCAACCAACTGGTGGCGCGCATCGACCAGGTCCTGGGTAACGACGGTCAGTTACTCTGACTGCCGGGCCCCGCGGCGCATCGAAGCGCCTACAATGGTCCGCGTCTGCAATGCGTGCCGGGCTTTATATTTCCTTGAACCAATGCTCTTAGAGCACGGGCTTGGAACAAACCTCGCGAGCGTGATCGTCTCGCGTCAGATGAACCCAACGCGGGGGTGACCTCGCCCACCTGAACCCCGGTTCAGGATGCCGGTCCGGTGGCATTGCAGGCACCTTTTTCAAGAAGAACAACAA
>CANHSE010000064.1 GCA_947463025.1 Comamonadaceae bacterium
CATCAGCGACTTGATCACCTCGGAGGCCTTGACCGCCATCTTGTGCGCCAGTTCGGCCACGGTGATGGTCTCGGGCACGTGCACTTCGATCACGCGGGCTTCGGCCGGTGCAGCGGAAGACTGGTCATCGCGTTGGTCGCGGTCGTTGCCACGACGACCCCGCGGGCCGCCGCGCCAGCTGTTGCGGCCCACACCGCCGGAGCTGTCGCCCCGGGTGGGAATGGCCTTCTTCTTGGCGGGATCGCCGGCCCAGCTGGACGACAGCTTGGCTGACTTGATTTCCTTGCCGGTACCCGGGCCCGAGGGCGCACCGCTGGGGGCCGGACGGCCGGTACCGACGGCGGGCTTGTGCAACGTGCCCTTGGCTGCAACGCGTGCGCCATCGGCGGTCTTGGCTGCCGGCTTGATTTCTTCGGGCTTCTTGGCGACCAACACCTTTTTGGTGGGCGTGGCCATCATGGCGCGAATGGCCTCGGCCTCGGCCAAGGCCTTGCGGCGACGGCTATCGAGATCAGCGGCGCGAACCGCTTCCTCGTCGGCCCGTGCCTTGGATTCGGCTTCAGCCTGCGCCTTGGCAGCGGCGCGGGCCTCGGCCTGCGCCTGGGCGTTGGCCGCGGCGTCTGCTTGTCCGTCGGCGGACGCGGAGCTGCTGGCCTGCGCGGCGTGTTCGGCGGCAGCGCGTGCTTCGGCCTCGCGCTTCTCGGCTTCTTCGCGTTGGCGGCGCTTCTCGGCCAGGTCTTCTTCTTGGCGACGAATCAGTTCGGCCTGGCGGCGCGCTTCTTCTTCGCGGCGTGCCAGCTCGGCGTCATCCAGGCCCGGTGCGACGGCGGGCGCCGCAACCGGGGCGGGCGCTTCGGTCGCTGCGACCTCGTCGTCACGCTTGATGAAGGTGCGCTTCTTGCGCACTTCCACCTGAATGGTGCGGGCCTTGCCCGACGCATCGGCTTGCTTGATCTCGCTGGTGGACTTCTTGGTCAGCGTGATCTTTTTGCGCTCGGCGCTGGCCGTGCCATGACTGGCCTGCAAATAGCCCAGAAGCTTTTGCTTGTCTGCCTCGGACAGGGCATCCGTGGCCGAAGATTTGGCCACGCCCGCACTGCGCAATTGCTCAAGCAGCGTGTCGGGAGATTTTTTGAGTTCGCTGGCGAACTCGGCGACGGTCGTACTGGACATAAGTTTTGTTGCCTCCCATCACATCACTCGGAGACCGCGGGGCTGCTGGTGAACCAGTGCTCGCGGGCCTTCATGATCAGGGACTTGGCCTCGTCTTCCGACTGGCCGGTCATCTCGGTGAGCTCGTCGACCGCCAGGTCGGCCAACTCGTCTCGGGTGTGCACGCCGGCCTCGGCCAGCTTGGCGATCAGGGCGGGCGTGAGGCCTTCGAGGCTGCGCAGGTCTTGCGACACCTCCTCGACGCTTTCCTCACGCGCAATCTCCATGGTCAGCAGAGCATCCTTGGCGCGGGCGCGCAGCTCGTTGACGGTGTCTTCGTCGAAGGACTCGATCTCCAGCATTTCCTGGATCGGCACGTAGGCGATTTCTTCCAGGCTGGTGAAGCCCTCGGCGATCAGGATGTCGGCGATCTCCTGGTCGACATCGAGCTTGTCCATGAACACGGTGCGGATGCCGCTGGTCTCTTCGGCCTGCTTCTGGGCCGACTCGTTGGCGTCCATGATGTTGATCTTCCAGCCGGTGAGATCAGACGCCAGACGCACGTTCTGGCCGCCGCGGCCGATGGCGATGGCGAGGTTTTCCTCGTCGACCACCACGTCCATCGCGCCCTTTTCTTCATCGACGACGATAGACGACACGTTGGCCGGCGCCAGCGCGCCGATCACGAACTGAGCGGGGTCTTCAGACCACAGCACGATATCGACACGCTCGCCGGCCAGTTCGTTGGTGACGGCGTTCACACGGGTGCCACGCACGCCCACACAGGTGCCGATCGGGTCGACCCGCTTGTCGTGCGAGACCACGGCGATCTTGGCGCGCGAACCCGGATCGCGGGCGCAGCTCTTGATCTCGAGCAGGCCTTGTTCGATCTCAGGCACTTCCTGGCGAAACAGCTCGATCATGAAATCAGGCGCGGAACGAGACAGGATGATGGGCGCGCCGCGCAGGGTCAGGTCCACCTCCATGATCATCGCGCGGACCCGGTCGCCATTGCGTAGGTTTTCCTTGGGGATCATCTCGGCGCGACGCAGACGTCCTTCGACACGGCCGCTCTCGACGATGATGTCGCTCTTGTCCATGCGCTTGACGGTGCCCACGAAGATTTTTTCGCCGCGCGACATGAAGTCGTTGAGCAGCATCTCGCGCTCGGCATCGCGGATCTTTTGCAGGATGACCTGCTTGGCTGCCATCGCACCGATACGGCCGATCGGCACAGATTCGACGGGCTCCTCGATGTAGTCGCCCTCTTCGACATCGGCCACGCGGTCACGCGCGTCCATCAGCAGTTCTTCGGCGTCAGGATTTTGCAGGCCGGCCTCGTCGGGCACGACCAGCCAGCGGCGGAAGGTTTCGTACTGGCCACTGTCGCGGTCGACGGCCACGCGGATGTCCACCTCGCCCTGGTAAAGCTTCTTGGTGGCCTGGGCCAGTGCAGATTCGACCGCACCAAACACGATGTCCCGTTCGACGTTCTTCTCGCGCGAGATGGCTTCGACCAGCATCAACATTTCACGATTCATGTCACGACTCTCCTGCAACTGACTTGGGGCGACGCCCCTTGAAATCCACCACCGGCGCCAGGCGGGCTTCCTTGAGCTCATCGAGCTGGAATCCCAGGACCTGCAGCGGCGCCGGCTCCTTCTTCTTGCTGACTTTCTGTCCCGGCTTGACCTGCGGCTCGTCACGCCAGGTGATCTGCCAGCCGGTACCAGGTGCGGCGCGCTCGAGCGTGCCGCGAAACTTCTTGCGGTTGGCCGACACTTGGCCGCCCGCCGCCGCGCCCAGGGGCGCCTTGAGGGTCAGGTCGACCAGTTCGCCTTCGAAGCGCTCGTAATCGCGCTCATGCCGCAGCGGACGGTCGATGCCCGGCGAGGACACCTCCAGCCGCTTGTATTCGGCCCCTTCGACTTCCAGCGTGAACTGCAGCTGACGGGTGACCTTTTCGCAGTCCTCGACGTTCACGAACTGCTCGGCCCCGGGCGCCCAGGGCAGGTCGATGGTCACGCGCAACAGCCCGCCGGCGGAGCGCTCAAGCTCCACCAACTCGTAGCCGAGGCCTGTCACGATGTGTTCGACGGTGTCCTGTAACGCCACGTGGATCCGCAATTCCTACAAAACGACCTACAAAACGATCGACCAAAAAAAACGGGCGGTGGGGAACCGCCCGTTTTGGTCGTCGATGGCAAATTGTACTAGCAAAATCAGGCACTTGCAATCGATTTGACCGCTTTTTTGTACCTTTGCCGCCCGCCGGCCGTACCCGCTTGACCGCCCTCTGGCTCTAAGGGGCGACCTTGGCCCGCAGCAGCTTGGTGGCCGATCGCAGCTTCTTGCTGTCCACCCGCCGGGCCCGGGAGGCGGCGGTGGGTCGGGTGGGCCGCCGCACCCGGGGCGGACGGGCCACGCTGTCGACCAGCTCCTGCAAGCGCCCGAAGGCCTCGGCCCGGTTCATGTCCTGGCTGCGGTGGGTCTGGGCCTTGATCACCAGCACCCCTTCGCGGGTGATGCGCTGATCGCGCAGGGCCAGCAGGCGGGCCTTGTGGTCGTCCGCCAGAGACGACCGGGCGATGTCAAACCGCAGGTGGATGGCGCTGGAGACCTTGTTGACGTTTTGTCCGCCCGCGCCCTGGGCCCGCATGGCCGTGACCTCGACCTCGGATGGCGGGATCGGGGTGGGGACTTGGGCCGCGTCGACCGACATCGCGCGCCCTCAGGAGGCCGCCGCCACCAAGGCCTGGGTGTAGGCCTGCCGCGGGCGGCCCAGGACTTCGTCGACCGAGCCCGCCTCCACGATCTGACCGTCCTTCATCACCAGCACCTCGTGGGCCATTGCGCGGATCACCTCGACGTCGTGGGTGATCAGGAGATAGCTCAGGTTGCGTTCTCGCTGCAGCCGCTGCAGGAGCCTCAGCACCTGCTGTTGAATGGTCACGTCCAGTGCGCTGGTAGGCTCGTCTAGCACCAGCAGCTGCGGCTGCACGATCAGAGCGCGGGCGATGGCCAGGCGCTGTCGCTGCCCCCCTGAGAACTCATGGGGGTAGCGCGCCAGCAGGCCGGGGAATTGCACCTCGGTCAGGCCCACCTCGGCCAGCCCCTGCACGATGCGCTCGCGGCGCGCCGCTTCGGGCAGCTGCGGCTCGTGCACCCGCAAGCCCTCGCCCACGATCTCTTGCACGGTCATGCGCGGCGACAGCGAGGAAAACGGATCCTGAAAGACCACCTGCACCGCGCGGCGCAGGGCGCGGTTGGCGATGGCGTTGTCACTCCAGGCCCCGCCCGCAATCTGTAGCTGCCCCTGATGCGGCAGCAAGCCCAACGCCGCCAGGGCCAGGGTGGACTTGCCCGAACCGGACTCGCCCACCACACCCAGCGTGCGCCCGGGCTGCAGGCGCAAGTCGGCGCCCTGCACGGCCACGTACTCGCCGCGCTTGAACCACCCCTTGAGCCCGGGCAGCGGCACGGAGTACCCCACGCGCAGTCCGCGGGCCTGCAAGATGGGCGGCGCCTGCGTGGGCGCTTCATCGACCACCCCGTCTCGTGCCGGGCGGCTCTCAATCAGCTTGCGGGTGTAGGGATGGCGCGGCGACGCAAACACCTCGCCCACGGCGCCCTGTTCCACCAGATGCCCACCTTCCATCACCGCTACGCGGTCGGCGAACTTGCGCACCAGGTTCAGGTCGTGGGTGATGATCAGGACCGCCATGCCGGTTTGGCGCTGCAAGTCAGACAGCAGGTCCAGTACCTGACCACGCAGGGTGACGTCCAGCGCCGTGGTGGGTTCGTCCGCGAGCAAGAGGCGCGGGCGGCAGGCCAGCGCCATGGCGATCATCGCGCGCTGGCGTTGCCCACCCGAGAGCTGGTGGGGAAAGGCCTGGGCCCGGCGCGCCGGGTCGGGAATGCCGGTGGCGGCCAGCGCCTCGACCGCGGCGTCCCAGGCCTCGCGGCGGCCCATGGCGCGTTTGAGCTGCAGCACCTCGGCCACCTGGTCGCCCACGGTGTACAGCGGGTTCAGCGCGGTCATGGGCTCTTGAAAAATCATGGCGATGTCGCTGCCGCGGATCCCCAGCATCTCGCGCTCGGAGACTGCCAGCAGGTCGCGGTCCCCTGCCCCGGCGCTCGCTGAATCCGACGGCGCGCCCGCCAACAGGGCCGATCCGGACAAGCGCGCGTTTTGCGCCAAACGCAGCAAGGCCAAGGCCGTGACGGTCTTGCCCGAGCCCGACTCGCCCACCAGCGCCAGCTTCTCGCCCGCGCCGATCGAAAAATCCACGCCGTGCACCACCGTCTTGTCGCCAAAGGCGACCGACAAGCCTCGCACGTCGAGCAGAGGGCGGTTCGGGCTCATGTCGGGTTCTTGCGCGGATCGAGCGCGTCGCGCAGGGCGTCGCCCATGAAGGTCAGAAGCAGCAGCGTGGTCACCAGCACGCCAAAGGTGGACAGCGAGATCCACCAGGCGTCGATATTGGCCTTGCCCTGGCTCAAAAGCTCGCCCAGCGACGGCGTGCCAGGGGGCACACCCAGGCCCAGGAAGTCCAGCGAGGTCAGCGCCAGAATGGCCGCCGACATGCGAAACGGCAGGAAGGTGACCACCGGGGTCATGCTATTGGGCAGGATATGGCGGGTCATGATGCGCAGGTTGCCCACGCCCAGCGCGCGGGCGGCACGCACATAGTCCATCTGACGATTGCGCAGGAACTCGGCGCGCACATAGTCGGACAGGCCCA
Source organism: Comamonadaceae bacterium (assembly GCA_947463025.1). GTDB lineage: Bacteria > Pseudomonadota > Gammaproteobacteria > Burkholderiales > Burkholderiaceae_C > Ramlibacter. The sequence continues at coordinate 5,898 of CANHSE010000064.1, forward strand.
TCCAGCCAAACAGCGACAGCAGCACCAGCAGCAAGGCCACGCTGGGCGCGAACACCGCGCTGAAGATGATCAAGAGATACAGCTCGGGCATCGACCCCCAGATCTCGATGAAGCGCTGAAAGGCCAGATCGGTCTTGCCGCCGAAGTAGCCCTGGATGGCGCCAGTCACGATGCCCAGCACCGTGCCGATCGCGGTCAGGGCCAGCGCGAACAGCACGCTGACCCGAAAGCCGTAAATCAACTGCGCCAACAGGTCACGTCCGCGGTCGTCGGTGCCCAAGAAATTCTCGGACGACGGGATGGCCGGGTTGGGTCGGCTGGCGAAGTAATTGAGGGTCTTGGGGCCGTAGGGATTGATCGGATAAATCGCCCAGTTGTCGCCCCCGGTGATGCGCTCGCGGATGAAGGGGTCGAGGTAATCGGCGGGCGTCGCGAAGTCGCCGCCGAAGGTTTTTTCGGGGTAGTCCTTGGCCAGCGGGAAGTACCACTGGCCCTCGTACCGGACCACCAGCGGCTTGTCATTGGACAGCGCCTCGGCAAACAGGCTGGCCACCACCAGCGTGCAAAAGATCACCAGGCTCACAAAGCCCAGGCGGTTCCGGCGAAACCGCTGCCAGGCGCGCCGCCCAGGAGAAATGGAGGGGGGTCCTCCAGCAGGGCCACCGTGGATCGGGCTCCGCCCGTCCACCGGAGGCGCCCCCCCTTCGGGGGGGAGGCGGCCATCGGCCGCGTCGGGGGGGTTAGTCAAACTTGACACGGGGGTCGACCCAAACGTAGGTCAGGTCGCTCACCAGCTTGGTGACCAACCCGATCAGGGTGAACAAGTACAAGGTACCCAGGACCACGGGATAGTCGCGGCGGATCACGCTCTCATAACTCAGGAGTCCCAGGCCATCGAGCGAGAACAGCGTTTCGATCAACAGCGAGCCGGTGAAGAAGGCACCGATGAACGCGGCCGGAAAACCGGTGACGATGGGAATCAGCGCATTGCGCATCACGTGTTTCCAGAGCACCTTGTTTTCGGGCAGGCCCTTGGCGCGGGCGGTCAGTACGTACTGCTTGCGGATTTCCTCGAGAAAGGCATTCTTGGTCAGCATCGCGGTGACGGCGAAGCTGCCCAGGACCATGGCGGTGACAGGCAGCGCGATGTGCCACAGATAGTCCACCACCTTGCCCATGAGACTGAGCTGCTCCCAGTTGGACGAGGTCAAGCCGCGCAAGGGGAACCACTGCAACTGGCCGCCGAAGACCACGAGCAGGGCCACCCCGAGCACAAAGCCGGGAATGGCATAACCCACCAAAACAAACAGAGTGCTGACCAGGTCAAAGCGTGAGCCAGCCCGCACCGCCTTGGCCACGCCCAGGGGCACGGCGATCAGGTAACTCAGAAAGAAGGTCCACAGCCCCAGGCTGATGGACACCGGCAGCTTTTCCTTGACCAACTGCCAAACGTCCTTGTGCTGATAGAAGCTCTTGCCCAGATCAAAGCGCGCGAACTGTCCCAGCATCTGGATGAAGCGCTCGTGCGCGGGCTTGTCAAAGCCATACAGCTGGCGGATTTCGGCGATGCGCTTCTCGTCCACGCCTTGGCGACCGCGGTAGCCAGCTCCGGCAGTGGCGGCGCCCTCGCCCCCGGCATCCCGCCCTTGCAACTGGGCCACCATCTGTTCGACCGGCCCGCCCGGCACGAACTGGATCACCACAAACGTGAGCAGCAGCACGCCGAACAGCGTCGGAATCATCAGCAGCAGGCGCTTGAGGATGTAGCTGGCCATGGCGTGGGTCTAGCGGTTCGCGGGTGACGCCCACCAGGTGGACATGGCCCACTGGTGCACGTCGTAGTACGGCGGGATCGTCGGGGGCAGCTCGAAGCGGCCCGGCCGGTACCCCACCAGGAAGGCGCTGCCATAGTAATGCGGTACCGAGTAGTGACCGTGGGTGAGCACCCGGTCCAGAGCGCGCAGCGCGGCGCGCAGCTGCTCGCGCGTGGTGGCCTGCACCACCTTTTGCAACAAGGCATCGACCGCTGGGTCGGCCAGGCCCCAGACGTTGGACGAGCCGGGCGTAGCCGCCGCCTGTGACCCCAGTCGCTCCAGTAATTCGCCCCCCGGCGAGGTGCTGCCAGGCAGGCGTGCGGAGGTGAGTTCGAAATCGAAGGCGTCCATCCTCTGCTTGGCCAGCGAAAAATCAACCGAGCGGAACGTCAGCTGGATGCCGAGTTTTTCCAGGGATTTCTGGAAGGGGGTGACGATGCGCACCAGCGAGGGCTGGTCGGTCAGGAACTCCAGGGTGAAGGCCTCGCCCTTGGCATTGCGCAGCGCGCCGTCGCGGTAGGTCCAGCCGGCTTGGGCCAGCAGCGCCTGGGCCTGGCGCAGGTTGTCTCGCAGGCTGGCGGGCGCCGCGGTGCTGGGCGAGCGCGGCACGGGGCCGAAAACCGCGGGGGCGAGCTGCGGGCGGAGAGGTTCGAGCAAGGCCAGTTCGTCGGTGCCGGGCAGGCCCTGGGCATGGAACTCGCTGTTCGGGAAGTAGCCGTCGACCCGCTTGTACAGCCCGTAAAACAGCTGGCGGTTCATCCATTCAAAGTCGAAGGCCAGGCCGATCGCCTGACGCACCCGCACGTCCTGAAACTTGGGCTTGCGCAGGTTGAACACATAGCCCTGGAAATCGCCGGGGTTGCGGTTTTCAAAGGCGCGCTGCTTCAACTCACCGGAGTCGAACACCCGACCCTTGTACTGACGGGCCCAGTTGCGCGAGATGAATTCACGCATGAAGTCGAACTCGCCCGCCTTCAGGCCCTCAAAGCGCGAGGTCTCGTCCAGGTAGATCTTGAAGGTGATGCGATCAAAGTTGAAGTGGCCCCGCCGCACCGGCAGATCGGCCGCCCAATAGGCCGGATCCCGCACGTAGGTGATGTCGCGGCCCATCCGCGGGTTGGCGATGCGGTAGGGCCCCGATCCAATCGGAACGTCCGACACCACCTGGTCAAACGGCTTGCCCTGGCCCCAGTCGCGGCTGAAGACCGGCATGCTGCCCACCACCAGCGGCAGCTCGGGATTGGGCGCCGCAAAGTCAAAGCGCACGGTGCGCTCGGCCACCACCACCGCGTCCCTCACTTCGGCGTAAATCGTGCGGAACTGGGGGGCGGCCTGCTTGGAGATCAGCGTCTTGAAGGTGTGCACCACGTCGGCGGCCAACACCGGCTTGCCATCGTGAAAGCGCGCCTGCGGGTGCAGGGTGAAAGTGGCCGACAGGCGGTTGGATGTCACCGCCACGTCTTGGGCCAGCAGGCCGTAGGCGGTGGTGGGCTCGTCCAGGTTGCCCACCAGCAGCGTGTCGAACATCAGCGACCCGATACCAAACGGCGGTGTGCCCTTGAGGGTGAAGGGATTGAACTTGTCGAAGTTGGTGGGCCGGGTGGGCGGCACCATGCGGATCTCGCCGCCCTTGGGGGCCGCGGGGTTGACGTAGTCAAAGTGGGCGAAGCCCGCTGGGTATTTGATGTCGCCAAACTGCCCGTAGGCGTGGGCGGCCCAGGCCGCAGGGGCGGAGATCACGACCCCGACTGCAAGACACAGGCACTTGAAACCACGCATGCGACAATTCTGCCGACTTTTTTCGAGGGAGCGATCCATGGGTTTTCTGTCAGGCAAGAAATTGTTGATCACGGGTGTCCTGTCCAACCGTTCCATCGCCTACGGGATTGCCCGCGCCTGCCACGCGCAGGGGGCCGAACTGGCTTTCAGCTATGTGGGCGAGCGCTTCAAAGACCGCATCACCGAATACGCCGCCGAGTTCGGCTCCAAACTGATCTTCGATTGCGATGTGGGTGACGACGCGCAGATCGAAAAGCTGTTCAAGGACCTCTCGGCCCACTGGCCCCAGTTCGATGGTTTCGTGCATGCGATCGGCTTTGCCCCGCGTGAGGCGATTGCCGGCGACTTTCTCGACGGCCTCTCACGCGAGGGCTTCAAGATCGCCCACGACATCAGCGCCTACAGCTTCCCCGCCATGGCCAAGGCCGCCCTGCCCTATCTGAACGACAAGTCGGCGCTGTTGACGCTGTCTTACCTGGGCGCGATCCGCACCGTCCCCAACTACAACACCATGGGCCTGGCCAAGGCCTCGCTGGAAGCCTCGGTGCGCTATCTGGCCGAATCGCTGGGCCCCAAGGGCATGCGCGTGAACGGCATCAGCGCGGGCCCAATCAAGACGCTGGCCGCCAGCGGGATCAAGGGCTTCGGCAAGATCCTGTCGGTGGTGGCCGAGACCTCGCCGATCCGCCGCAATGTGACGATCGACGATGTGGGCAACGTGGCGGCCTTCCTGCTGTCAGACCTGGCGGGCGGCGTGAGCGCCGAGATCACGTACGTGGATGGGGGCTTTAGCAACGTGGTGGGCGGGATCGCCGAGCCGGCGGCAGAGTGATTCCTCTCCAACAACCCGAAAAAAAGCCCGCACGCAGCGGGCTTTTTTCCTGGGGCGCGGGCCTCAGACCTTCACGCAATCCGCAAAGTACATCGGCTTGCCGTCAGGACCGATCTCTTCCACCAGACCGTGAATGTCGGTCTCGAAGCCCGGACACTGCGCGTTGAACTCGCGCGAGAACTTCAGGTAGTCGACGATCTTTTTGTTGAACACCTCGCCCGGCACCAACAGCGGAATCCCCGGCGGGTACGGCGTCACCAGCGAGGTGGTGATGCGCCCCTCGAGCGCGTCGATCGGCACGCGCTCGGTGCGGCGGTGCGCGATGTGGGCGAAGGCGTCACTGGGCTTCATGGCCGGCGTGAGGTCCGACAGGTACATGTCGGTGGTCAGGCGGGCAATGTCGTACTTGGCATAGAGCTCGTGCACGTGCTGGCACAGATCGGCCAGGCCCATGCGCTCGTAGCGCGGATGCTGCTGGCAGAACTCCGGGAGGATCCGCCACATCGGCTGATTGCGCGCGTAGTCGTCCTTGAACTGCTGCAAGGCCGTAAGCATGGTGTTCCAGCGGCCCTTGGTAATGCCGATGGTGAACATGATGAAGAAGCTGTAAAGCCCCGTCTTCTCCACGATGATGCCGTGCTCGGCGAGAAAGCGCGTGACGATGGACGCCGGGATACCGGTCTTGGCAAACTTGCCATTGAGGTCCAGGCCGGGCGTGACGATGGTGGACTTGATCGGGTCCAGCATGTTGAAGCCTTCGGCCAGATTGCCAAACCCGTGCCACTTGGCGGTGCGGGCCTCGCCCTTGATGATCCAGTCGTCGGCGCGGCCTATGCCCTCATCGGCCAGCTTGTCCGGGCCCCAGACCTTGAACCACCAGTCCTTGCCGTATTCGGCATCGACCTTGCGCATCGCGCGGCGAAAGTCCAAGGCCTCCAGGATGCTTTCCTCCACCAGCGCGGTGCCGCCGGGTGGCTCCATCATGGCGGCGGCGACGTCGCAGCTGGCAATGATCGAGTACTGCGGGCTGGTCGAGGTGTGCATCAGGTACGCCTCGTTGAACAGGTGCCGATCGAGCTTGCGGTTTTGCGAGTCCTGCACCAGCACGTGGCTGGCCTGGCTGATGCCCGCCAGCAGCTTGTGGGTGGACTGGGTGGCAAAGGTCAGCGCCTCTTTGGGTCGCGCGCGGCGCTTGCCCATGGCGTGATAGGGCCCGTAGAACGGGTGGAACGCCGCGTGCGGCAGCCAGGCCTCGTCAAAGTGCAGGGTGTCCACATAGCCATCGAGCATGCCCTTGATGGTCTCGGTGTTGTAAAGCACGCCGTCGTAGGTGGACTGGGTGAGCGTCATCACGCGCGGCTTGACCTTGTCGGCGTCCACGCCCGCCAGCAGCGGGTTGGCGCGGATCTTGGCCTTGATCGCCTCGGGCGAGAACTCGCTTTGCGGAATGGGGCCGATGATGCCGAAGTGATTGCGCGTGGGCTTCATGAACACAGGGATCGCCCCGGTCATGATGATGGAGTGAAGGATGGACTTGTGGCAGTTGCGATCCACCACCACCACGTCGCCCGGGGCCACCGTGTGGTGCCACACCATCTTGTTGGAGGTGGATGTGCCGTTGGTGACGAAGAAGCAGTGGTCGGCATTGAAGATACGCGCCGCATTACGCTCGCTGGCCGCCACGGGGCCGGTGTGATCGAGCAGCTGGCCCAGTTCGTCCACCGCATTGCAGACGTCGGCGCGCAACATGTTCTCGCCAAAGAACTGGTGGAACATCTGCCCGATCGGGCTCTTGAGAAAGGCCACGCCACCTGAGTGGCCCGGGCAGTGCCAGGAGTAAGAGCCGTCTTCGGCGTAATCGAGCAGCGCCTTGAAAAACGGCGGCTGCACGCCTTCCAGATAGCTTTTGGCCTCGCGGATGATGTGGCGGGCCACGAACTCGGGCGTGTCCTCGAACATGTGAATGAAGCCGTGCAACTCGCGCAGGATGTCGTTGGGCAGATGGCGCGAGGTCTTGGTCTCGCCATAGACATAGATCGGCACGTCGGTGTTCTTGCGACGCACTTCGGCGATGAAGCTACGCAGGTTCACCACCGCCGGATCGAGATCCGGCCCCGGGGTGAACTCCTCGTCGTCGATCGACAGGATGAAGGCGCTGGCGCGGCTTTGCTGCTGCGCGAACTGCGCCAGATCGCCGTAGCTGGTGACGCCCAGCACCTCGAAGCCCTCGGCCTCAATGGCCTGCGCCATCGCGCGGATGCCCAGGCCCGAGGAGTTTTCGGAGCGGTAGTCTTCGTCGATGATGACAATGGGGAAGCGGAATTTCATGGACAGGCCTTCGGGCGCGGGCGCAGCAGGGGAAAAATCGAGACAGGCGCGAAGTGTATGCAAATCGGGAGGCGTTTCCCGTCCGCCGGGCCGCCAGCGCGCAAATCGAGGCCTGGACCGTGCACGCTATGCTTGAGCCCGTCCGCTGACCCGGCACCCGAGAAAGGCCAACGAGATGTCTTCGCGCTTTGTGCCTGTCGTTCGCGCCACGCTCTTGCTTTGGGTCTGCGCCCTCCCCCTGCTCGCCCACTCGGCCCCCGACGAGGTGGGGATGGGTCGCGATCAGGGCTATCCCGCCTGCGAGCCGGCCAACCAGCGCATGGAGTGCCGGGTGGGTGCGTTCTCGACCCCGCGCGGTCGTCGCGTGCCGCGCCCCAGTGAGGCGATCCCGCTGGAGCGACA
>CANHSE010000065.1 GCA_947463025.1 Comamonadaceae bacterium
CATCACCGACCCGCTCGATGCCGTGGGCAACACCACCAAGGCGGTGACCAAGGGCTATGCCATTGGCTCGGCCGGCCTCGCCGCGTTGGTTCTGTTCGCCGACTACACGCACAAGCTGGAGAGCTACGGGCGTGCCATCAGCTTCGACCTGTCCGATCCGATGGTGATCATCGGCCTGTTCATCGGCGGCCTGATCCCTTATCTGTTCGGCGCGATGGCGATGGAAGCCGTCGGGCGTGCGGCGGGTTCGGTGGTGGTGGAAGTACGTCGCCAGTTCAACACCATCCCGGGCATCATGGACGGCACGGGCAAGCCCGAGTACGGCAAGGCCGTGGACATGCTGACCACCGCTGCCATCAAGGAGATGGTGATCCCGTCGCTGCTGCCGGTGATCGTGCCGATCGTGGTGGGTCTGGTGCTCGGGCCCAAGGCCCTGGGTGGCCTTCTGATGGGAACCATCGTGACCGGCCTGTTCGTGGCGATCTCCATGTGTACCGGCGGCGGTGCCTGGGACAACGCCAAGAAGTACATCGAGGATGGCAACCACGGCGGCAAGGGCTCTGAGGCCCACAAGGCCGCCGTCACTGGCGACACGGTGGGTGACCCCTACAAGGACACCGCCGGTCCTGCGGTCAACCCGCTGATCAAGATCATCAACATCGTGGCACTGCTCATCGTGCCGCTGGTGGTGCAGGTCCACGGGGGTTGATCCTTCTTGCGCTCTCGGAAAAGCCCGCCGCTTGGCGGGCTTTTTCTTTTGGGAGTGGGTTTTTCTATGGGTGAAAACGCCCTGCCCCCCAGGCGCGCAGCGCGCTGCAGCGGAAAACCCCATAGCCGAACCCCAAGCACCCCTGCGCCCCACCGGCGAATCGGTGCGCCCGTTAACATCTCACCCCATGACCGAACTCGTCGTACGCCGCCTGCTGGTGGACATGCAAGCCCCCCTGCCCCGTCACTGGTGCGCGGGGGACGCCTTTCGCACGGCCTTCATGAACGCGCTGTCCATGAGCTTTCCGGTGGGCGAGCAGTTCTTCATCGACGCCGTGCGCGATGGGCTCAAGGCGCTGCCGCCGGACAAGCAGGTCCGTTTCGCCCAGGAAGTCCAGGGCTTCATCGGCCAAGAGGCCACCCACCGGCGCCTGCATGCCCTGTACAACGATCACCTGGAGCACCAGGGCCTGGTCAACGCCTGGGGCCCGCGTGCCCTGCGGCGGCGCAAAATGCTGGACGGTCTGGATGCGCGCCATGCGTTGGCGGCCACTGCGGCCTACGAACACTTCACCGCCATCCTGGCCGACTGGCTGCTGCGACACCCCGAAGCCCTGGGCGACCAGGAACCGCGCGTGGCCACGCTGTGGCTCTGGCATGCCAGCGAAGAATCCGAGCACAAGTGCGTGGCCTTTGACCTCTACGAGGCCCTGGGCGGCAATCTGGCCTGGCGCCTCAAGTGGTTCCGGCGTATCACCTTCTTTTTCCTCACTGACGCCCTGCGCCAGACCGTGAGCAACCTGCGACGTGACGGCACCCTGTGGCAAGTGGCCACTTGGCGCAGCGGCCTGAGCTTCCTCTTTGGCCCTGGCGGCCTGGTGCGCGAGACCCTGCCCGCCTGGCGCGCCTACAAGCGCGCCGATTTCCACCCGAACCAGCAGGACTCGCAGGCTGCAAGCGACTGGCTCGATCGCCATAGCGATCAGTACCAGCGCGTGGCACGCCCCGCAGCCTGAGCCACCGCGGCTCGTCGGCGCGCGCCCCACGGTGCAGCGGCGGCACAATGGCGGGATGCAGCTTCACTTCATCGCCAATACCCTGCAGCCCGGCTCCTCGGGTGAGACGATCCCCGTCATCGACCCCTCCGATGGTCAGGTGTTCGATCACCTGCAACGTGGCAACGCCGCCGACATCGACCGCGCCGTGCAGGCGGCGCGCCATGGCTACGACACCGCCTGGAGCAAACTGAACGCCGCCGAGCGCGGGCGCCTGCTGATGCGCCTGTCCCACAAGCTCGCCGAACACGAAGCCGAACTCACCGCCCTCGAACAGCGCGATTGCGGCAAGCCCACCCGCCAGGCACGCGCAGACGCGATGGCGATCGCGCGCTATTTCGAGTTCTATGCCGGCGCCTGTGACAAGCTGCACGGCGAGACGATTCCCTTCCTGGACGGCTACTCGGTCCTCACCTGGCGCGAACCGCATGGCGTCACCGGCCATGTGATCCCCTGGAACTACCCGATGCAGATCTTCGGGCGCAGCGTGGGCGGGGCGCTGGCCGCTGGCAATGTGTGCGTGGTCAAGCCCGCCGAAGACGCCTGTCTGTCCCTCCTACGTGTGGCACAGCTAGCCGCTGAATGCGGCTTTCCCGCGGGCACGATCAACATCGTCACCGGCTATGGCCATGAGGTTGGCGACGCGCTCGCGCGCCACCCGGGCATCGACCACATCAGCTTCACCGGTAGCCCGCGCGTGGGCACCCTGATCCAGCAGGTCGCGGCCGAACGCCATTGCCCTGTGACGCTGGAGTTGGGGGGCAAGAGCCCGCAGGTCGTGTTTGCGGACGCCGATCTGGATGCAGCGGTTCCGGCCATCGTCAATGGCATCGTGCAAAACGCGGGGCAAACCTGTTCGGCCGGCTCGCGCGTGCTGATCGAGCAATCGATCTACGAGCCGATGCTCGAGCGCCTGGGCGATGCGTTCTCGCGTCTGCGCGTCGGACCTGCCGCGATGGACCTCGATGTGGGCCCCCTGATTCGCGCGAGCCAGCAGCAGCGCGTCTGGGACTTTTTGTCGGATGCCCAATACGCCAACATTCCGGTGGTGGCGCAAGGACAGATCGTCGATGAGGCGCCGGACAGCGGCTACTACCAGGCCCCCACCCTGCTGCGCGACGTACCACTGGACCATCGGCTGGCGCAAGAGGAAGTCTTCGGCCCGGTGCTGGCGGCAATGCCCTTTGGCAGCGAAGACGATGCCGTGGCCCGCGCCAATGCGACCGCCTTCGGCTTGGCCGCTGGGGTCTGGACCCGCGACGGCGGCCGCCAACTTCGCATGGCCCGCCGCATCCGAAGTGGCCAGGTCTTCATCAACAACTACGGCGCCGCCGGTGGCGTCGAGTTGCCCTTTGGCGGTGTGAAATCCTCAGGCTATGGGCGCGAGAAGGGCCTGGAGGCCTTAATCGGATTCACCACGCTCAAGACCGTGGCGATCCGCCACGGCTAGCGTCCGCTGGCGTGCGCGCAGCGCGTCTCAACGCAGGCGCGCGCTGGCGGCGATCGCTTCGACCCCGGGCCGCCCGCGCGGGAAGAAGCCCAGGCGCGGCGCGACGTAGGTGATGGCAAAGAGCTCGTCCCCGCGCACGGCCACCCAGCCCACGGCGGACATCGGCACGTCGTCGCGCTTGCGGATGATCGACAGCTCAAACCGCACGCCTTGTTCGCCCACGAAAGTAGCCGGCTCGAGCCGCGTGACCTGCACCTGCGAGCCGTCGGCGGAATACAGAACCTCGAACAGATTGGCGAGTTGGTCGGGCGCCATGCCGGCGCGAAACACGGGCACGCGCAAGGCCCTTTGACCGGCCGCAGCGGGTGCCTGAGCCACCAGGGGCTGGCCGCTGCGCACGCCCGCCCACAGCCGCAGGTGGTCCAGACTCAAGCCCTCCTGCGTCCAGGCCTCATAAGGCTGCTCATTGCCCGGAGCCGTCACCTTGTTCCAAGCCTGACCCACGCGTACGGTCATGCGGCCCTGAACGTTTTGATCGCCCTCCACTTTGACGACGGCGGCACACCCGGCGAGAAGCGCGATGACGAAACCGGTGACAAGCAAGGCCGGCAAGCGAGAGGTGTTCATGGTTGGAGCTGCGTGAGGTAGGTTTGAATCAGGGCGGCATCGCTGGCCTGCGGCGCGCGCGCGAGGTACTGCTCGAAGGCCGCTGCTGCGGCCTGCACATCACCCTGGCGACGACGCAGCAGGCCCAGCGCGCGAAGCGCCTGCACCGGCGCCTGAGGGGCGGCGCTAGCGCGTACCAGGTCGGCGGCGGCGCTCTCGAGATCGCCGGGGCCCTCGCGCAGGCGATAGACCTCGCCGCGTGCGAAACGCAGGGCCGCATCGTCAGGCGAACGCGTGAGGCCCCGGTTGAACAGGGCCAGGCTCTGCTCGTACTGGCCGCGTCGCACCTCGGCCAGCAACCATTCCAGGCGATGACCCCTGATCGCCGCTTCGAAGGCGGATGCGCCCAGCTCGCCGCCACGCCCGCCCGCCAAGCGCATCAGCTCGTCGCGCCGGTTGGCGGGTGCGGGATGTGTGGCCAGCAAGGGATTGCGCGAGCCCGCGTCGTCGCCGCCGGTGACCCGCATCTCGCCCAGGAGGTTGTCCCAGACCAAGGCCGCCTGCGCGCCGTCGTAGCCCGCCCTTTGCATCAGGGTCATGCCCAGTCGGTCGGCACGCGACTCCTGATCGCGGGTGAACGCGAACATGCTGGCGGTGATCCCCAGGTTGGCCACCATGCCCGCCACACCAAACAAGCCGATGAACTGGGCCACGGCGGCGCGACTGCGGGTGTCACGCAGGCGCTCAAGTGAGTGGCGCTCCAGGTAGTGGCCCAACTCGTGTCCCAGGACCGCGGCCAGTTGGGCCTCGTTGTCCATGCGTAGGAGCAGGCCACTCCAGACCTGCATCATCCCGTTGGGCGCCATGGTGGCGTTGAACGAGGGGTTGCTCACCACATGCACCCGCACATCGGCGCAGTGCTCACCCCCCAGGCGGCACACCAGGTCCTGCAGATAGCCGGTGAGAGCGGGATCGCGCAGGGCAAAGGGGCTGCGTCGCAGGCGCTGCTCCTCGCGGTCCATCAGAGCCCACAGGCCGCCCTCGTCGCTGTCCAGGGCGGGCGGGGGGAAGCGCCCAGGCAGCGTCAGCGCCGGCGACTCGGGAGAGGTCTGGGCCGCGGCCCCTAGCCCCAGACCCAGTGCACCCAGACCGAAGCAATGACGGCAGGCCGATTGCAGAAAGCCACGGCGGCCCCGCGCGGGCCCGGCCGGGGTTGTCAGAGGCGACGCGTCATTCGGGAGCGGCATGGGCGTTCAGCGCGCGGCGGGGAAGGCCTGTAGCAAGGCATCGAGGGTTTCCTCGGCGCTGCCCGGCTCGCGTAGGTCGCCCGTGGCCCGACGCAGCGCGTTGAACCAGACCAGCCGGCCATCGCGCAGGTCCACCAGTGAGGCATACCCTTGCTGGAAACCGCCCGTCAGGCCCACGCCCAGGAGCGCCATGGCCACCATCGCCGCCTTGCGCTCCGCGCTGGCGTATGAATCGCGGATGGAGATGAACAAGGCGTAGTCGGCCCCGGTCTTTTCGCGCAGCGGGGCGACCGCCTCGCCCATGGACCACTCGAGGCCGCCCGGCTTGGTGGGCAAACGCCGAACGCCACCCATCACATGGTGCAGGAGCACGGCATCCGCCACCGCCCCATGCAGGGCACTGAGTTCAGCGAATTCATCGAGCTCGCGGGCGGTGAGCTCCTTGAAGCGGCTGCCAAAGGCCTTGCGCCGGGCATGCAGGGCTTCGCGGAAATGGCGCTGGGCAGCGGATGTCCAGTCGGCACGCGGTTCGGTCACTCCGCCCGCGCTGATGGAAAACAGCTCCAGATCGGGCGGCACAACCAGCAGCGTGGATGCGGCGGGCCGGTGGCTGAAGCCCGGAGCCAGATTGGGGGAGCTTGCCGCCACCGGCGCCGATGCCGACGTGGATTGGGCCTGCGCGGGCGCACCGGCCAGGATCAGCCCCACGAACACGCACCCTGCGGCGGCCGCCGCCTTTCGGGTCCAGAAACCTTCACCCATGCACGCCCTCCGGTCCACTTCAAGGATGGCCGCGATGATAAAGCGGCAAGCAGGGGGCGAGCTGAACGATCGGCAACAATGCGGGCCTGCGCGATCGTCGTCATAGGGGTCGCGCCTACAACAACACGAGGAAGACCGATGCGAGTCCAGGACAAATCCATCATCGTCACCGGTGCCGGCGGCGGCATCGGCGAAGGCATCGCCCGTCGCCTGGCCCAAGAAGGCGCTCAGGTCATCGTCAATGACATCGACGCGGGGCGCGGCGCGCAGGTGGCAGCCTCGATTCGCGCCACGGGCGCACGGGCGACTTTTTTCGCGGCCGATGTCACCCGCTCGGCCGACATGAAGGCGCTGGTCGCGGCGGCCGTCGAACGCCATGGCAAGCTGGACGTGGTGGTGAACAACGCCGGCTGGACCCACCGCAACCGCCCCGCCCTGGAAGTCAGCGAGGACGAGTTCGACAAGGTCTACGCGGTCAACATGAAAAGCATCTACCTGGCCACGGTGCATGCGGTGCCGGCCCTGCGAGCCAACGGCGGGGGCAGCTTCATCAACGTGGCGTCGACCGCTGGCCTGCGGCCCCGTCCGGGCCTGACTTGGTACAACGGCTCCAAGGGCGCGGTGATCACGACCAGCAAGTCGCTGGCGGCTGAACTGGGTCCGGAGAACATCCGGGTCAACTGCATCAACCCCGTGTTCAACCCCGACACCGGTCTGTCGGCCGAATTCGCCGGGGGGCCTGTCAATGACGCGGTACGGGCGAAATTCCTGGCCACGATCCCGCTGGGGCGCTTTTCCACCGCCCTGGACGTGGCCAATGCCGCCCTGTACCTGGCCAGCGACGAGGCCGCCTTCATTTCGGGGGTGTGCATCGAGGTGGACGGCGCGCGCTGCGTCTGACACCGGGCCCTAGCCTGCCTGGGCTGAAGGGGCATGCCAGGGGCGGCACAATGACGAGATGTCTGAACGCGTGATTCCCCTGGTGGCCCAGCGCCCGCCGGCCCTGACCGTGCCTGTGCCCGCGCAGCCCGCGGCCGACATACTGCCGCCCACCGACACCCTGGGTCGGCCCCTGCGCGATTTGCGCATCAGCGTGACCGACCGCTGCAACTTCCGTTGCAGCTATTGCATGCCCAAGGAAGTCTTCGACAAGGACTACCCTTACCTGCCCCACGCTGACCTTCTGAGCTTCGAGGAGATCACCCGCGCGGCCCGGCAATTCGTGGCCCTGGGTGTACGCAAGATTCGCCTCACCGGCGGCGAGCCGCTGCTACGCAAGAACATCGAGGTGTTGATCGAGCAGCTGGCCAAGCTGCGTACCCCTGACGGCCAGCCACTGGACCTGACTCTCACCACCAACGGCTCGCTATTGGCCCGCAAGGCCCGCGCGCTCAAGGCGGCCGGTCTGGACCGCGTCACGGTGAGCCTGGATGGTCTGGACGATGCGGTGTTCCGCCGCATGAACGATGTCGACTTCCCGGTGGACCAGGTGCTCGAGGGGCTGCAAGAGGCTCAGGCCGCAGGCCTGGGCCCGATCAAGGTGAACATGGTGGTCAAGCGCGGCACCAACGACCACGAGATCCTGGCGATGGCCCGGCACTTTCGGGGCAGCGGCCATGTGCTGCGCTTCATCGAGTACATGGACGTGGGGGCGACCAACGGTTGGCGCATGGACGAAGTCTTGCCCTCAGCCGAGGTGATTCAGCGCCTGCAGACCCAATGGCCGCTGCGCCCGCTGGAGGCCAGCGCCCCAGGCGAGACCGCGCAGCGCTGGGCCTATGCCGATGGCGCGGGCGAGGTCGGCGTGATCAGCAGCGTGACGCAGGCCTTCTGCGGCGACTGCAACCGGGCGCGCCTGTCTACCGAGGGCCGCCTGTTCCTGTGCCTGTTTGCCAGCCAGGGACACGACCTGCGGGCCCTGCTGCGGGGCGGCGCGAGCGACGCCCAGGTCGCCGCCGCGATCGCGGGCATCTGGCAAGGCCGCTCCGACCGGTACTCCCAATTGCGCGGCGCCCGCGCGCCCGATACCGGCGACGGCCGGCACCGCGTGGAAATGAGCTACATCGGCGGATGATTCCTGCACACGACATCACGGGCTTGATCCTGGCCGGCGGGCGCGGCGCGCGCATGGGCGGCGCTGACAAGGGCCTGCAGAATTTCAACGGCATGCCGCTGGCCCTGCACACGCTCATGCGCCTGCAGATGCAGGTGGGCGAGGTATTAATCAACGCCAACCGCAATCTCGCGGCCTACGAGTCCTTCGGTGTCTCCGTGTGGCATGACGCCCTGCCCGACTTCGCCGGGCCCCTGGCCGGTTTCATGACCGGCTTGGAGCACTGCGACACGCCCTGGCTCGTGACGGTGCCCTGCGACACGCCGCTGTTTCCGCTGGATCTGGTGCAGCGCCTGGCCGACGCCGCCACCGCGCAAGAGGCCGAGATCGCGATGGCCTGCGCGCCCGAGGCCGACGGTGCGCTGCGCCCGCAGCCCGTGTTTTGCCTGCTGCGACGCGAGTTGATGGAAAGTCTGCACCTGTTTACGCAAGGCGGCGGGCGCAAGATCGACGCCTGGACCGGGCAGCACCGAACGGTCTACGTCAATTTCAACGCGCCAGGCGACGATCCGCGCGCGTTCTTCAACGCCAACACGCTGGACGAACTGCGCCAGCTTGAAAGCCCGGTCCGCTCATGAAGTCGCTGGACCAGATCGCCCGCGAGCTGCAAGGCTACGACCCGCAGGCCCTGAGCGCCCAGGGCGTGCTGGACTTTCTGGAGCGGCTGGTAACGCCGCTGGCCGAGACCGAGACGGTGAGCCTGTTCGACGCGCCGACCCGCGTGCTGGCCCAGGACCTGATCTCGCCCCTGAGCGTGCCGCCGCACGACAACGCCGCGATGGACGGCTACGCCTTCGAAGGCGCGGCCCTGCGGGCCGACTCGGCGCTGACGCTCGAGGCGGTGGGCACCGCCCTGGCCGGTCAGGCCTGGCGCGGCACGGTGGGCCCCGGCCAGTGCGTGAAGATCATGACCGGCGCGATCATGCCCGCGGGTTTGGACACCGTGGTGCCCCAGGAGTTCGTAACGCTCGCCCAGGCCCAGCCCCATCCCCGCGTGACGATCCCTGCGGGTTTGCTACAGCCCGGGGATAACCGGCGCCACAAGGGCGAAGACCTGATGCAGGGTGAGCCTGCCCTGCGCGCCGGCGAGCGCCTGACGCCGGCGGCCTGCGGCCTCATCGCCAGCCTGGGCCTGCCGCAGGTGCAGGTGATGCGGCGCCTGAAGGTGGCCTATTTCTCCACCGGCGACGAGATCTTGTCCCTGGGCGAGGCGCCGCGCGAAGGCGCTGTCTACGACAGCAACCGCCACACGGTCCGCGCGCTGCTGATGCGCCTAGGCTGCGAGGTGATCGACCTGGGGGTGGTGCGCGACGACCCCGCCTTGCTGCGGCGGGCCTTTAGCGAGGCCGCGGCACGCGCCGATGCGGTGATCACCAGCGGCGGGGTGAGCGTGGGCGAGGCCGACTTCACCAAGGCGATGATGAAAGAGTTGGGCGATGTCGCCTTCTGGAAAATCGCGATGCGTCCGGGCCGACCCATGGCGGTGGGGCGCATCCCCTCCGGTGAGCGCGCCGCCATCCTGTTCGGGCTGCCGGGCAACCCGGTGGCGGTGATGGTGACCTTCCTGGCCTTTGTGCGCCCGGCCCTGCTGCGGATGATGGGCGCACGACCTGAACCCCAGGTGCTGCTCAGCGCGCACAGCGACGAGGCGATCCGCAAGAAGCCCGGACGCACGGAATACCAACGCGGCATCGTCACCCGCCACAGCGACGGCACACTGCGCGTGCGGACCACCGGCAGCCAGGGCTCAGGTGTGCTGCGCTCGATGGTGGAGGGCAATGGCCTGATCGTGCTCGCGCACGATCAGGGCAACGTGACCCCGGGCGACGAAGTCAGCGTGATGATGTTCGACGGCGCGATCTAGCGCTTACTTGGCGATCAGATCGTCGTGCGGGGCATGCGCTGCAGGCGCCTCGCTCGCGGTGGCCTTGTTGGCGCCCGGTACGGCCTTGCGCGCAAACAGCGTGTACATGGTGGGAACCACAAAGATCGTGAGCAAGGTCCCCAGCGACATGCCGCCCACGATGACCCACCCGATCTGCTGGCGGCTCTCGGCGCCGGCACCGGTGGACAGGGCCAGGGGCACGGCGCCCAGCACCATAGCGCCCGTGGTCATGAGAATGGGGCGCAGGCGCTGCGAGGCGGCCTTGACCAGCGCATCGACCATCTCCAGCCCCTCTTCGCGCAGCTGGTTGGCAAATTCGACGATCAGGATGCCGTGCTTGGTGATCAGGCCCACCAGGGTAATCAGACCGATCTGCGAGTACACGTTGAGCGATCCGCCGGCCCATTGCAAGGCCAGCAGCGCGCCGATCATGGACAGTGGCACGGACAGCATGATCACGAAGGGATCAACAAAGCTCTCGAATTGGGCGGCGAGCACCAAGAAGATGAACAACAGCGCCATGACGAAGACAATGGCCAGCGCACCTTGCGAGGCGCGGAACTCGCGCGAGGTGCCATTGAGGTCGGTGGTGTAGCCGGCCTTCAGGATCTTGGCGGCGGTCTGGTCCATGAAGGTCAAGGCCTGACCCAACGAGTAATCGGGTGAGAGGTTGGCGGTGATGGACACCGAGCGACGCTGACCGAAGTGATTGAGCTCGCGCGGGCTCACGCTCTCGCGCACCTTGACCAGGGCCGAGAGCGGAATCATCACGTCGTTGCGGCCTCGTACCTGAATGCGGTCGATGTCCTCGGGGGTGGTGCGGCCGTTGGACTGCACCTGCACGATCACGTCGTATTGCTCGGCGTCGCGTTTGTAGCGGGTGACGTTGCGTCCGCCCAGCATGGTCTCCAGCGCCCTAGCCACCACCTCGACGCTCACACCCAGATCGGCCGCCTTCTCGCGGTCGATGTCGATGCGCAGCTCGGGCTTGTTCAGGCGCAGATCGACATCAGGCTGGATGATGCCGGGGTTCTTGGCGATTTCATCGAGGAACTGACGGGTCACGCGGTTGAGGTTTTCGTAGCTGTCCGAGGTCTGGATCACGAAGTTCAGGGGACGCTCGCGAAAGCCCTGCCCCAGGGAAGGCGGGGTGATGATGAACGCGTTGACGCCAGGCAAACCGCTCATGCGGGGGCCCATCTCACGCGCGAGCTGCAAGGTGGTGCGCTCGCGCTTTTCCCATTCGACCGCACGGAAGATCACACTGGCCTGTGACACCGTGGGGTTGCCCACGTTGCCGAAGATACGGTCGAACTCTTTGTAGTTCTGACCCATGCGCTCCATGATCTGCGCATAGCGGTTGGTGTATTCGAGCGTGGAGCCATCGGGCGCGTTGACCACGGCCAGGATGGTGCCGCGGTCTTCCAAGGGCGCGAGTTCCTGCTTCATGGTCGGCCAGACAGCGGCGATCCCCCAGGCGGCCAGCCCCATGACGCCCAGCACCAGCCAGCGTGCCTGAATGAACCAGCCCAGCACCCTGCCGGAGCCGCCGCTCGATCGGGTCCAACGCGCGGTAATCACCCACCGCAGCAGGCGCTCGTAGCCCCCCGAGAGCGCGTTCAAGGCACGCTCCATGGTGCGGTCAAACCAGCCCGGCTTCGGGTTGTGCCGCAGCAGCTTGGAGCACATCATGGGCGTGAGCGTGAGGGCCACGAAGCCCGAAACCAGCACCGCACCGGCCAGAGCCAGGGCGAACTCAGCGAACAAGCGTCCGGTGCGCCCCGGTGTGAAGGCCAGCGGCGCATACACCGCCACCAGGGTGAAGGTCATGGTGATGACCGCGAAGCCGATTTCGCGCGCGCCCTTGATCGCCGCCGAGAAAGGATCGAGCCCCTCCTCGATGTGCCGGAAGATGTTCTCCAGCATCACGATGGCATCGTCCACGACCAGACCGATGGCCAGCACCAGTGCCAGCAAGGTGAGCGTGTTGATGGTGAAGCCAGCCAGCGCCATCATCGAGAAGGTGCCGATCAGGCTGACCGGAATCGTGACGATGGGAATGATGGACGCGCGGAAGGTGCGCAGGAAGAAAAAGATCACCAGGGCCACCAGCACCACCGCCTCGACGATGGTCTGGTAGACGTTCTTGACCGAGCGATCGATGAACAGCGAGTTGTCGTTCGCGATCTCGACGTTCACGCCCGGCGGCAGGTCGGCCTTCAGGCGCGGCAGCATCTCGCGCACGCCCGCCGACAGGGTCAGGGGGTTGGCGGTGGCCTGACGGATCACGCCGGCGGAGATCGCAGACTGGCCGTTCAGGCGCACCGCACTGCGCTCGTCGGCCGGGCCCTCGCGTACCTGAGCCACGTCGCGGATCTTGACGGGGAAGCCGTTGACGTTGCGGATCACGATGTCGCCAAACTGGCCGGGGCGTACCAGGTCGGTCTGCGAGGTCACACTGAACTCGCGCTGCTGCGACTCGATGCGACCGGCCGGCAACTCCAGATTGCTGCGGCGGATCGCCTCCTCCACGTCCTGGGTGGTCAGGCGATAGCCGGCCAGGCGGTCCGCGTCCAGCCACACCCGCATGGCGTATTTGCGCTCACCAAAAATGCGCACGTCGGCCACACCGGTGACGGTCTGCAGCCGCGGCTTGACGATACGGTTGATCAGGTCGTTGATCTGCAGCGGGGTCAGCGTGTCGCTGGTGAAGGCCAGCCAGATCACCGGGAAGGCGTCGGCCTCGACCTTGGAGATCACCGGCTCTTCGATGGCCGCCGGCAGGCGGTTACGCACGCGCGCCGTGCGATCACGCACTTCGGCGGCGGCGGCATCGGCATCCTTCTCGAGGCGGAACTTGACGGTGATCTGGCTTTGGTCGGCGCGGCTGATGGAGGTGATCACATCGACCGCATCGATGCCGGCGATGGAGTCTTCCAGCGGCTTGGAGACCTGCGACTCGATCACTTCGGCCGAGGCACCGGGGTAACGCACCGAGACCGTGACCACCGGTTCGTCGATCTTGGGGTACTCACGCACCGAGAGCCGGTCGAAACTGACGACGCCCACCAAGACAACGAGCAAGGACAGCACGGTGGCCAGCACCGGTCGGCGGATGGAAAGCTCAGGCAACTGCATGGTGAGGTCCCGGGTGCGTCAAGAGGATCAGCCGGCGGTGCGAGCGCCAGACTGGGCTTGCTGCAC
>CANHSE010000066.1 GCA_947463025.1 Comamonadaceae bacterium
CAGACCGAGCACGCCAATCTTGGCGCCGGGGAAGAAGGACAGCGAGATGTCCTTGAGGATCTGACGCTTCGGCGGAACGATCTTGCCGACGCGGTTCATGGTGAAGACGTATTGAGCCATGGGGTCTGTGTGCCTGTCTGGGATGCTGGAAAACGAGTGCCGGGCCCGTGGAATTCGATTCAGGGGCCTGTGCGGCGCAACCTGTGATTATCGGTGGATGCGGCCCTGCCGGGGAGGCCCTTGACCTGGCCGAGCCAAACCGTGCGACAATCACCCGTTCGCGCTTTCAGTTGGCGCGACACCAGCACTCCTGCTGGGGACCAGCGGCCCCCCCGGTTTTCCGGGCTCCAGGCCGCCACCTCCCACCCCCCGAACTGATCGACCCTTGACTGACACGGTGCCCTGCGCCGTACGGGCCGATCCCAAGCGCCATGGAATTGGCGCGGATTTTTCATGACATTCGACGATCTCAAACTGGCACCGGCCATCCTCCAGGCCGTGCGCGAACAGGGCTACGACACCCCTACCCCCATCCAGGCCCAGGCCATCCCCGCCGTACTCGAGGGGCACGACCTGCTCGCCGGCGCCCAGACCGGTACCGGCAAGACCGCGGCCTTCACCCTGCCCCTGCTGCACAAGCTGTCCAAGGGCCAGAGCAAGACCAACAAGTTCGGCAAGGACGGCATCGCCGCCCTGGTGCTCACGCCCACGCGCGAGCTGGCCGCCCAGGTGGAGGAGTCGATCCGCACCTACGGCAAGCACCTGCCACTGACCTCCACCGTCGTCTTCGGCGGCGTGGGCATGAACCCCCAGATCAACAAGCTCAAAGCCGGCGTGGACATCCTGGTGGCCACGCCCGGACGCCTGCTGGATCTGGCGCAACAGGGCTATCTGGACCTGTCCACCGTGGAGATCCTGGTGCTCGATGAAGCCGACCGCATGCTGGACATGGGCTTCATCCACGACGTGAAGAAGGTGCTGGCGCTGGTGCCCAAGGAAAAGCAAAGCTTGCTGTTCTCGGCCACCTTCAGCGACGAGATCCGTGATCTGGCCAATGGCCTGTTGAAGAACCCGCAAAGCATCCAGGTGACGCCGCGCAACACCACGGTACAACGCATCACGCAGGTGTCGCACCTGGTGGGCCGGGGCAAGAAGAAGGCGCTGCTGGCGCACATCATCCAGAAGAACGACTGGAGCCAGGTGCTGGTGTTCACCCGCACCAAGTTTGGCGCTAACAACGTGGCCGAATTCCTGGAGAAGAATGGCATCACCGCGATGGCCCTGCATGGCAACAAGAGCCAGGGCGCGCGCACGCAGGCGCTCTCGGGCTTCAAAAGTGGCGAGATCCGCGCCCTGGTGGCGACCGACATCGCCGCGCGCGGCATCGACATCGACGAACTGCCGCACGTGGTGAACTACGAGATCCCCAACGTACCCGAAGACTATGTGCACCGCATTGGTCGTACGGGCCGTGCGGGCAACAGCGGCGAGGCGGTGAGCCTGGTCTGTCTGGACGAAGAGGGTTTCCTGATGGAGATCGAGCGCTTTACCAAGCAGCAGATCCCGCGTGAACCGGTGGAGGGCTTTGCCCCTGAGCCCGACGAGCGCGCCGAGCCGATCGCCATGGGTCGTCAGACCATCTGGGGTGGCGCCGGTAAGCCGCCAAGCCGCGAGGTGATGGCCGCTGCGGCCAAAGCGGCACGATCGGAAATGATGCAACGCATTCGTGACAACAAGGCAGCGGGCGGCGGCAACGGCGGTGGCCGGGGCGGTCAGAAGCAGTCAGCCGGACCCAAGCAGGGTGGCGGCGGTCGTGGCGGCAATGGCAACGGCAACGGCAACGGCGGTCGCCAGGGGCAAGGTCAGGGCCAAGGCCGGCAAGGCGGCGGACGTCCGCCCCAACACCAACGCTTCGAGGATGGCGAGGCCCAGCCTCGCATGGGCGCACACCAAAGCGGCAGCCCCTTCGTGCTGCGCGATGCAGCGCCTGTGCGCAAGGGCGATGGTCAACCGGATCCGCTGCGCACCAGTGTCGACAGCATGGGCGGTCGTGGTCGTCGCGGTGGCGGCGGCGGAGGTGGCGGCGGTGGCCGTGGGTTTGGTGGCGGCGGCGGTGGTGGGGGTGGCCGTAGCGGCGGCTCTCGCAACTGGGGTCGCTGAACACCCGGCTCTCGCTCGTATGGGTTTGGCGTTGACGCCAAACCCCGTGCGTGCTTAGGCCTCGCTCGGAGCTTGCCTTCGTTGACGCTGCACCGCACAGGGCGCGCGGTGCAAGGTCAAAGAAGACAACTTACTTCGCCCACTTTCCCGCCACATCGGCCACACGCTTGCCAAACTGGCGCGCGGTCTCCAGGTCGCCCGGCAGCATCTCGGCCACCGAGGCGTCCGACGGCGTCACGGCCATGGCGCCGGCGGCGGAACCAATCCAGTTCACGTCGTTGCGGGTGGCCGCCTTGGCGTTGGACGGCATCATCCCGGTGCCGACCCACAGGCCACCGTGCTGCATGGCCAGGGTGGTGAAGTACGACAGGGTGCTGGCCTTGTCGCCGGTGGTGCTGGCGCTGTTGGTGAAGCCGGCGAACAGCTTGTTCTTCCAGGCTTGCGTGAACCAGGCCTTGGACGAGGCATCGGCGAATTTCTTGAACTGCCAGCTCGGGCCGCCCATATAGGTCGGCGAGCCAAAGACGATGGCGTCGGCGGCGCCCACGGCCTGCCAGTCGGCGTCGCTGAGGTTGCCCTCGGCATCAATCGCGATCAGACGCGCGTTGGCGCCTGCGCCTTCGGCGACGGCTTGCGCCTGACGCTGGGTGTGGCCGTAGCCCGAGTGATAAACGATTGCGATGGAAGCCATGGTGTTCTCCAATGAGTTGAGTGGGTTCGTGAAAGAAAAAATCAGACGGGCGCCAGGTCAAACACCAGCACCTCGGCGTCGCGCCCGTGCGAGAGTTCAACCGCCGCCTCGGCTTCGAGCTTGGCTGCATCCCCCGCGCGCAGCGGCAGGCCATTGACCGAGAGCTCGCCGCGCACCAGATGCACATAGGCCTTGCGACCCGAAGGCAAGGCCAGACGCGCGGACTCGTCACCGCTAAACAGTCCGGCGTAGACGCGGGCATCCGCATGGATCGTCACTGCGCCCTCGGCCGCATCGGGCGCGGCCACCAGACGCAAACGCCCGCGCTTTTCCGCATCGGCAAAGGATTTCTGCTCATAACTGGGCGCAATACCGCGCACGTTCGGCTCGATCCAGATCTGCAAGAAATGCGTGACTTGGTCCGGCGCGTGATTGAACTCGCTGTGCATCACGCCCGAGCCCGCACTCATACGCTGTACGTCGCCGGGCGGGATGCCCTTGACATTGCCCATACTGTCCTTGTGCGCCAGATTGCCTTGCAGGACATAGCTGATGATTTCCATGTCGCGGTGACCGTGCGTGCCAAAGCCCGTGCCCGGGGCGATTCGGTCTTCATTGATCACCCGCAGCGGCCCAAAGCCCATGTGGTCCGGGTCGTAGTAGCCCGCGAAAGAAAAGCTGTGGTGCGAGTCGAGCCAGCCGTGATTGGCGTGGCCGCGGTCTTCGGATTTGCGCAGGATCAACATGGCGACACTCGGTGCAAGCAGTGGGAATGACGCGAATTTAGACGTCCCAGTCCAGGCCGTGGGCCACTGCCGTTTGATGGCATCATTCAAAAATTCTGAATGATTTAAGCGCCCTGTCCTCCCCCATGTCCAAAGCCCGTGAAGTCCTGACCCCCGAGGCCTTGTCCCTGCTGCAGTCCGTGGCCCGTGCGGGCAGTTTTGCCGCGGCGGCGCGTGCGCTCGGGCTGGTGCCCAGCGCCGTCACCTACCGGGTGCGGCAGATCGAAGAGGCGCTGGATGCCCTGCTCTTTGACCGCAGCTCGCGTCAGGCGCGCCTCACCGCCGCCGGCACCGAGCTACTGCGTGAGGGCGAGCGCCTGCTGGCCGAGGTCGATGCGGTGGCCAATCGGGTGCGCCGCGTGGCGACGGGCTGGGAATCGCAATTGACGCTGGCGGTGGACACGGTGATCTGCCCGGCGACCGTGATGGAGCTGGCCCAAGCCTTCCTGGAAGTGGCGCCGCAGACGCGGCTGCGCCTGCGCGATGAAGCCCTGTCGGGAACGATCGAGTGCCTGACCTCGGGGCAGGCCGATCTGGCCCTGGGCGTGGCCCTGGAGGCCGGCACCGAATCGGGCATCCGCAGCCGCGTGATCGGCGAGCTGGAATTCGTGTTCGCGGTGGCCCCCCACCATCCGCTGGCGCGCCTGCGCGGGCCGCTGGCCGACGACCTGCTGCAAGCGCATCGCGCAGTGGCGGTGGCCGACTCGGTGCAACGTGGCAACGGGATCACCCTGGGCCTGCTGGCCGGCCAGGATGTCCTGACGGTGCCCACCATGCAAGCCAAGCTCGAAGCCCAATTGCGCGGGCTGGGCGTGGGCTTCCTGCCCGAGCCGCTGGCCCGCCCCCACGTGAAAGCCGGCCGCCTGGTGATCAAGCCCACGCAGCGTCCGGCGCGCATCACGCACGTGCGCTATGCATGGCGCGATGCCAGTGGCCTCGGGCCCGGGCGGGCGCTGGCCTGGTGGCTGGCGCAGCTTGAAAGCGAGACCACCCGCAAGGCCTTGCTGCAACGCCGCGTCGGCGCCCGGCTGCCGTAATGCCACAATGGCTCGCACCATGGCACGAACCCCTTCTTCCTCCTCCACCCGCCCCGCCTCCCGCCGGATTGCCGTGATCGGCGCCGGTATCTCGGGCCTGGCGTGCGCGCGCACCCTGATGCAGGCCGGCCACGAGGTGACGCTGCTCGAAAAAAGCCGCGGCTACGGGGGACGCATGTCCTGCCGCAGCACGCCCTTCGGCAGCTTCGACCACGGCGCCCAGTACTTCACCGTACGCGATCCGCGCTTTGAGCGTGTGCTCGCCCTCACCCCCCAGCTATGCCGGCCCTGGAGCGCCAACGCAGTGCGCGTGCTCGATCCGCACGGGCGCGTGGCCGAGGCGGCGCTCAGTCGCCGAGAGCCGCATTGGGTGCCGGTGCCGGGCATGAACGCGCTGGCCCGCCACTGGGCGCAGCCCCTGGCCCACACCGGGCGCGTTCATCTGGAAACACGCGTCACCCGCATCGAGCGCGACGCCCTGCAGGCGGCGCGCTGGCAACTGCGTATCGACGCCCCTGGCGATTCGGTGCAAGTGCTCTCCGGCTTCGACCAGGTGATGCTGGCCATCCCCAACGTGCAGGCGGTCGAATTGCTGCGGGCCTCGGCCCTGGCCGCGGACTTCATGGAGCGCATCGAGCAGGTGCGCGTCGACCCCTGCTGGACGCTGATGATCGCGTTCCCGCAGGCGCAGCAGCCGGGGCTGCCGCACCTGGGCCCGCAGTGGAATGCCGCCCTGAGCACGCACCACCGCATCGCCTGGCTCTCGCGCGAATCGTCCAAACCCGGGCGCGACCCGATCGAGCGCTGGACGGTGCAGGCCAGCGCCGCCTGGTCCGACGAACACCTGAATGACGATCCGCAACGCGTGACCGCCAAGCTGCTCAAAGCCTTCGCCGAGGTCACAGGGATCCACGCCACACCGACCCATGCGCAGGTGCACCGCTGGCGCTATGCCAAGACCCAGGTGCCACTGGGGGCGAGCCACTTGTGGGACGCGCGCGCAGGCTTGGGCGTGTGCGGCGACTGGTGCATCGGCCACCGCGTCGAAGACGGGTTTGTCTCGGGGCTCGAGCTGGCCCTGGCCGCTGCCTGAACGCAGACGCGAGGAAGAGGCTTGCCGTGACGCGCCACGCCGGCAGCGGCTATGTCGGCCGCTTCGCCCCTTCGCCGACCGGTCCCCTCCACGCAGGTTCGCTGGTGGCCGCCCTGGCCAGCTGGCTGGACGCGCGGGCCCATGGCGGGCGCTGGCTGGTGCGCATCGAGGATGTGGATCGCCCCCGCTGCGTCGCGGGCGCCAGCGAGCGCATCCTCTCGCAGCTGGCCGATCTGGGCCTGGTGCCTGACGCGCCGCCCGTGCACCAATCAACCCGAGAGACCCTCTATCAAGCCGCACTCGATCGTCTGGTCGCCTCGGGCCAGGCCTATGCCTGCGGCTGTTCGCGCAAGGACATCGAGCAGGCCTGGCAGGCCAGCGGCCAGGCGCGTGCGCGTCATGGCGAGTTGATTTATCCCGGCACCTGCCGCAGTGGCCTGCAAGGCCGCCCCGCGCGGGCCTGGCGCCTGCGCACGGCGCTTGCGGGCGTCGTGCACTGGAATGACCGGCGTGGCGGGCCCCAGCAGCAGGACGTGGAACGCGAGGTCGGTGACTTTGTCCTGCGACGCGCCGACGGGCTGTGGGCCTATCAATTGGCAGTGGTGGTGGACGATGCCGACCAAGGGATCACCGACGTGGTGCGTGGCGAGGACCTGGCCGACAACACCGCACGCCAGGTCCTGCTGCAAGCGGCCCTGGGCCTACCCACGCCGCGTTACCTGCACACCCCGCTGGTGCTGGGCGCAAACGGCGAGAAGCTGTCCAAGCAAAACGGCGCCGCGCCCCTGGCGACCGCGCAGCCACTGGCCTGTCTGCAGGCGGCGGGCGCAGTGCTGGGGCTGCAGGTGACGGCCCACTCGGCCAGCGACTGGTTGGCGCAAGCCGTGCGCGCGTGGCGGGGAAACGGCGGATTAGCACCCCGCTGGGGCGAGGTTCGGGGCCCTACGACAATAGGGGCATGAGCGAGACCCGAGACGAACAAGCACCCGCTGCCAGTGGCACCCCCGAGGGCGTGGCACACCCGCGCACCATCCGCAGCTTCGTACTGCGCGCCGGCCGCACCACGAGCGGCCAGGCCAAGGCCTTCGAAACCCTGGGCCCCCGTTTCCTGCAGCCGTATACCGGCACGCCTCTGGACCTTGCACAGGCCTTCGGCCGCGACGCACCCACGATTCTGGAGATCGGCTTTGGCATGGGCGAGGCCACCGCGCACATCGCCGGCCTCATGCCCGAGAAAAACTTCCTGTGCTGCGAAGTGCACGAACCCGGTGTGGGCGCCCTGCTCAAACGCATCGGCGAGCAGGGTCTGACGAACATCCGCATCGTGCAGCACGACGCGGTCGAAGTGGTGGACCACATGCTCACGCCTGGCGCGCTGGCGGGTATCCACATCTTCTTTCCCGACCCTTGGCACAAGCTGCGCCATCACAAGCGCCGCCTGATCCAGTCGCCGCTGGTGGCCAAGCTCGCCACGCGCCTCGCGCCGGGCGGCTACCTGCACTGCGCCACCGACTGGGAGCCCTACGCGCAGCAGATGCTGCAGGTGCTGGGGGCCGAGCCACAACTGCGTAACACCGCGCAAGACTATGCCCCCAAGCCGAACTACCGGCCACTGACCAAGTTCGAGAACCGCGGCCTGAGGCTGGGACACGGAGTCTGGGACCTGGTGTTCACAAAAACCTAAAACAAACCTGAGGAAGACACCCCCATGCACGATCCCTTCCTGCAACGACTGCGGCGACTGGATGCCTGCGCGGTCTCCGACGCCCTGGACAAGTTGGGCCTGACTGGCGTCGTCACCGGCCTGCCCCAGCGCAGCGGCCCTGATCAAGGCGGCGGACGTATCGCCGGACGCGCCGTCACCATGAAAGTCGGCCCCGGCAAGCCCCCGCCGGGGCCGCCCGTGCATCTGGGATGCACCGCCATCGCGCACGCAGGCCCCGGCCACATCATCGTGGTCGAACAACGCAGCGGCGTCGAGGCCGGTTGCTGGGGCGGTTTACTCACGCTGGGGGCCAAGATGCGCGGCACCGAGGGCGTGGTGGCCGACGGCCCCCTGCGTGATGTCGATGAAGCCATCGGCTATCGCTTCCCCGTCTTCAGCCGCAGCCTGACGTCGCGCACCGCGCGAGGCCGCGTGGTCGAACTGGGCACCCAGATACCCGTCACGATCGGGACAAGCCCGGATGCTGGCGGTCAGGTCACTGTCCACCCCGGCGACTATGTGCTGGCAGATCGCAGCGCCGTCATCATCATTCCCGCAGCGGATATCGAGCGCGTACTCCAGGCCGCGGAAATGATCGTGGCCAAGGAAGCCGCCATGGCCAAGGCCATCCTGGCTGGCACGCCTATCGGCGAGGTGATGGGCGGCAGTTATGAACACATGCTGGAGCGGTAAACCACTATGACATCGAACCACACACCGCAAGACACCAACGTCGCGCGCGCCGCGAAGCTCGACACAGCAACCCTCAGCGACGCGCTGGACAAACTGGGCATCGCCGGTCAGTGCTATCGCATCAAGCCGCGCGACCCCGAATTCCGCATGGCCGGACGCGCCTGGACCCTGCTCTATGGCCCGGCCGGTAACCCACCCGGCACCGTGGGCGACTACATCGACGACGTGCCTGCGGGCAGCGTCATCGTCCTGGACAACGGTGGCCGCGACAACGCCACGGTCTGGGGCGACATCCTCACCGAGATCGCGCACCGCCGCGGCATCGCCGGCACCCTGATCGATGGTGTCTGCCGGGACACGCATCTGTGCCGCGCGCTGGGCTACCCGGTCTTCAGCAAGGATCACTGGATGCGAACCGGCAAGGACCGCGTGCAGGTGGAAGCCACCGGCGTACCCGTGACGATCGGCGAGGCACGCGTGGCGCCAGGTGACATCGTCAAGGGCGATAGCGATGGTGCAGTCGTCATTCCCCAGGCGCATGAAGACCGAGTGCTGGACACCGCTGAAGCGATCGAGGCCGCCGAGGAGAAAATCCGCAACGCGGTGCGCAGCGGCCTGCGCCTCGATGAAGCACGCAAGCAGTTCAACTACCACCAGCTTCAAACGCCCCAGAACCCATGAGTGCACCTGCCTCTTTCGACCACACGCTGACCACGCGTCTGGAGATCACGCGCCTGCCGCCCGATCTGGTGCGTAGCGCAACGGGTCTGCCCACTGCGACCTTGCATGAAGCGGGTCGCAAGATCGGCGCCCTGCCCTCGGCCATCAAGCCGGTCGCTTCTCACTTTCGCTTTGCCGGCAGCGCCCTCACCGCGCACTCACCGCCAGGCGATAACCTCTGGCTACACCGCGCACTGGACGTGTCGCAATCCGGTGACGTGCTGGTGGTCTTTTGCAGCGGCGCCTACGAACACGGCTACTGGGGCGAGATCATGTCCACCATGGCCCAGGTACGCGGTCTGGCTGGCCTGGTGATTGACGCCTGCGTACGTGACGGCGTGCTTCTGGGCGAAATCGGGTTTCCGGTCTTCGCGCGCGGGCTGTGCATCCAGGGTACGGGCAAGGACTTCGGCGCAACGGGCTGGATCAACCACCCAGTGACGCTCGGCGATGTCGTCGTCTGCGCCGGCGACCTGTTGGTGGGCGACAGCGACGGCGTCGTCGCCATTCCAGCGAGTCGTGCCGCCGAGGTCGTAGCTGCAGCCCAGGCTCGCGAGGCCGACGAGGCCGCCATTCTCAAGCGCCTGCAAGCTGGCGAGAGCACGATGGCAATCTACGGCTTCGACAAGCCTCGGCATGTTTAAGCCGGGGGGCTGGCGGTCTTAAACATAGCGTCGGTCAGCGGGAGTGAGTCGCGTGTGGCTCCATAGTCCGGCCTCGGCTGGTCTGGCGCAGGCGCGCCCCCAGCCGGACTCGTCTGCCGTGCGAGCAACAACATGTCCGCAGCATTCAGCAGAGACAGCGTGAAGTTGGACACGCCGATCGCCACATCGAATAGCGGCTTGTTCAGGGTACGCGCCAGACCTTGAATCAGTTCCGAGTGGGGGCCGGTGGTGAGCGCATCGACAGTCAGATTCAAGATCGGCGCATAGCTGGCCATGCGTCCCCGGGCGTCATCCCCCTGACCGATGTAACGCCCCGCCTGATCCAGCGCCTGAGACGCTTGCTGCCAGCGCGAGATGGCCGGCGCGGGAGCCTCGGCGATGATGGGTGCCTGCATCTCAATGAGTTCCACGCCCACTGCCTCCAACTCGCGCACGTGCGGCTGTGCCCGACGTATCGTGGCCCCTTTCAGGATCTGCGCCAACGCCTCGGCAACGCCCCCCGCCGCGACACGTCCAATCTCGGAGCCACCGATCATGAGCGCGACGCCGACCCCCGCACGCAGGTGATCCTCGGGGCTGTCTTGTCCGGGGCGAAATCCCGCGGGCGCACCCAGAGCCTGCTGCACCCGGGGGATCTTGTCCAACATCCCGGCCATGAGGGCCACGTGGGCCACGATCTGACCGGCGATCTGCGCCATTTGGCCGATAGGTCGCAAGGCCTGCGCCTGCGGCGACGCGCGATTTATCACCGCACCTTCTTCATTCAACAACTCGGTCGGAACGATGGCATGCGGCACGAGCCGATTGGCCACCCACTCGGCGACCAGCATAGACAGGACCTGTCCGCCCGCATGCGCGAGCATGTAGGCCCCCAGAGGCTCGGTGTCTTCGTCCTGCATCGCGCGGTAAGCGCTTCCCAGCATCGCGGCAAGGTAAGTCGCAACGCCAACAACCTTCATGGAATTGACGACTCCCGGCGTCAGCGCAGCCCGCTCACGCCCCAGGCTGCGGGCGCCTTCCACGAGCGTGCGCACCCCTGACTGCACCACGACTGTGCTGCCCAGAACGATCCCCGTGCTCACCGCCTTGTTGACGTTGGACCCCGCCGCCATCATCGCCGCGATGTAGCCGGCCTTCGTCGCCAGACCGGCGGCCACAGCGGCGCCGATGGCCAGCCCGAGCTGCGCGCTGGCGCGGGCCGCGGTCGCCAGACCGGATAGGCGAGTCAGCACGCCAGGGCGCACATCGGCAGCGGCTGGCGCCGCGGATGCAGATTCGGTTTGAGCGCGCTGACGACGCCCATAGCAACACAAACTGGACAAGCTGAATGTCATGGCAAGGCTCCTTGAGGTGGATGGAAATCGAATCGCGCGCGTTCATGCGCGCATGGCCTGGGCGGACGTGGGAGGCTCTTGGACGTGGCCTACCGACTCGGGCAGGCAACGCGTCTCGCGCCATTGCAAGACGGCGTCGGCAATGCCATCGAGCGCCTCACACAGGGCCCGTGGATCGGCCTGCTCCAGGCTGAATGTGAAGTGGTAGGTCACACGTCCTGTGAGCGGATGCAGACTGAACGAAGGTGCACCGCCCTCGAGCATCAAAAAATTCGCGTGCAGCAAAGCGGGATACACCTCGGCCTGCTCGTGCTCGGGCACTTCACCGAAGTCCACGCACAGTGACACCTGCGGCATGCGCGATGTACCGGCCTCAGCCAGCACCAGGGCCACCTCGCGGTAGTCGACGCTGAAGGCCGCAGGCGCATCGGCGCTCGCCTGCACCTGCGGGGGCGCAAGACCCAGGGCTTCACAAAAACTGCGCGAGTAGGCTTCGAAGGACGTGGAGGACATGTTTGTGCACCTTGTTGGCGAATCAAAGATGAATTCCTTCGTGCTACGCAAGACAGGTGCCACCGAAGGGGTGCACCCCATCCGTTGTCAGCTAACTGATGGGCACAATCGGCGCATGACCGAGTCCGTTTCGCCTGTCCCCACGACGCCGCGCATGGCGCTTGAGGACGGCGTGGCCACCCTCACGCTGAATCGGCCGGCACACCGCAACCGACTCGAAGACGCCGACCTGCACGCGCTGATGCAGGCGTTTGATCGTTTCAATGCCGACCCACAGGTGCGCGTGGTGGTGATCACCGCCAACACCACGGGCCAGCCCCGGCCCGTTTTCTGCGCGGGCTATCACATCGGGGATTTCGACGGCCCTCAGCATGACCCGGCGATGTTCGAGCGCGTGGCCGACGCGCTGGCGAATCTGCGCGCGGTGACGGTGTGCGCGCTCAATGGCAGTGTGTATGGGGGCGCGACCGACCTGGCGCTGGCCTGCGACCTGCGCATCGCCCTGGCCGGCATCGAGCTGCGCATGCCCGCCACCGCGCTGGGGCTGCACTACTACCCCAGCGGCCTGCAACGCTATGTAGCGCGTCTGGGGATCTCGGGCGCCAAGCGGGCCTTCCTCACGGCACGTCCCTTCAGCGCGCAGCAGCTGATGGCGCTGGGCGCCTTGGAGGAGATCGCGCCCACGCCCGAGGCGCTGCAGGCCAGCGTGCGTCAGCTCACGTCGGAGATTGGCGCGCTGGCGCCCTTGGCGCTG
The DNA here is from genome assembly GCA_947463025.1 of Comamonadaceae bacterium. Lineage (GTDB taxonomy): Bacteria > Pseudomonadota > Gammaproteobacteria > Burkholderiales > Burkholderiaceae_C > Ramlibacter. Next base: position 12,151 of record CANHSE010000066.1, read on the forward strand.
CAGACGACCAAGCAGTCGCTCAATGAGATTTCAAGCGGGCGCTACGAACTGGCAGCGATGCGTGAACGCGAACGACTCACGGCCGCCAGCCAGGACTTCGCAGAAGGACGCTTGGCCTTCCAGGAAAAACGCTCGCCGCGGTTTCGCGGCGAGTGATCAGGCGCGTTCAGCCACCCAGGCCTGCACCGACTTCAGGGCCGCGGGTAGCGCGCTGGCATCGGTGCCGCCGGCCATGGCCATATCGGCTTTACCGCCGCCCTTGCCGCCCACTTGCTGCGCGACGAAGTTGGCGAGCTCGCCGGCCTTGACCTGCCCCATGCGGTCTGCGGTCACGCCCGCAGCAATCTGCACTTTGCCGCCATCCACCGCCGCCAACACGATGGCCGCGGACTTGAGCTTGTCCTTGAGCTTGTCCATCGTCTCGCGCAGGGTCTTGGCATCGGCCCCGACCAGCGTAGCAGCCAGCACCTTCATGCCCTTGACGTCCACGGCCTGCGAGACCAGCTCGTCGCCCTGGCTGGAGGCCAGCTTGCCCTTGAGCGCCGCGACTTCTTTTTCCAGCGCCCGGACCTGCTCCATGACCTGG
>CANHSE010000067.1 GCA_947463025.1 Comamonadaceae bacterium
CGCGCGGTTGCACGCACGCAAAGAGCTTGAGAACCACCGTGCACACGCCCACGAAGAAGCCCGGTCGGTGCACGCCCTCCAGGATGTCGGCCAGCGCGGGCGGCGGCTGCACGCGGTAGGCCTGGGGCTCGGGATAGAGCGTGGACTCGGCCGGCGCGAACACCACGTCGCAGCCGGCCGCCGCCAGCTGCTCGCAGTCGGCCGCCAGCGTGCGCGGGTATCGGTCGAAATCTTCATTCGGCAAAAACTGCAGGCGGTTGACGAAGATGCTGGAGACGGTGACATCGCCCTGCTGGCGCGCCAGCTTGACCAAGGCCAGGTGTCCGGCGTGCAGATTGCCCATGGTGGGCACGAAGGCGGGGCGTTGGGCATGCGCCAAAACATCGCGCAGCTCGCCAAGGGTGTGGACGAGTTTCATGGTCTGTCGGAATCGGAGGGTGGGTCAGTAGGTGTGCGTCGGCACTTCGGGAAAGTGCCCGGTCTTCACGGCGTGTACATAAGCGCGCACAGCATCCGACACGCTGACGGCCTTGTCCATGAAATTGCGTACGAAGCGTGCGGGTTTATCTGGGCCCAGGCCCAGCATGTCGTGGGTCACCAGCACCTGCCCGCTGCAATCCGGGCCCGCGCCTATGCCGATGACGGGAATGTTAAGGGCCTGCGTGATCTGCGCGCCCAGGGCGGCGGGCACCAGCTCGATCACCAGCATCGCCGCGCCCGCCGCCTGCAGCGCACGCGCCTGTTCCAGGAGCGTGGCCGCGCCCGCCGCATCACGCCCCTGCACGCGCCAGCCGCCCAGCGCATGCACCGACTGCGGGGTCAGGCCCAAGTGCGCACACACGGGGATGCCGCGTTCGGCCAGAAAGCGTACGGTCTCGGCGGTCCAACCGCCGCCTTCGAGCTTGACCATCTGCGCGCCGGCTTGCATCAGCGTCACTGCGCTGACCATCGCCTGTTCGGGGCTGGCGTGGTAGCTGCCATAGGGCAGGTCGCCGATCAGCCAGGCGCTGCGGTTGCCCCGCGCGACGCAGGCCACGTGGTAGGCCATGTCGGTCAGCGTGACGGGCACGGTGGTGGCGTGGCCCTGCACCACCATCCCCAGCGAATCGCCCACCAGCAGGCAGTCGACCTGGGCTTCGTCGAGCACACGCGCGAAGGCCGCGTCGTAGCACGTGAGCATGGCGATCTTCTCGCCGACGGCGTGCATCTCACGCAGGCGGTGCAACGTCAGGGGTTTGCGCATGGCAGCAAAGACAGGAAGGCAGCCGTGTCAGACGGTGCCGAGTGTGAAAAGAAGGTGGGTGGGATAAGGAGGCGCCCGGCTTAGCCAGACAGCGCCGCTTCGATGTCACGCGCCAGCTTGGCGGGCGCGTCGGTTGGTGCGTAGCGTCGAATTACCCGGCCATCGCGCCCGATCAGGAACTTGGTGAAGTTCCATTTGATCGCGCGCGTGCCCAGCAGGCCCGGCGCCTGTTCGGTCAGCCACCGGTACAGGGGGGCAGCGGCATCGCCGTTGACATCGATCTTGGCCATCATCGGAAAGCTCACGCCGAAATTGCGTTGGCAGAACTGGCCGATGGATTCGTTACTGCCCGGATCTTGTCGACCGAACTGGTTGCAGGGGAAGCCCAAGACCGCCAGGCCGCGGTCGCCGTACGTGGTGTGCAAGGTCTGCAAGCCAGCGAACTGCGGCGTGAAGCCGCAGGCACTGGCGGTATTGACGATCAGCATCACTTGGCCGCGGTACTGCGCGAGCGACACCGGCTGGCCATCGATGCGGGTGACGTCGAAGTCGTAGAGGTTGGCAGCAGTCATGCGCTTATTGTGCGCTGGCTTCGCGCCGCGTCGGCCATGCTGACCCTACCGCCGCCGCAAGAATGAGCATGCCGCCGACCGCGGTGTGCAGCGTTGGGCTTGCAGCGCCCAGCGCGATGGACGACACGCTGGCGAACACCACCTCGGACAGCATGATCAGCGCGGTGGTGTGCGCTGGCAGGCGGGCCGCGCCGTATTGCAGGGCCACATTTCCGAACAGGAACGCCACGCCGAGCAGCAGGGCCACCGGCACACCGCTGGCCTGCATCTGCGGCGCGGCGATCAGCCCCTGCGCCAGGCCGATGCTGGCGGTGGCAGTCGCCAGCAACGCGCCGCCAGCAAACATGGCCATCACCCGCGCCGGCGCGGGCACTTGGTCCATCTTGCGCAGCAACACATTGGTGAACGCAAAGCAAAAGCCAGCCATCAGCGCCAGCCAGTCGGCAACGCTGCGCGGCACCGGCCAGCCCGCTGCGCCCGCATCGAGCACCACCACGACACCCACCAGCGCCAGCGCCAGCCGCAGCAGGCTGGCCGGCGTGGGCCGCTCACGCAGCAGGGGCCAGGCCAGTAGCACCGACCAGGCGGGCATCAGGTAAAACAGCAGCACCACCCGCAGCACGTCACCCACAGTGACCGCCCAGTTAAAGCCCACATTGGTCAGGCCCGCCACCAAGGCCAGCGCCCACAGCAGCGGGTGCCCCGCGCATTGGCGCAGCACCTGCGGGCGCAAGGCCAGGAAGGCGACCAGGGTCAGGAGGTAGACGCCCGCCGTCGCCCACAGCGGATGCAGGCCTTGCGCTTGCAGTTCGCGAAACGGCCACCAGGAGACGCCCCAGACGAACGCGTTGACCAGCAGGGCCGCCGCCGGCCGCAGCGTGCCGCCGTCAACCATGCGAGTTGTCGTGGCGCGCGATCTCGAGCAGGCGGTCGACTTCGGGTTTGTGCTTGACGAGGTTGCTTGCGTGCCAGCGCTGAATCAGCCACATCACACCCGCCACGATCAGGCCAAAGCCGGTGATCGCACCGAAGGCCGACATGCCCACGCCGGTGGACAGCGCGTAGAGCGCGCCCAGGCCCAGGATGCAGGCCTGTTCGTTGAAGTTTTGCACCGCGATCGAGCGGCCGGCGCCCATGAGGTTGTGGCCCCGATGCTGCAGCAAGGCGTTCATCGGCACCACCAGGAAGCCGCCCAGCGCCCCCAGCAGGATCAGGAACGGCGCGGCCACCCAGACGTTGTCGATGAAGTTCATCAAGATCACCAGCAGGCCCATGCCAATGCCCAGGGGCATGACGCTGGTGGCCATGTCCAGGCGCATGCGCATGGAGGCCACCACCGCCCCCACCGCCGTGCCCACCGCCACCACGCCGGTCAGTGCCGAGGCCTGGGTGGTGCCGTAGCCGAGCGCTGCGCCGGCCCAGGCCAGGATGATGTAGCGCAGATTGCCCGACACCCCCCAAAACAAGGTGGTGGTGGACAGCGAGATCTGCCCCAGCTTGTCACGCCACAGACGGGTGTTGCAGCTCCAGAAATCGGGCAGCAGGGCCATCGCATTGCGCGGCATGGGGCGCATCTCGACGCCGGTGTGCGGGATGCGGGTGTTGAACCAGGCCGCCAGCAGGTAGACGGCGATCAGCAGTGCGATCGCCGCTTCGGGCGAGGTGTCGATGCCGGTGTTGAGGGCCGGGAAGTCCAGGGCCAGCAAAGGTGCCGAGACCGCTTGGCTGATCAAGGTGCCCCCCAGCAGGATGCCCAGGATGATGGAGGCGATGGTGAGCCCTTCGATCCAGCCATTGGCCTTGACCAGTTGCGAGACCGGCAGCAGCTCGGTGAGGATGCCGTACTTGGCCGGCGAGTAGGCCGCAGCGCCCAGGCCGACCACCGCATAGGCCAGCAGCGGGTGGCCGCCAAACAGCATCATCAGGCAGCCCACCACCTTGATCGAGTTGCTGATGAACATCACCCGCCCCTTGGGCAGGGCGTCGGCGAAGGCGCCGACGAAGGGCGCGAGCACCACGTAGAACAGCGCGAACATGGGCACCAGGGCGGCGCGTTGCCACTCGGGCGCACCGCCGGTTCGCAGAAGTTCAACGGCGGCGACGAACAGCGCGTTGTCGGCCAGCGACGAGAAGAACTGCGCCGACATGATGGTGTAGAAACCGCGCTTCATGCGTGAGGGGCCGCGTGCGCAGAAAGAACGCGCGAGGTAATGCTTGTCTCCGAAAAGGTCGGGCGGTTATATCACGCGCTGTAGTGCCACAATTCGAGTGACAACCCTCTCCCGCTGCCCTCATTTTTCATGCCCCGTCCGATTCAGGCCACTGTCCACACCGAGGCGCTGCGCGCCAACCTCGCGCGATTGCGCAGGGCCGCTGGCGATGCCCGCGTTTGGGGCGTGGTCAAAGCCGATGCCTATGGCCATGGCATCGAGCGGGTTTATGAGCCCTTTCGTGCAGTCGATGGCTTCGCGCTGCTCGATCTGACCGAGGCCGAGCGCGTACGTGCCCTGGGCTGGCGCGGGCCGGTGCTGTTGCTCGAAGGCGTGTTCGACACGCGCGACCTCGAGCTGTGCTCGCGTCTGTCGCTGTGGCACACCGTGCACTGCGAGGAGCAGATTGACATGCTGGCGGTGCACAAGACGCATGCGCCGCATCGCGTCTTTCTCAAGATGAATTCCGGCATGAACCGCTTGGGCTTTGCACCGCAAGCCTTTCGCGGCGCCTGGACGCGCCTGAACGCACTGCCGCAGGTCGATGAGATCACGCTGATGACGCACTTCAGCGATGCCGACACCGCACGTGGTATCGCCCACCAGATGCGCGTCTTCGCCGACGCCACACACGATTTGCCCGGCGAGCGCAGCCTGTCCAACAGTGCGGCGGCGCTGCGCTTTGCCGACGATGGCGCGGTGCGGGCTGACTGGATACGCCCCGGCATCGCCTTGTATGGCGGTGCGCCGGACTATCCGACTCACGACATCGCGCACTGGGGCATTGCGCCGACCTCGACCCTGTCCTCTCGCATCATCAGCGTGCAACACCTGGTGGCGGGTGATACGGTGGGTTACGGCAGTACCTACACTGCGCCCGCTGCGATGCGCATTGGCCTGGTGGCCTGCGGCTATGCCGACGGCTACCCGCGCCACGCGCCCACCGGCACGCCGGTGTTGGTCGATGGCCTGCGCACCCGCACTTTGGGGCGCGTGAGCATGGACATGATGGCGGTCGATCTCACCGAGCTGTCCCCCGCTGGCATTGGCGCCGAGGTCACGCTGTGGGGCCGTGGCCCGCGCGGGTCGGTGCTGCCGGTCGACGAGGTGGCCCATGCGGCGGGCACGGTGTCTTATGAGTTGCTGTGCGCGCTGGCGCCGCGCGTGCCGGTGCTGACCGACTGATGCACCCGCGCTGCGGACGTGTCTAACGCTTGCGGCGCATCCCCAAGGCCACCACCGCACCCACCACGATCAGCGCCCCCACCAGCTGCACCGGCGCGATGGCCTGATCCAGAAGCAGCCAGGCCAGCACCAGGGCGAACACGGGCTCGACGCTCATGAGGGCCGAGTTGCCCACGATGCCCAGGCGGGGCAGCACGGTAAACAAGATGGTGAAGGCGGTGCCGTAAAACGCGGTCAGACCCAGCAAGCCGGCCCAGCCTGTGGTGTCCTGCGGCAGGCGCGGCCCGCCCTGCGACATGACCACGACGGCCGCCACCGCGCCGGCCAGAGCCAAAGTGGAGACAGTGCGCACGCGCCCGTCGAGGGCCGCCACTTCATGCTGCGTCAGGGCCAGGGTCAATCCGAACACGGCCGAGGCCCCGAGGGCGAAGGCCACGCCCGCACCGATGTGCGCCCACTGGCCGCTCGCGCCCAGACCGGACGAGGCGCCGAACACGTCCAGGGCCAGCGCCAGACCGAGCAGGATCACCGGCATGGCCAGCGCAATCGCCCGCTCGGGCCGTTGCCCCCACAGGCCCCAGGACCACAGCGCCGCGCTGATCGGATAGGTGTTGAATGCCAGCAGTGCCAGGGCCACCGGCAGGCGCGCCACCGACGAATACAGCAGCAGGCTTTGCGCGCCGATCATCAGGCCCATGCCCACGATCACGGCCTTCTGGCGCGAGGTGGCCTGCACGCGTACGCCTTGGGCCCACACGATCGCCAGCACCACCAAGGCTGTGCCCGCGCTTCGAAACAGCACCGCGGTGCCGACGTCGACGCCGTGGTTGAACGCGATGCGCGCCGCCACATGGTTGGCGCCCATGAGGAAAGCCACCAGCAAGACCGTGGCGAAAGCGGCGCTACTGAGCGCGCGTATCGGGGGCGTCATTTCGGACTTAGTACAGACCGCGCATGCGCGCGTGCAGGCGGGCCAGACCGAGCAGGGCGTCGGTACAGGGTGTAGGCACCTGCGTGAGGCGACCGATCTCCTGCACCACGGTCACCAGGGCATCGAGTTCGATCGGTCGGCCGGCTTCCACGTCCTGCAGCATCGAGGTCTTGAAGGCGCCGAGCTTGCGCGTCACCGCGTGGCGGTCTTCGGGTTCTTGGGCGATGGGGATGCCGATACGCGCGCCGATCTCGCGGGCCTCGAGCATCACCTGCGAGATGAAGCCGCGCACCAGCGGGTCGTCCATGATCCGGTCGGTGGTGGCGCCCGTGATCGCGCTCACCGGGTTGACCGTCATATTGCCCCAGAGCTTGTACCAAACGTCCTTCTGGATCTGCGCGGACAGCGTAGCGTCGAAGCCGGCGGTCTTGAGCGTATCCACCAGCGCCTGCGCGCGCGGCGTGGCTTGGCCCGAGGGCTCGCCGAGGATCAGGCCGTTGCCAAAGTGATGCCGCACATGCCCTGGGCCTTCGAGCGCGCAGCTGGCATGCACCACACCGCCCACGATGTGATGCGCGGGGATGTTGCGGGCGATCGCGCCTTCGGGGTCTACCGCCTGCAGCCGGGTGCCCGCCAGCGTGCCAAAGCCGTCAAAGAACCACCAGGGCACGCCATTCATGGCGGTGAGGACGACGGTGTGGGGCCCCAGCAGCGGGCCGATGCCCGCCGCGACGGCGGCCATGGCGGGGGCCTTGACGGCCACGACCACCAGGTCTTGCACGCCCAGGTCGGCGGCGTGCGCGCTGGCCTGCACCGGCACGACGAGGTGCTCGCCTTGGATGTCCAGGCGCAGGCCCTTGTCCTTCAGGGCCGCCAGCGTGGCGCCGCGGGCCACGGCGCTGACGTGCGCGCCCTGGCGCGCCAGGCGCGCCCCGATCCAGCCGCCGATGGCGCCCGCGCCGTAAATGCAGACTTTCATGGGATCCGATGTTACGGGAGGTGTTCGGCCGGCTTTTCTGAGGACAATCGGCCATGGCCAAGGAAAAGACGATCTACACCTGCACCGAATGCGGTGGCACCAGCCCGCGCTGGCTCGGCAAGTGCCCACACTGCGAAGCCTGGAACACCCTGATCGAAAGCGTGGCCGAGGGCGCCTCTGCGCCCGGCAAGAACCGCTTTGCCGCCTTGGCCAAGTCGGCGCCCGTCGCCGTGCTGGCGGACATCGAGGCGGCCGACGTCGCGCGCACGCCCACCGGTATCGATGAACTCGATCGTGTGCTGGGCGGCGGCATCGTCGAGGGCGGCGTGGTCCTGATGGGCGGCGACCCCGGCATCGGCAAGTCCACCTTGCTGCTGCAAGCGCTCGATGGCCTGCAGCGCGCGCAGGTGTCCACGCTGTATGTGACAGGCGAAGAGTCGGGCGCACAGGTGGCCTTGCGTTCGCGCCGCCTGGGGCTGGTGCAGTCGCAGGTGAAGGTGCAAGCCGAGATCAATCTGGAGAAGATCCTGGCTACGCTGGCCTCCACGCAGCCTGCGGTGGCGGTGATCGACTCCATCCAGACGGTGTATTCAGATCAACTGACCTCCGCCCCCGGCTCGGTGGCCCAGGTGCGCGAATGCGCGGCCCACCTCACGCGCGCGGCCAAGGCCAGCGGCACCTGCATCGTGCTGGTGGGTCATGTGACCAAGGAAGGCGCGCTGGCCGGCCCGCGCGTGTTGGAGCATATGGTCGACACCGTGCTGTATTTCGAGGGCGACACGCATTCGAGCTTTCGCCTGGTACGCGCCATCAAGAACCGCTTTGGCGCGGTCAACGAGATCGGCGTTTTTGCCATGACCGAGAAGGGTCTGCGCGGGGTGGCCAACCCCAGCGCCATCTTCTTGTCGCAGCATGCCGAGCCCGTGCCAGGCAGCTGCGTGCTGGTGACGCTGGAGGGCACGCGGCCCCTGCTGGTGGAGATTCAGGCCCTGGTCGACACGGGCGGACCCAGCCCGCGGCGCTTGTCGGTAGGCCTGGAGCGTGATCGTCTGGCCATGTTGCTGGCGGTGCTGCATCGCCATGCGGGCGTGGCTTGCATGGACCAGGACGTCTTCGTCAACGCGGTGGGTGGCGTGCGTATCAGCGAGCCGGCCGCCGATTTGTCAGTGATGCTGGCCATCACCTCGTCGCTGCGGGGGCGGGCCTTGCCCAAGGGCTTCATCGCCTTTGGCGAAGTGGGCCTGGCCGGCGAGGTACGCCCGGCGCCACGCGGGCAGGAGCGCCTGCGTGAGGCGGCCAAGCTGGGGTTTTCGGTGGCGGTGGTGCCGCGCGCCAATGCGCCCAAGAAAGGCAGCCGCGAACTCGAGGGTCTGACGATCCATCCCGTGGACCGCATCGAAGAGGCGATGGAGGTGGTGCGGGGGCTAGGCTGAAGTCCAGGACCGCGTGCATCACCGACAATCGCGCCCCATGAACTGGCAAAAGATCCTTGTTTCCATCGCCGGCGTGGTCCTGGTGGCCGCGGCGTGGCGTGCGTATGGTTGGCCCGGTGTGGCTGTGGTGTCGGGTGGCGTTGTCATGTGGGTGCTGCTGCACTTCACCCGTCTGATGCACGTGCTCAAACAGGCTTCGGAGCGGCCGGTGGGTCATGTGGGCAGCGCCGTCATGCTCAATGCGAAGCTGCAGGCCGGCATGCCGCTGCTGAAGGTGCTGGCCCTGACCCGCGCCCTGGGCGAGCTGCGTTCGGCGCCGGACGCCCAGCCCGAGGTCTTTCGCTGGGGTGACACCAGCGGTTCGCACGTCACCTGCGAATTCGTCAATGGGCGCCTGACCACCTGGCAGATGGTGCGCCCGGACCCCGAGACCCCCACGCCCAGTACGGTCCCGGCCGCCGACTAAAATCGCGGCTTTGGGTCCTCCTGACCCCCGAAGGAAGAAACATGAGTGTTGTTCCCAGCATGGCCGACCGCGACGGCAAGATCTGGATGGATGGTCAGATGGTGGAGTGGCGCGACGCCAAGATCCACGTCCTGACCCACACCCTGCACTATGGCTGCGGCGCGTTCGAGGGAGTCCGTGCGTACAAGACCCCCAAGGGCACCGCCATCTTCCGCCTGCAGGAACACACCGACCGCCTCTTCAATAGCGGCAAGATCCTGCGCATGAACATCCCGTTCACCAAGGAGCAGGTGAATGAGGCCCAACGCGCCGTGGTGCGCGCCAACAAGCTGGAAAGCGGCTACCTGCGCCCCCTGATCTGGATCGGTTCGCAAAAGCTCGGCGTGTCCCCCAAAGGCAACACCATCCATCTGATGGTGGCTGCCTGGGAATGGGGCGCCTACCTGGGCGAAGAGGGCATGAAGCGCGGCATCCGCGTCAAGACCTCGAGCTACACGCGCCACCACGTCAACATCACCATGACGCAGGCCAAGGCGGTGAGCAACTACACCAACTCCATCCTCGCGAACATGGAAGCCACCGACGATGGCTACGACGAGGCCCTGCTGCTGGACACCTCGGGCTTCGTGAGCGAAGGCGCGGGCGAGAACATCTTCGTGATCAAGGACGGCAAGGTCTACACGCCCGACCTGTCGGCTGGCGCGCTCAATGGCATCACGCGCAACACCGTGTTTCACATCTGCCAGGACCTGGGCATCGAGATCGTGCAAAAGCGCATCACCCGCGACGAGATCTACATCTCGGACGAAGCCTTCTTCACCGGCACGGCCGCTGAAGTGACCCCGATCCGCGAACTCGATCGCGTGCAGATCGGCGCTGGCTCGCGCGGCCCGATCACCGAGAAGATCCAGACTGCTTTCTTCGACATCGTGAACGGGCGCAACCCCAAGTACGCCCACTGGCTCACCCTGGTCTGAGGACGGCGCGCATGACTGCTACCGCTTCCAAGCCGGAGACCGTCGTCGAGCTTCTGGCCAAGGACCTCAATGGCCATGGCGGGGTGTTCTGCCCCAGCCCCAAGGCCGGCATGAAGCTGTGGAATGGCCACCCGCGCGTCTTTCTGGATGTGGCGCACACGGGCGAGGCACGCTGCCCCTACTGCGGCACGGTGTACCGGCTCAAGGCCGGCGAACATTTCGGCGGCGGGCACTGAGCGCCGCCCCGGCGCCGGCTGCTTAGCCGGCAGCCGCCTTTACCTTCACCCGCGCCGCCAGCCCCACCAGCAGCAGCACCGGCACGCCCAGAGCCGCTGTGGCCAGGAAGAAGTTTCCGTAGCCGAAGTGGTCGACATACTGGCCCGAGAAGCCCGCCAGCCACTTGGGCGCCAGCAGCATGATCGAGCTAAAAAGCGCGTACTGCGTGGCCGAGTAGCTGATGTTGGTCAGGCCCGAGAGGTAGGCGATGAAGGCCGCCGAGGCGATGCCCGAGGCCAGGTTGTCCGCCGAGATCACGAAGACCAGGGCCTGTACGTCATGCCCGCGCGAAGAGAGCCACACAAACAGCAGGTTGGTCGCGGCACTGAGCACCGCGCCCAGCATCAGTACCCGCATCACCCCCAGGCGCAGGGCCAGCACGCCGCCGACGAAGGCGCCCACGAGCGTCATGATGACGCCATAGAACTTGGTGACCGCTGCGACCTCGCTCTTGGTAAAGCCCATGTCCACATAAAACGGGTTGGCCATGATGCCCATGACCACGTCGCTGATGCGATAGACAGCGATGAGCGCCAGCACGATCAGGGCCTGCCCCCGGTAGCGGCGCAGGAAATCGGCGAAGGGCTCGAGCACGGCCTCGCGCAGCCAGGCCACAAGGTTGCGTGCCGGGGGCAGGACGCGGTGCGCCGGCTCGGGCGAACGCAGCACGGTGATCACGCCCACCAGCATGGAGGCCGCCATCGCCAGGTAGCCCAGTTGCCAGGCTTCGTGCTGGTAGGCCGCGGCGTTGGCCACTTCGGCGCGCGCGGCGATCCACAGCACGCCCGCGCCGGCCCAGATCATGGCCAGGCGGTAGCCGCCTTGATAGGCCGCAGCCAGCGCCGCTTGCCGCTCGGTGTCGGCGGATTCGATGCGATAGGCATCCAGGGCGATGTCTTGGGTGGCCGAGGCGAAGGCCACCACCAGCGCGCACACCACCACCGCGTGTAACTGCAGCTTCGGATCGTTCAGGGCCATGCCCACCAGGCCGCCGGCGATCACGAGCTGCGACAGCAGCAGCCAGCTGCGTCGCCGACCCAGCCAGTGCGTGAGCCCCGGCAGCGGCAGGCGATCGACCAGCGGCGCCCAGGCCCACTTGAAGCCATAAGCCAGACCGACCCAAGACAGATAGCCGATGGTGGTTCGGTCGATACCGGCCTCGCGCAGACGAAAGCCCAGCGTGCCCAGGACCAGCAGCAGGGGCAGGCCTGCCGAGAAGCCCAGGAACAACATCCGCAGCGTGGCGGGTTCGAGGTAGACGCGCAGCGCGGCGAGCCAGGCGGCGAGGCCCGAAGGCGGCGGCGGGGAAGGGGTCTCTGTGGGGGCCATAGGGTGTCGTCATTATCATGGGAGCTATGCATCTCCACGCCTGTCACACGCGGCTCGGTCCAGGCTGATATGTGCCTGGCCTGCTACGGCGCCCCCGGGGTGGCCGAGTCCCTCCACCCGCCCGCGTCGCATCGCTGGATGCCAAGGCGCGCCTTTTTGCTAGCCGCGGGCGCGGCGGCGGCCGCACCGGCCCTGGCCCAGGTGCAGGTGGACGAGGCCTCGCGCCTTCGCAACCTGGTGCCGGCCGGCGAGCTCGAGGCCGCGGCCGGACAGCAATACAGCCAGATGATCGCCCAGGCCCGCCAGCAAGGCGCGCTCGCGTCCGAGGGGCATCCGCAGTTGAAACGCCTGCGTGGTATCGCGCAGGACCTGGTGCCCTATGCCGCGCGCTGGAACGACCGCGCGCGCGGCTGGCGCTGGGAGATCAACCTGATCGGCAGCAAGCAGATCAACGCCTTTTGCATGCCGGGGGGCAAGATCGCTTTTTTCACCGGCATCCTGGACCAGCTCGCGCTCACCGACGACGAAGCCGCGATGGTGATGGGGCACGAGATGGCGCACGCGCTGCGCGAACACGCGCGGGCCCGCATCGCCAAGACCCAGGGCACCAGCATCGGCTTGTCGGTGCTGTCGCAGGTGCTGGGGCTGGGCCAGCTGGGAAGCATCGCGGCGGACGTCGGCACGCAGTTGCTGTCGCTGCGTTTCAGCCGCGAAGACGAGATTGATGCCGACCTGGTCGGACTGGAGCTGGCCGCGCGTGGCGCCTACCTGCCGCAGTCGGCGATCAGCCTGTGGGAGAAGATGGGGCGCGCCGCGGGGGGCAGTGGTGGGCCGGCTTTTTTGTCGACCCACCCGCGCGGGCCCGAGCGTATTGCGCGCTTGCAGGACAACGTGCCGCGCGTGCAGGGGCTCTACGAGCAGGCCGTCGGCCGGCGCTGAGTCCCCGTTGCCTCAGGTGCCGCCGACGTAGGGGTTGGTGCGGCGCTCCCG